>JAWQFQ010000080.1:0-36204 GCA_035967975.1 Scytonema sp. PMC 1070.18
ACAAGGGAACAAGAAGAATTTCTCCCCCCCTCCTCCTCTCCCCCCCTCCCCGTTTCCTCCTACTACCTTTCTCTTCCCGAACGCATTCACTCCCGTCCCCTCCCACCTGTGGAAGTGGTAGATATGCGACAAGAGTTGCAGTTGGGAAACCGTTCTATATTTAGTCGTTCCTTACAAGAAGCTTTGCAGCAATTGCAAGAACGCCGTCAACAGGGAATTTTATTCATTCACCGTCGGGGACACAGTACTTTTGTGTCTTGTCGTAATTGTGGATATGTGATAGAATGCCCTAATTGTGATGTATCGCTAGCCTATCACCACACTCAAGACGGAGCGCCTCAACTACTGCGGTGTCACTACTGTAACTTTGCGCGATCGCACCCCCGAAACTGTCCAGAATGTAGTTCTCCCTATCTAAAATACTTTGGTAGCGGAACTCAAAGAGTCGAGCAGGAGTTAGCAAAACAGTTTCCTGATTTGCGTATTATCCGCTTTGATAGCGATACCACCCGTGCTAAAGGAGCCCACCGCACCCTATTGACACAGTTTGCTAACGGTGAAGCAGATTTATTGGTCGGGACGCAGATGCTTACCAAAGGGTTGGATTTACCACAGGTGACTCTTGTCGGTGTTGTTGCTGCTGATGGATTGCTTCATTTATCAGATTACCGCTCTAGCGAACGAGCGTTTCAAACCCTAACTCAAGTCGCTGGACGTGCTGGGAGAGGTGAAGACCCAGGACGAGTGATTGTCCAAACTTATACCCCAGAACATTCGGTAATTGAAGCAGTCAAAAATCACGATTACCACTGTTTTATTCAGACTGAATTGGAACAACGTGAAGTGCTGAACTATCCGCCCTATGGAAGATTGATTTTACTGCGCCTGAGTAGTACTGACCCTATTCAGGTAGAAAAGACAGCACAGATAATCGCAAAAGCTCTACCTAAACAAGAAGGGTTGGATATTTTGGGTCCAGCTCCTGCTAATATTTTACGGGTCGCAAATCGTTATCGGTGGCAAATTTTGCTGAAGTTTTCTGCTGATGTACTACCATATTTACCGGATTGGGGGGAGGTGCGTCAACTTTGTCATTCGTCTGTGAGTTTGACGATTGATGTAGACCCATTGAATATGATGTAGAATTTTGAACCGCAGATGAACGCAGATGAACGCAGATAAAATTACGGAAAATCTGCGTGTATCTGTGGTTAAATTTTGAAGAATCGCTACCAATGCTTGAACCGAATACTGGAAGGGATACAATTGATGAGGGGCTAGAAACCCCTATTCTTGGAGAATACGGGTTTCTAATTTTCGCGCTTCCCTTGTAGTATTGCGCCTGAACGGTTGACCAAGGAGTAAAATTGATAACTAGTAACTGATAACTGTTAAATTAAGGTCGTCTGACAATAAAACAATGCTAGGAAAGCTACTAGACGGGCGGTACAAAGTTGTCCAAAATCTGAGTTTGGGAGGATTTGGTCAGACTTATATTGTTGAAGACACTCGCAGACCCGGAAATCCTCAATGTGTTCTCAAACTACTTAAGCCTGCTAGTTCTGAACCTAACTATTTGCAACTAGCCAGACGTTTATTTAACAGTGAAGCAGAAATCTTGGAACAACTGGGTAATCATGACCAAATTCCACGTCTTTTGGCTTATTTTGAAGAGAATGAAGAATTTTTTCTAGTGCAAGAGTTGATTGTCGGACATCCACTTAGCATGGAAATGCAAACCGACCAACCTTGGAATGAAAGCCAAGCTATCCAAATGTTACAAGATGTTTTGGGTGTCTTGGAGTTTGTTCATAGTTATGGGGTTATTCACCGTGACATTAAACCGGATAATTTAATTAGACGTGAGAAAGATGGTAAGTTGGTTTTGATTGATTTTGGTGCGGTTAAACAAATGCGATCGCCTGCTACGGGGTTTATCCCATCGCAACTAGCAGAATTTCCCACTCAAGTAACGGCGACTGTTGCGATTGGAACTCCGGGCTATATGTCAGCAGAACAAGCTCATGGTAAACCACGACAAAACAGTGATATTTATGCTTTGGGTATGGTCGCTATCCAAGCATTAACAACAATGTCGCCTAATCAATTACAGGAAAATCCAGAAACAGGTGAACTTCTTTGGCAAAAACAAGCCCAGATTTCTCCGAGATTGGAGGTGATCTTACAGAAGATGGTACGCTATCACTATCGCGATCGCTATCAATCAGCGGGTGAAGTATTGCAAGACCTCCAACTATTGCTCAATCCCTTACCAATAATGCAACCATCGATCAGCGCAGCATATGCACCCACAGTTGGGCTGACAATGAATCCACCTGTGAGCACGTACCAGCGAGCATCTACAATGACCGTAGGTGGTACAACCAATTCTGAACCGATAAAAGAAGTTGTACCTCCAATCTGGTTACATCGAACTTTATCTGTTGTGAGATTTTTACCTTTTGTTGGTGCAATGGGATTACTTTTCTTTAAAGTCGCAACTTGGATAATATTACTAGGTGTTTTGCTTGCAGGATTTGGAGCAGGGCTATTTTTTCTCCGTTCGTGGTACCCAAGACTAGCAAGAGATTACGATGCTATTTTTGCTGTCATTATCTTCCTTTGCGGAATACTTCTTTTATTTCAAGAATTCCAACAAAATAGAACTCAGGAAATACCAATAAGTCAGCTTTTATTATCAGGGTTGACTATTTTTGCAGTAGCAGAATCTTTGCGCTTGCGAGGAATGAAGTAATATTAGTAGGCTTTTTAATTAAGGAAAAATGTTTAAAAATACTCTGAATTTATTAGGGACAATTTTTATAGTTACAGCCCTCTCTCTATCTGTGTTCGTTTTTTTGCGTCCAAAACTTTTCCGACGCCAAGATATCGTACTAATAGTAGGTTTTATTATCTGTGGTGGTATTCTTCTCTCGCAAAGCAGAATATATGGCGGCGATTTACCACAAATCATTCTTCTCCTACTGACAGCGCCTGCTATTTTTTACACCGTTGAAAGCTTGCGCTTGCGAAGTAGTAAGAATTAGATATTTTAGTGGTTAGTTGTTTGTTGTTAGTTGTTTGTTGTTAGTGGATAATATAAATAGAATTGCTATATCAACTACTATCCACTATCTACTATCCACTATCCACTACCTACCAAAAAATGTACAACTTCCAGACACGATAGCTTATCAGTGTGCTCTTCCAAAGCTAGTAAAATAAGAAAAATGCTGACTTTACTTTCTTTAAGTTTAGGACTCGTCTTTGTTAATCCTGTTTGGTTAGTTGTTGCTCAAGCGCCTAATTTACCGCCTTTACCACTTCCAAATAACTCCGAGCAACTAGCACCGCAAGAGTCTCCCCAACTTGAGAAACCTCTACTACCACTTCAACCAACAGATATAGAAATATGTAAACCCACCGAACAATGCTTGGGTTGGGATGAGCAAATTTGGGGTAGCAAAGGTCAACGGGGGGATAAACAAGCGCTACTTGCGGCGATTAACAACAGTTTGCGTTACTTGAAAACCAGTTCAGCAGTCAAAGCATATCGAAATTACCCTATTAAGGAAATTACACTCTCTCGTGTTAGGCGTAGTTTGATACGTTTCCGTCAACTTGTTGTTAAGTCTAAGTCTCCAGCACAATTACAAGCTGCTGTCAAGCGGGAATTTGTTTTTTATAAATCAGTTGGTAGTGATGGTCAAGGTAGTGTTAAATTTACTGCATATTACGAGCCAGTTTATACTGCTAGTCGGGTTCGTACATCAGTGTATAAGTATCCCATTTATCGGCGTCCGTCGGATTTTGACCGATGGGCTAAACCCCATCCGAAACGGATTGAATTAGAAGGGAAAGATGGTTTGCTGGGGAATAACAGTCGATTGCGCGGTTTGGAGTTGTTTTGGTTTCGCGATCGCCTAGATGCGTATATGATTCACATTCAAGGTTCTGCCAAACTCAAGCTGACCAATGGTAAAATGACCTCCGTTGGTTATGCTGGTGGAACGGATTACCCGTGGACGAGTATCGGTCAAGCACTGATTAAAGATGGTAAACTATCACAAGAAAAAGCAACAATACCCGATTTAATCAGACATTTTCGTCAAAATCCACAAGATTTAACTGAATATCTCCCCCGATGGGAACGCTTTATTTTCTTTACAGAAACCAAAGGTAAAGCTGCGACAGGCAGTATAGGTGTACCAGTAACAGCAGAACGTTCTATTGCTACAGACAAGTCTCTCATGCCTCCAGGCGCTTTAGCACTCATTTACTCTTCATTTCCCTACCCCAAAGCAGGTTCCGGGCTGGAGTTTCGTCAGGTGAGCCGTTTTGTGCTAGACCAAGATACAGGAAGCGCTATCAAAAGTCCGGGACGGGTGGATTATTTTATCGGAACTGGTTCTTTAGCAGGCGATCGCGCTGGTATCACTAATAGCAATGGAAATTTATACTATTTGCTGCTGAAAAAATGACAATTCAGAACCGCGTTGAGAACTATGTCCCCAATGAATAAACATTCCAAAACGGGCTGATTGAAACCAATTATTCATAAAAGTACCTCTTATGACAGATAAAAATCGCGCTCAATGGGACTTCAGTAGATTTATTCAAACCCTAACTTACTTTGAAGTCATTCCATTTTTAAACTGGATACAGGATTTATTTCAAGGTCGTCCCAGTCATAATGAAAACAAACCTGATGGAGCAAAACAAGTGGGAGTCATACTGGTAGCAGGTGCAACAGGTGGTGTCGGTAAACGAGTCGTGCGACGACTGCTAGAACGGGGTTATAAGGTGCGATCGCTGGTTCGCGATATTGATAAGGCGCGATCGCTTCTTGGTAATGACACGGAACTTGTTGTTGCCGATATTACAAAACCAGAAACCCTAACTTCTTTAGTTATGGCAAACATCCAAGCTGTCATCTGTTGTACAGCCGTGCGGGTACAACCAGTAGAAGGAGACACCCCAGAAAGAGAGAAGTACTATCAAGGAGTCAAATTTTACCAACCAGAAATTGTCGGTGACACCCCTGAAAACGTGGAATACCGAGGTGTAAAAAACCTAGTAGAAGCCGCTGCGAAATATTTACCACCAGCAGGTGGAAAACTGTTATTTGATTTCACCAACCCATCAACAGAAGTGAAGAACACGTGGGGTGCTGTGGATGATGTAGTTATGGGTGGTGTCAGTCAGAGCCAAATTCAACTGGTAGAAGGGACGGCGTTGTTTGCTGGGAACGTCTCCACCGCTAACTCTGGAGGATTTGCTTCTGTCAGAACCAAAAACTTCACGTCTCCATTTAATTTATCCGGTTATGAAGGTGTAGAATTGCGCCTCAGAGGTGATGGACAACGTTATAAATTCCTCCTGCGTACAGAAGCACAATGGGATGGTGTAGCTTACAGCTATTCTTTTGACACCGAAGCAAACACTTGGATGAATGTCCGCATACCTTTTGCAGACTTAATTGCGGTCTTTCGGGCGAAAACAATAAAGGATTATCAACCTATCGATACTAGTAAAATTTGCTCATTTCAACTCATGTTGAGCAAATTTGAATATGACGGTGAATTAAATCCCAAATTTTCCCCTGGTGGTTTTACCTTACAGGTAGAATCTATCAAAGCTTATGGTGGTGAAGTGACACCGCAGTTTGTCCTCGTCAGTTCCGCAGGAGTCACCCGTCCCGGACGCCCTGGAATCAACTTAGATGAAGAACCTCCAGCTGTGAGATTAAATGACCAATTGGGAGGAATTTTGACGTGGAAGTTGAAAGGAGAAGATAGTTTAAGAGAAAGCGGAATTCCTTACACAATTATTAGACCATGCGCCTTAACTGAGGAACCAGGAGGTAAGGAAATTATTTTCGAGCAAGGTGACAACATTAGAGGAAAAATCAGTCGCGAGGATGTCGCCAAACTCTGTGTAGAAGCGCTACAACAAACACAAATGTGTAATATCACCTTTGAAGTAAAAGAGAAAGAATTATGAATTATGAATTATGAATTATGAATGGTTAAATTTGAATGTGATGTATATTTTGGTTGTTCGTAGTTGCGCTTTAGCGCATGCATCGCATCTACAAACTCAGCGTAGGTGTTTATCCAAACATAATATAAGCACTAAGATGTAACGTAAGCTATCAGCTATCAGCCTTCAGCCGTCAGCTTTAGAACCTGTTCCCTTGCATTTTATAGTTGTTTCCTTGTCCTATTATAAACACCTCTATAGCTTATAAAAGCTGATAGCTGATAGCTGATAGCTGAACGCTTACGATGTAACTTTTTATCATTTCATAACTCATAGCTGTGGGTTTGAGCAAAATTATGAAACGTATTTGGTTAGTAATATTAGCACTGTTGTCAGTGGTTCTTCTTTGGGGTGGAATATTCTCAAACACTGCATCATCCCAGCTAATTGACTCTCGACTCTCCAACCTCCAATCTGACTTTTCTCGTTTAGAAAGTCGGGTAGACCGTTTGGAGGCTTTAATTAGTAAAAGTAGTGGAGTTCCCTCGACAAGGACACCAGCACCATCAACAGGTTCTAGAAGAACAGTAACACCCCAAGACCGGGAGAAAATGTTTGATAGACTTGCAACACTAGTAATAGAACTGAAGCAACAAGTCAATCAATTAGAAAAGCGAGTCGCGCAATTGGAGAAAAGTTGAAAATAGGGGTGTAGGGGTGTAAGGGTGTGGGGTGTAGGGGGGAGCAATTTTCTTGTGGATGACTTGAAGATAACAGAGTTCATACATACCTAGTTAACTTCTTTTTTAAATGATAAATAACTATTTGACAGTAAGGTTTATATTTTGCGTCCTTTTGCCTATTGCTCCACTGTTGGATTTTTTTCGTTAACATTGCTACTGTCCAATCTCCCTTAGGATATTCACTTTTTAACTGTTGAAGCGCAAGTTCTAAAACTTCTTTTCGATTATTAACCAACGTTTGCATATTAAGATTTAAAACATCATTTAGTTCTCGATCTATAGTTTCATGATCAGAATAAATTTTCCCTGTAGCAAGATATTTAATGGCTTCTTCGCAATTTCTAGGATTATCAAGAGGATTGATTTTAATCTCTGTATTACCCTTCTTTGTATCACAATGTTGCAAATGACTTGGTGAACCTTGACCACCTTCACAAGCACCAAGCAAATTATTGTAATTTAATTGTAAGTTTGGATATCTATCTTGCGATCGCCAATGTTCAATTTTCATTCGCTCAGCACTAATGCGCTGCATACAGTAGCAGCAAATGTACCCTTGCTCAGTTAGCAAAGATGTCCTTAGTTCATCTTTTTCAGGATAATTATCATAATCAGCAAAAGATTTGAGGCGATGCTCAAGTAATGATAGAGGTTCTCGACCCTTAATAATACGCTTCATATTATTTATTCTTCTAAAAAACCAATTAGTGTATTAGCTCGGACGACTTCTGAATCATTTTCACCCAGTAAATTAGATAATTCATTCAAAGCCAATTTAGCTGCTTCTAAACAACCGTCATCTATTAATTTAAAACAGTGTTCTATCTGCTGTTGTACTTCATCTGGTCTTTCTTTAACATTCATTAGCTCATATAAAATCGAGTTACTATCTTTGCCATAAGTATGGGGTGTATTCTCAATTAGCTGAGAATCTTCTAAAATAAATACGTTTTCTCTTCTCACTCCACTCAATACCTGTGGTGAATGAGTAGTCACAATAAATTGACAGTTGGGAAAGGTTTGTGTCAAACTGCGGATTACATTTCTTTGCCATTGGGGATGTAAATGCAGGTCTATTTCATCAATTAAAACTATTCCTTCACCTGATAATGCATCATGAGCACTTGGATTAGCGATCGCTAACCGTCTTGCTAAATCAGTGACTAACATCAATAACATCTTTTCTCCGTCGGAAAGTTGTTCCAACCTTAAATCTTGATGATTTTTTGTAATAGTTAATGAAGGTTGACTGGAAACTGTGTCAGAATAAAAATCTCTATCTGTTGTTGACCTCACTACTCGCAAATCTGAAAAATGACTGTTAGAAAATCTTTCTAAGAAATTTATAATAGCGCTTCTGACAATCTCTAATTTTGGGTTTCTGTAATGACGATTTTCCCTTAATCTAATTTCATTTTCATAATCCTCTTCTTCTTTAAACCATTCAAAAAAATCCTGGAAATCATTGACGCCTGTAGAAAAAGCTTTTTCGTAAGCATACAATTGATGATAAACTTCTTTTTTCGTTGTCTTGCTACTTTTCTTTTTAAAAGTGTACGGGTTTTTCAAAACCATTCTATGGGTTTGATAATAAACCATGACTGGTAAATTTAAATCAGGGCGATATTTTAAATTTTCTTGTAGACTTTTGATATAATTACTCATCTCATCATAGTTACTTTTATTTTGTGTGTATACACGTTCTTGAATCATCTTCCAAGATAACTTTTTTTCCTGTTCGGTTAGAATTGTGATAGTATTTTCAGTGAAGTTTGAATTAAGATTTATATCATTTTCTGTAAACCTTACTTCAACTTTTTTACTAGAACGGAATCTAGCTACAAACTGAGCTAACATGACTGCTATGCAATCTAAAATCGATGACTTACCAGCACCGTTTATACCAATAAAGACAGCTAATTGACTTTGAGGAAACTTTAAAATAATTTCCTGGAATCCTCTAAAATTTCGTATGTGTAGCTTTTCAATATGCATGACTATTTTTAACTCTAATCTTTTCCATCTCAATTCATTGAGTTTTGGCGACCCAGCGCCGCATGAGTTCTACTGTATAGATATAGAGGCGATCGCATTGAGTCACGACATCATGATTTTCCAAAGTTTTGAGTGCGTCTGTCACTTCATCAAGACTCAGCTTCGTTTCTCGTGAAATTTCTGCAATGGACATTCTGACAGGGAAAGACAAGGTATCTTGACCGCATAATTCTCCTACGAGCGAGATGCTAGACCCTTTGCGTAGTTCTTCAAAAACTTGACGTAGTAGTTCTTCACGGTTGAAAAATTTTTTGGGGTCTGTAATTCGACCTCTACAACCAAAGGGATTCTCTACAATTTGTAAGGTGTTTGATACTAGAAATAAAGCAATTTCTTGTAAGCGCGGATTTTCAGGGTTCGACTGACGCGCAGCACAAATGAGTTGTTTAAGCCATCCTTGAGATTTTGCCGCTTTTATTAACTCAAAAACGATATTTTCTAAATTGTCACCTCCAGCGATCGCATCCAAGTTTTTATCTAATATAAAGAATAACATTTGCTCTAGTGATGGTTTATTGGGATGCTCCCTCAAAGCATCTCTTAGTTGTTCCAACTGTTGACCGGATAGCGCCATTTTTTTAGACTTTTTGCAAAAATTAGGTCATGGGCTGTTTAAAACCGCAGATGTAGGCGTAAGCCTTGCCGCAGGCTACGCTGATGAACGCTGATTTTAAAATAAAGCTGATTGCTGAAGGCTGAACACTTACGTTTAGAAATAAGAGATGATAAGATTAATGGATAAAATTGATAGAGCAACACCAGTTTTATAATCGTGTAACTACAAGGGGAAGATAATAGTTATGCACAATCTTACCAGAATTACCCGTAATCCAGAAGTTATGGGTGGTAAGCCTTGTATTCGGGGGATGCGTGTTACCGTTGGTACAATCGTTGGGTTAATGGCATCAGGACATACTACGAGCGACATCCTTACAGCATATCCCTACTTAGAAGAAGCGGATATATACGAAGCACTTGCCTATGCTGCTTGGCGAGCGGAAGAAATTGAAGTTCCCCTAAAAAGTGCATGAAAATTTTAATTGATATGAACCTTTCTCCAGATTGGATAAAGATTTTCAAGAAATTCGATATTGAAGCTGTCCACTGGTCTAATGTAGGTGACTCCCGTGAAAAAGATACGGTAATTATGGAGTGGGCAAGAGCTAACGGATACATTGTCTTTACCCACGATTTAGATTTTGGTTCTCTATTAGCTGCTACGGGCGCAGGAACGCCAAGTGTCATTCAAATACGGACTCAAGATGTTTTACCTACCAGTATTGAAAATCTTGTAATTTCTGCCTTACGTCAGTTTGAATCTGAACTAGATAATGGTGCTTTAGTTACCGTTGACCAAGCTCAATCTAGGGTAAGGATTTTACCAATAAGGCGTGGACATTGAATGTAGCGTTGAAAAATCTATCAGCAGTAAAGTGAAAGAATTGTTACGACATGGCTAAAGATATCGGTCAGTGATGGCTTGGGAATTTGCGAGGGTGGCAGGAGGAGTAAGTCATTAACCCTATGATAGTTGCACTGGCGATACAAAAGTGGAACAGTTAAGGTTCAACCAAAAACTAACTTTCTGATAGAGAGATCCAAATGTCACGACCCATTCAAGAGATTGTACTAGCACCCGGAGAAGGCGATCGCCAATGTTCAATTTTCATTCGCTCAGCACTAATGCGCTGCATATCGAGTTACTATCTTTGCCATTAGATAAACTCCTGATACTGCAAGGGATAGGTAATTTTAAAGCATTCAATAAATTTTCATATCAAAGTTTCGCTTGCAATTATTTAATGCTCCTAGTGGTTCACCACACTAATTTTAACAGGCTGAATGAAAAACCGCAGAGGCGCAGAGAACGCAGAGGAGGAGAAGGACTACTAGAGCATCGGTACAGCATTCACTCGTTGGGCTAAAAAACCCGGTTTCTGTCGCCCTTAAAGACTGATTTTCTGTTGCGCCAACTTGAAGAAACGGGGTTTTTGGGATTTCCGTACTAGCGCTCTAGGCTTTTAACCTGTTTTAACAGGTTTGAGCTTTGAGCCCGAATTTTAATTCAGGGCAAATCTAAAAAAATACCTGATGTACAGCTAGAAGGGTACGATAAAATTATAACGACTAAATCTTGTAGGAATTAGCAATTAAGTCCTATAGGAATTGTAATTGAGCTACATAGTATGAATATTAAAGAACAACTGCTGCAAGAAATCGAAAATGTGCCAGAACCTCTGCTAAAAGAATTGTTAAATTTTCTTCAGTTTTTGCAAAATAAGTGCAAACAAGAAAAATTAGAAGTAACCCTCTTAAGTGAATCTTCACTAGAAAAAGACTGGTTGAGACCTGAAGAAGAGGAAGCATGGCAAGATTTGTAAAAGGTGATGTTGTTATTGTCCCCTTCCCTTTTTCCGACTTAACCCAAGCAAAACGTAGACCCGCTGTAGTTGTTGCTAATCTTCAGGGAAATGACCTCATTCTCTGTCAAATTACCAGTCAAGCAGTAAGCGATGAATATGCTATTAACATTGACAATAGTCACTTTAACACAGGTAATCTCAATCAAATTAGTAATATTCGACCTAATCGCTTGTTCACAGCGGATGAATCCATAATTCTTTACAAAGCAGGTCAACTTAAATCAGAAAAGCTAGAAGAAGTCATAGCGACAATAATTGCAATATTACAACAATAATATTGAACATTGGACTTGCCTATGCTGCTTGGCTGGCGGAAGAAATTGAAGTTCCCCTAAAAAGTGCATGAGAATTTTAATCGACGTGAACCTTATGACATTACCTATCAAAGAAATTGTACTAGCGCCCGGAGAAGGCGATCGCCTGACTATCGGTACTAGTGAGGTAACATTTAAAGCTGTTGGTGCTGATACTCACGGTCATGTGGGTATTTTTGAAAACCTGATACAGCCAGGGGGAACTGCCCCCGGACCTCATATCCATCGCCATATGGAAGAGATGTTTTATGTGTTGGAGGGGGAAGTTGAAATTTTAGTTGGCGATCGCAAAGTCCAAGGTCAAGCGGGTGCTTTTGTACTAGTTAAGCGCAATACACCTCACGCTTTTGCCAATCGAGGAAATACACCTGCGAAGTTGCTGATTATGTTCTCTCCTGGTGGGGAACGTGAAAAGTATTTTGAGGGTTTGGCAGAACTGATGAAAAATGGCAAGCCAGACAAGGAAGCCTTATTGGAGTTGATGCGACGATTTGACCAAGAGCCAGTTGAGGAATTATGAATTATGAATTATGAATTATGAAATGACTAGTTATGTATCATTTATAAGGGGGCAGTTCATATGCTAGGAAATAACAATCAAACTATAACTTATGAAGGTGGGTGTCACTGTGGTGCAGTGCGCTTTCAAGTAGTTGTTGATAATCATAAAGTTGATGACTGCAACTGCTCAATTTGCAGTAAGAAGGGCTTTTTACATCTGATTGTGCCGAAAGAGAAATTTACTCTCCTCCAAGGTGAAGATGTGCTAACAACATACACATTTAATACGGGAGTTGCTCAGCACAAATTCTGCCGGATTTGTGGAATTCATTCTTTTTACATTCCGCGCAGTCACCCCGATTGTATTGATGTCAATGTCCGTTGTCTTGATGGTGATGTGATTTCACAATTTGAAATCGTACCTTTTGATGGCGCTAATTGGGAGCAAAACATTGACAAACTCAGGGAAGGTGAAAAACGTCTTTAAAGCCACTATAACTTACGCAAGAACCGTTTTTCATAGCTTCCCGAGTAGACTCTTCTGAAGCGACAAATGACATCTGTTCCAAGTTCGCGAACTCTCTTTGTGATGTCGTCAAGCAGATGTGAGTTAGCGTCAATGTACTCGCAGGCAGTACAGCATCTAGTTGCAACACAAAATTCAAGATTTTCTGGCTCTGTACCGTAAATATGCACGGGCCACCAAAAGCACTCGGACGGTTTTACACCTTCTGGATGCAGCCTGCACAAATTTGTTTCGCTTAGAAACTGACAACTCTCTTTTTGGTCGTAGAGGTAGAACCCGTCGTGCATTGCACATCTGGACTCGAATTCACCAAGTTCACTTGGTGAATTGTCTGCGAGCCACTGAACAATTGCTTGATATTCTTGTTCAGGTAAGAACAACAGACCTGTCTTACAGCAGCTAGCTTGAGTTAGCTGACACGCAGTAGCAAGAGAGGAGTTTATGGAATTGATGGGTGTTTTCATCTGTTATTACAACTGCATTGATGATAAGCGATCGGAAAAAATTAAAACAACTCCTCAATTTCCTGATGAGCACTTAGCACTCCTACTAAAACTTCGCCTTTTTGGGCGGTACCATCTGGAACCAGGCTTTCCTGTAATTGTGGGAGTTCTGAATCTCTTTCGTCAATTTTGGGACGGGTTAGAGTCAAAATTATTCCAACTAGCACTATTGCTGCACCAATGAAACTGCGAGTTGAAAAGGTTTCGCCGAGTAGCAAAAATGCGAAAATTGCCCCGAATACAGGTTCTAGAGCAAATAGTAGCGCCGCCTCATGGGCAGATATCCATTGCTGTGCAACTGTTTGGAACAAAACGAGTATGGCAGTGGCAACTACACCAAGGTATATTAATATACCTAAGCTGATCTGAATTGCTTCAATGTGTTCACTCACTTCGGGAGCAGCCCACAATATGCCTAGCACTGCTACAGTCCAAAGCTGGATTGTCACCAATGGCATAGGTGGGTGGTGTGGGGAAAATATCTCTAGCACAATGATATAAGCGGCATCGCTGAGGGCAGAACCTAACAACCAAAAGCTGCCGATAAGAGAGTCCCCGCTCTTCCAAGACATCACCCCAATACCGGTAAAAGCAAGTATCACTGCTAGAACTGCCCTAATGGACAGGCGCTTGCGAAACAGTAGCTCAAACAGGGTAACAAAAACCATGTTGAGACCGAATATAAATGAAGCTTGGTTTGCACAGACAGTTTCCAATCCAATTGTTGCAGTAGCAAAGATTACAAAAAGCAAGATTCCGAGAATTACCCCGTCACGTACTAAGTTTACATTCAGGTTACGAATAAATGGGGTAAGAATTATTGCCCCAATTGTGAAGCGAATTGCAAACTGCGTAGCTGGCGAAAGGTCAGTGATTGCCTCCTTAACTGCCGCAGGAGTAGTTCCCAAAATTAAAGCTGTAATAATAATTAACACAACACCCACAGTGTGTTTGTGAGCTTCTGGAATAAACTTTGTCATAAACTACCTGTAATAATACAACTGGTATTCTCCCCGAAATATGACCAACCCCAGTCAACCTATGAGGAGCAAGTAGGTATGACGAATCAACCTAGAGAAATTCCCAACTTCTCAGGCTACAACGAGCGCACTCCTACACTGCTATGGTATATTGCATCCAAGCACATTTTTTGTCGTTTCTTTTCGTCTCTCCATGCTTGACGAATTTCTTCTGACAAACTGTGGAGAGGATCGAAATACATGAAGCACTTACCTGGCTTGACAGATGGTGCTGTGTATACACTAACTCCCGTCTCACGGTTGTAGTATTCGTAGGAATGAATACATCGCTTGCCACCACCGCCAGGGGTAAATTACTGGTAAGCAATCAGCTTTCAGCTAAAAAGCTGACGACTGACGGCTGAAAGCTGACTGCTAAAGTGCTAATTTATGATTCTCGTCCGGAAGCCCAGGTGTCACGCCATTTGACGGTACCTTCTTTTGCAATCACCCAACGGCGATTGACAAGATTTTCCCGTAGGGGCGATCGCCCTTCGCGCAACATAACATATTTATAACTGATGAGCTTCCCAGCACTCTCGTTAAAAGGAATCTCAGCAAACCATGTATTTTGATTGATGTACTCCAGTGGGTAGGCTTTGGCGATATCCCAGTTACCCAACTCTGGACAATCTCCAATCACTGCGATCGTTTCACCGAATTGAGTCCGCACACCATTGAGTTGAGCGCGGATAATGGTTTGTCCTTTCACTCGTTCGCCAACTCGGCTTAACACAATCACGCCATGGGACTCAAGGTAAAAGTCATAAATTTTACCATCCTTCACTTCATACTTATTACGAGTCATCACGCAAGTATGTTCCCCATCAGGAAGTTCTGTGTCTACCTCTGGTAAAGTAATAGCTTCACCTTTATTCAGTGCTACAAAGCAGAGGGAGTCTCGATAGCGACGTACGTAGCAATAAATATCCGGTGTAATGTATTTTTGCCATTGACTCCCCATTGATACGGATGGATTAAGCCGACGCAAACCAGACAACAGCCTGAGATAACGATAAATTTCAGTGTCGGTATCCCACTTTTCCATCATCGGACGGTTGTAAGGGTCGTTACCTCCATCGGTATCTTCATGGAGATATTGTTCAGTCCCGTAGTAAACACAAGGAATACCACGAGATGTCATAATCAAGACAATTGCCAGCGTCAACCGCCCTGAATCGGAGTTCAGTGACTGGAAACGGGGCATATCATGATTATCTATGAAGGTAATCAGTTCTGTAGCCCCATTGTATCGATCATCTAAGTCAAAAACGTCTTGAATGAGTTGAAATCCTCCCTCTAAATCTTCTGCCAAAGCTTGCCGAATTGCCACACATAGTCCAAAATCTAAAATTGTCATGCCAGAGTTATTGGCAAATTCTACCGACCTGTCATCACAGGGGTGACTGAAAATCCATTCACCAAAAATAAATACATCTGGCTTATGATTATACAAATCCCCCGTGAATTCTTGCCAAAACCAAATCGGCATATGTTTGACCGTATCCACCCGGAGAGCATCCACGCCCCTATCTAGCCACTGTTTGATTGCTGACTTGATGTAGTTTCGATACTCAATATTGTTTTCATTAAAGGTAGCAAGACCTGATAGTTCGCAGTTTTGCACCTGCCATTCGTTTTCCCAGTCTTGTACTTCCCCGTAGTGATGATACCAGTGATTAACATCATCGTTAAAGTCAGCAATCTTAACGCCATCATCGTAGAGTTCGCCTTTGGTACCACTAATGTCAGGATTACTGTGGTTACACACAATATCCAGTACCAGCTTCATGTTGCGCTGATGTAGTTCGTCGATTAATCTATCAAACGTTGTGTTTCTTGTTTCTTGGGTTTTGTTTAAAGAAGGGTCTTCTCCATTAGCAATAAATCGCGGATTTATCCGTTTAAAGTCCCGTGTCCAATAACCATGCATCGCTGCATTACCAACAAACAATTCTTCAATTTGCTCAAACAGAGGAGTGAGCCAAACTGCAGTCACTCCCATATTTTTGAGATAATCTAACTTGTCGATGACTCCTTGCAAGTCGCCTCCCCAGTACTTACCCCAATCTTGTTTGCTAGGGTCATACAGTTCTGGGTTAGAACCTTCGCTGTTTTCTGGATCGCCATCATGAAAGCGATCGACCACAATAAAGTAAAGAGTTTCCTGACGAAATTCGATATCTCTGGTGTAAAGGAACTCTAGGTCAATCTCTGTCTCTGATGGTGGTTCCTCAATAGTTTCGATAATGGCGGATACTTCCGCCGTCGGGTTTTCTACTTTGTACTGCTCCTCTGAAAACTGTGATGGAGGGGTATTCACCATAGGATATAAATTTTACAACATTGAGGTATGTAAACAAAAGTATTATCTAGTCTTTCTCCCGATAGAGCTATCTATCCACAGCAAGTTTGAGAAAATCTTCTTTTTTGCGTATGTCTTTGGGTAGAAGATAAAATATACAAAATATAGTATTTTCCGATTTCCCATATTTCTGAGCAAGGTGTATAGTTATGTCAGAATCTTTTTCACAAGCAGCTGCAAGGCATTTACGTGATGCACAACGATTGCTAAATGGACAGCGATGGGATAATGCAGTGTATCTTGCAGGTTATGTTGTGGAATGCTCCTTCAAGGTTTTAGTAGAAATATATATACACCAAACAGCAGTAAAAAAATACGGTCACGATTTGACAGAGCTACAGGGTAAAGCGATAGAAAGAATACGTATGATGTATCCAGTACTTAATTTACAACTTCCAGCATCGCGCACAACTGGAACAGTGCTAGACCAAAATCATCCAGCACGACGTTATGCAAGGTCAGGACTTTGGAGTGAAATCGAAGCAAAGGACGCTGTAACGCGAGCAGAAAAAATTTATTGTGAAATTATTTCCCGACTTATTTTAGATGGCAGAATTCAAAGCAAGGAACTTTAAGGAATGACGATTACCTTCGGTGAAACTTTTGATAAAGTACAAGAATGTTTTCAGGAAACAGATGTGTCATCAAAACTGACACCTAAGCTCGAATCAATAACTATTATCCGTGATGTTTATGGTATGATACGGCTTTTCTTGGAACCTGTAAAAGGTCTAGAACTTCAAGAAGCAGATATTAAGCCCCTAGATAATTTGCTGTCTCAAAAACTTAGTTCGTACTACGGCAAAGATATTTGGTTTCCACAAAGTACACAAGATGGTTATGAAGCTTTAATTAAGGTCATTACTGAAGAAAGGGTACTAGCTGAATGGGATGATGAAACTGTATCACCGCGTTGGTATGTACTGGAGCGTCATGTTGCCAAACAAGCATGGACGAACAAAAATGCAGGCAATCCACCATGGGAAGATAAGTATGTATACGAAAGACGCAAACCAGCAATTGTAACCTTTTTTTCATTCAAAGGAGGTGTTGGTCGTACGACAGGGCTAGTTGCTACAGCACTTACCCTAGCTCGATATGGACATCGAGTAGCCATAGTAGATTTGGATTTGGAAGCACCTGGTTTATCAACTATCTTTTTTAAAGACAACCCAGGCAAATTCGGTGTTATAGATTATTTATTAGAGAAGAAAGTTCAACAAAGCAAGTGGTCTTTAAAAACTGATATATTGCCAATTAGTGAGCAGTTACTACTAGGTGATTCTGGGGAAACACTACGCTTACTTCCTGCTGGTAGAATAGACAACAACTACTTGGAAAAATTAGCAAGACTAGATTTTCAAAATTTAACCTCTAATGAACTGTCTGAGACTTTGCGGGGAATGTTAAAGGAACTGGCAAGTGTAGCGAAACCTCTAGACTTCATTTTGTTGGATGCAAGAGCAGGATTTCATGATATCGGTGGTTTAGCGGTAGCTGATTTGTCTCATGCTGCAGTTTTATTTGGCACACAATCGCGTCAAACCTGGTCTGGATTAACTCATGTTATTCGTCGTCTAGCAAGACCTTTAGCAAAAGACCCTTTACCTGTGATAATGGTTCACGCCCTGGCTCCTCCATTAACTGCATCAGGGAGAAATCAAGAGTTAGAAAACTTTCGTATAACTTCATACGATGTTTTTACAAACAACTATTATCAGCAAGATGAAACAGTTCCCAATCAAAACGATTTGGATGCGGCTTTTATGCCAGTTGTAGTTCCTTTGGAGGATGTACTACGGGGAGATATTGCTTTATTTTATCGCGATGATACTCCAGAGGAAACTTCTCGGTTGTTAGGACTTATTAATTTAATGACAAACGAACCTTATCAAGGGATAGCAAAGCGATTATGTGAATTGTTTGAGAGGAAATTAGACAGACAAAATGGTGTAGAGATATGAGACATTTAGATAAAAAAAAACTATTGGAACTTATAATTAGTATAGCTCCAGGAAGAGCAGCAGCAGAGCATGAAAGCGATGATGAGACTGTTTTTCTCAAAAACTTTCTTCCTGTTCCTGATTATCGTCGAGCATTAGAACCAAATATACTATTGGTTTTGGGAGGGCGTGGTGTAGGTAAAACAGAATTATTTCGTTTACTTGCTCTTCCCTCTGGACGTGCTACTCTAGTAGAAAATTTAGGGGTTAGGGCTTTACCCTCTCTGGATACAACAACATGGATTGCAGCTTTTGGTCGTACTCGAAAAGCCGAAAAAACCTTCCCAACACCAGAAACCGTAGAAGCACAAATGCAAAAGGCTAATAATCTGGATTGGCGGACTTTCTGGATTGGTTTAATGTTAGGAATAGTGCTGCAAAAAACCTCAGAGGAGTTAAAGCAAACCTGGAGTGATACAATATCTTTAGAAATTCGTGACGCTTTAACGAACAATTTACCATTATTATCAAATTGGTTTCCTTTGGTACGCCCAAACATAGAACAGATAAATAATGCGCTGGATCGGTTAGATGAAAAATTAATCGAGACAGACCGATGGATATTTGTGACTTATGACGAATTAGATAGGTTAGTTCCCTCCTATAGTAAGCTAGCGGCTCCTATCAGAGAACTTTTAGCTTTTTGGTTAGATAGATGGCGTCGATGGGAACGGATACTACCAAAGATATTTTTACGCACAGACCTTTTTCAAGAAGAATATTTAGGTTTTCCTGATGCTTCTAAACTACGAGCACATCAAATTCATCTAGAGTGGAGGCATACATGGTTGTATCAATTACTGATTAAGCGTTTAGCTAACTCTGGCTCAGAAATGATAGAGTATTTGCATACGATACCGAATTTAATTACTGAAAGTAACACTGCTCTTGGAATGATGACAGCAAGTGACGAGTATCTTTTCCAATTAGCTATTGAGAAAATAATTGGTAGATTTATGGGTAGTAATGCTAAGAAGGGATATACTTATAGGTGGATTCCCAATCACCTTCAAGATGCTGGAGGTAGAATTACACCACGCTCTTTTTTAAAATTATTTTCCCTTGCTGCAGAGCACAGATTACAAGAATTTAGCGAACAAACTCTTCCCGAAGCTACCTTACTGCAACCTTCTGATTTACAGGGTGCGTTGATGGATACATCAAGCGATCGCATTCAAGAATTAGCACAGGAAGAATATCCTTGGTTACAAGCCTTAACGACAAGTCTAAAAGGTCTTGAAGTTCCTATCGAAAAAAACAAGTTTTTAGAAGCACTTACAAATACGGAATGGAGCGAACACACTGGAAAATACCTACCAACTTCAAAACCTGAGGATGTGTTGAAGTATCTACTGCAATTAGGAATTGTTGAAAGTAGATCGGATGAGCGAATTAATATGTCTGAAATTTATCTGTACGGATTTAAAGTAAAACGAAGGGGTGGTATCAAACGCCCAAAATGAGTAACAATTCGTGTAAGCATTCAGCTATTAGCAGTCAGCAGTCAGCTGTTTGACATATTTGTATTATCAAATGTCTAGTAAACTGAGTTATTATTTCATTTGCTGATAGGTGACAGCTAAATGCTTACTAATTCGCAACATTAAGAAACCCGGTTTCTTCAAGAAACCGGGTTTCTGGACTCCACGCAACTTTATTCACGCACCATCTGCTACTTGAATTTCTTCAAGTCGATGAATCACGACATCCGCACCTCGGACATTATCCAGCTTTCCGATCCAAGTAATACCAATACAACCTGCGGCTTTAGCATTACGCGCCATTTGCATATCACCTACAGAATCCCCTACCATCAATGTAGCATTAGGTTCGACTCCCAAAGCTTGGCATGCTTGCAAAAAGAGAGTGGGATCGGGTTTGCTTGGACCTTCATCAACTCCCATTTCCAATTGGATATAATCACTTAACTGGTGATGTTGTACAAATGTACGTACCTCTTGAGTTGTCGCTGCTGAAAGAATACCCAATTTCAGTCCTGCTTCAGACAAGGACTTTAACACCTCTAAACTACCTACAAACAAAGGCGAAGGAGTTTTACCAACATATTTCTCAGCTTCTTCCAAGGCTTGACGGGCTATAGTCAAAGATTCAAACCAACCGCGTCCTGTTTCTGCAATATAAGCAGCAGTAGCAACTTCTGTTTCGCGACGGCTCGCTACTGCGAACAACCCCGCTGGGTCTAAAATATCACCATTGACACCAAACGCCATTAACAGTGGTTCGCCAATACCGGGAATTTGCGCGTCCACCATCCGCGCCCCCTTTTGGGCAAGAGCACGCAGATAAGCATCTGAGTCCTCCAAAGTACCATTTTTGTCAAACAGAATTGCCTGAATATTAGAAAATGTTACATTCTTACACTTAATCGTTACCAAAATCTACCTCCCCTCTCTACACCCTACACCCTACACCCTACACCCCCATACTCCTAACCTCAACCACTTTACCCTGATTATTGAGAGATTCTGTCAAAGCTGCAAGAATTTGCACCAATTGTGTACCTACCCAACCAGAAGAAACTTCTGAAGTCGTATTTTCAAGAATGCATTTTATAAAGCTATTGCACATCCGCCGTAAGGGTTCTGCTTTTTCGATTTCCAGCATTTCTTGTCTTTGGTTAATAGGTATAAATTGATTTCCCTTGCGTTCAAACTCACCATGCATTAAAGTCAATGGTGATGTGGTTGACATTTCATCAAAAATAAGCGTTCCTAGACTTCCGACCACTCCTAGCCTTCGTTGTTTGTCAGGATTCAACCAGCATAAATGAATACACGCTTGAAAGTTATCTGGATATGTCAGCGTCACCCAGACTAAGTCAGCCAATCCATAAGAGGATAGGGATAAAGAAGAGTTTGCTCCTCCTGCTTCCATTTGTAGCCATACTGTACCCGTTGCTTGAACTTTCACAGGGACTTGATTTAGCCAAGTATTAAAGATAACAATATCATGAATGGCTAAATCCCACAGTGCATCAACATCTTGGCGAACAGGTCCCAAATGAGTGCGAGCGGCGTAGCCATAACGTAAATCACCGAGTTGACCTGCTTGAACAACAGCTTTTCCTCGCTCAACTGCTGTGTGAAACAAGTAGGTATGGTCAACCATCAGTTGTCGTTGCTGTGTTTGGGCGAGTTGACAAAGTTCATGACATTCCGCAGGGTTTAGAGTCAGAGGTTTCTCTGCTAAAACATGATAACCCCAATTCAAAGCATCGGTAATCAAGGTGTAATGAGTTTCAGCAGGTGTAGCAATGACTACTGCATCTAAATCATTAATTTCTTTGATTGCTTGCCACTCCGTTGTTAGCAGTACCCGATCGCATAAATTATACTGCTCTTTCACTACTGCTAGACGTTCTGGGTTTGGGTCCACTACCGCTACAACCTCCGCAAGCGGATGTTCCAGAAAATTCCGCAGCAAATGTACTCCCCAACGTCCAACGCCAACCACAGCCATTTTAATCATTGGTCAATAGTCAATAGTCACTAGTCAATAGTCAACCGTTAACGGATTCACTAAACCTACACATTTCTACTCAAGGTATCTAGGCGCGAAGGTTTGTGTTGGGAGAGAAAACCTTAACTCTCCTTTAATTGCTGTCTGATCCGGTTGGGTGAGTGACTCACTTGAAACTGTGGAGCCAATAACGAGGTTGGCTTCCTCTCCCCCTGTTCCTTAACTAGACGTTCCTACAATCCGTGTAGGAGTTTCTGAAATGCCTCACATTTGGTATGCTTAATGTCTAACCAATGAAGGTCAACAGCATCCCGTAATGTCAGACCCATTGCATTCAAGAAACGAGCAGTTCTCTCAAGTAAAACAGCTTGAACTTGTTTGTAAGGCATGAACTGCGTAATCACTTCATCAGTGATACGATGCCTCACATTCAAAGCGGCATTATGGTCAGCGTGAAATACAACCCCATCAAAGGTGAAGAATTGATCGCGACAACGTGTACCCAGTAACGTACCATTCCGATTATCAATCTGCGATGTATACGCAGCAGAAACCCAGCAGATATGAGTTCTGTTACGTGCCGACCAATGGGTAAGACGATCTGCAACAGTGCCTTTTTCCCATTTCTCTAAACGATTTTTAGCTCGTTTAGATAGCTTTTTAGTTGAGCGTATTGACTCGACTAAACTTTCGACGCCTAGTGTATAAGCTTGAAATGTGATGGAGCGACAAGCTTGATTTACCACTGTTTCCACGTATGCGTCATCGCGCTGGCGTCGTTTTAATTCTGTTTGAGAACCCAAATTATTTTCTCTAATAGAGCGCGATTTTTGGGAATTCTCTTTGTAGCGTACATGAGCTAATGCCCAAAGTTTGTTTTTATTTCGTCCGCTCCGAGTAATTCTCTCAGTTTTTTTATTTAATTGTTGACCAAATCCTTTACCAAGCAACTGATTGTCATCTGTATAAAAAACTTCTGTATATCCTCTATCTACTGCTTTGACTTTTTCTCTATTAATGAGTTTACCGTAATCCCGATTGTACAGTGTCACAAAGCTGTGAATTTCTAAACTCCCAGATGCATTGCGGATTAATCGGATTCTCCCGGTGATGATTCGATTTGACTTAACTATTAAAGATATTCTTTTTCCTCGTGTTAGCCCTTGTACCTCTAATCTTACCAGGTAACGAGAAATTCGAGTACAATTATATGCTTGAGGCTGATACACAATTTGTCTATTTTGCTTGGCGTGACCACGCTTGTACTCTTCTCTAAAGTAACGATGTAGCCAAGGAATCTGTTTGATAGTCTCAAATGATTTTAGAGCATTGATAGCTAGATCCCTATTTGTTTGGGATTCTTGATTTTTGGCTTTTTGTTCGGCTGCTAGCTTTTCTCCTTGATGCAAAGGAAAGCGTTTGTATATCCGACTAATAATAGCAGTTTTTGTCGCTGACTGTTGGGCTAGTATATTTTTGGCAGTATCTTGCACAGTCCATTCAAATATTTTGGCTGGCAATGGCAAGGAGTTGATCTTATAAGTATCTGGTTGACCAAATTTCTCAGCAATAATATTCTGAGTTTTCATCCAAGATTCCCCCCAGAAAGCCGCCGACCCTAAAACATTGTAAGTATTTGCTCTTACGGTGAACAATTTTTCAATTAAGCCATTAATTGTTGACTCATCTGAGCATTCGATTACTGGATTAACTACTGTCTGCTCAACCCTCAATACCGATTCTAGTTTAATCACAAACCAGCAATCCAAGTAGACACCAGCAATAATTAACAAACGAGTTGTTTGATTTTTGGCTTCTTTAATTTGCGCTGCTGTCTTTTTGGGTTTGCTAGTTAGTAATTTTGGCATGAATTAGAAACTTTTAGGGGTTTAAATCTCAACACATATTACCTTTAATGAGATTTTGTTGTCAATACCTCATCAAGAATTTTTTCTTGAGCTTCGTGTAAGGAGTTATGTTGAGATTTAACTAGATTTAGCGACAACTGTCAACCAAATTTAAGTAGGTAGGCACAATTAAACCGAACTATGTAAACTTCTGTAAAGTGCCACAAATGCTTTAAAGACAAAGCTTTTAGGCAATTTACATTTCTTAATATAGTTGTGTTTTTTAGCGCCCACCTACTTAAAAGACGAAGCTGACAATCACTTAATTGAGTTAGCAGTTGCAGGCAATGCTCAAATCATTGCCACTCACAATGTAAAAGATTTCCACAATCCTGAATTATTATTTCCTAACTTATCAATCTTAAAACCCGAAGAAATTATAAGGAGTTAAACAAAAATGGAAATTTTAAATATTCGTTTACCAGAGGATAAGCACAATAGATTGAAAGAACTTGCTCAAGCTAAAGGTATAAGTGTTAATAAGCTGATTGAAGAACTTTCAACCATGGCAATAGCCGAATTTGATGCCCATACAAGATTTAAAGCAATGGCTGCGATTGGCAACCCAGAAGAAGGCTTAAGAATACTAGCGAAACTTGATACCTTGATGTTTTAACCCCAATAAATGCACAGAGCCTGAATCCGAATACATTCCATAGATATTGTTGTGGAGTTACGTCCAACAAATGGTTTTGAGTACTTGCCGCCCTCGCTCCATGTCATGATTCTCGATTTTGAGGGAACTGCTCTATTGGAAGCATTAGCCAAAAACGATAATCAAAAAATTGAATTGGAGTAAAGCGCTGCGGTGGGAGATAATTTCAGTGTAAAAATAGCTATTCTGTTTTTTCCACCGTATTTACTGCTAGAAAAGCAACCTTAGCAGCTGCTTGTTCTGCAGCTTTAATGGAGCGTCCTTTTCCTTCTCCTAACTTTTCTCCATGCAGCCATACTTCAGCAAAGAAACGCTCTTGATTGTGCTGCGGGTAATCACTTTCTACTACCCTGTACTCTGGTAAAACTTTATACTGAGCTTGCGTCCATTCTTGCAGAGCTGCTTTGTAGTTAAGCTTAGCAGGGTCGAGGCGAATTTCTGCTGTAAGTTGTTTGAAGTGAGGGTCTAACCAAGGGCGGATGAGTTCTAAACTTTGAGTGCTTAAGTAGAGAGCACCTAAAACCGCCTCAAAGGCATCAGCCAGTCTTGACTCTTGTCCTGCTTTATCAGCAGTGGCACTACCAGCAACCAACAGGTATAATTCTAAACCATACTCTCTAGCCAATTGAGCGAGAATGCGATCGCTCACTAACACCGACCTAATTGCTGCAAAATCCCCCACCACACAATCCGGATAGTTATCCCACAACATAACAGCCGCCACCAAACGGACGACCGCATCGCCGACAAACTCTAGCTGTTCGTAATTTGCTGATTCAGAAACCGTAGGATGAGTCAGAGCCAAATCTAGTAATTGCCATTTAATAGGTGCGCCTACTGGTAGACCCAATCTTCTAATTAAGCTTTCGAGTTGTCGTTGACGGCGTGGATAAGCGATAGACATCTAATATATAGGTAGGGAGATGAAAAAGGAAATAAGGATATGGGGAGATGAAGAGATAGGGAGATGGGGATAACTCTCCATTTCCCTTGACTCTCAACTCCTCACAATAAAAAAGGGAGAGAGTTGAATCATAAGCCGGGTTCTGTTCTCTGATGTAGAGACATTGTATACAAGGTTTCTACATTTTGAGGGCAGTTATCTATCTGGGACGCCTGTTACCAGACGCCTCTTGCGGCTCTAGTTTAACAGAACTGGTAAAAGACCAACCGTAGTTCCGTCGCCTTGCTCCCGACCGGGGTTTACCGAGCCAGCGCCTCTCGACGCTGCTGGTGCGCTCTTACCGCACCTTTGCACCCTTACCCTCTGAATTATGAATTCTGAATTATGAATTCTGAAAACTTTTCATCATTCATAACTCATCATTCATAATTCCAAGGGCGGTATCTTTCTGTGGCACTATCCTCACGATCGCTCGCACTGGGCGTTACCCAGCAAGTCTGGTCTTTCGGGAGCCCGGACTTTCCTCAAACCAGCTTTACTCAAACTGATCTGCAACCGCCTGCGTCTACTCTCTCCTTATATACAGTGTAATCTTGGATTGCCAAAGTGAGCAGTTCGGGTTTACCGCTTTTTATTCCAAGGGAGAGCATATGTCCAGGGAAGTTTTCTGACGGTAAAGGGACAGTTAATAATGCATAGGGGAGGGACAGGGCTTCCCTGGGCTATACCCGTATTTGTCTCAGCCAGTCGCAGCACTAAATTGAGTGCAAAATTAAAGTTACGTTTTTGACTCATAAACTCGTTAAACTGCTTTTTCTGTGCTTTAATAGGGCTGCTTTTCCATTTGAGGATATTGGCAACCGGATTTTTTGGTGTATACGTTTTGGTTATGGGATCGAGTTGGAAAACACTTTCAGATGAAATGGTTTCTTTCAGTGTTTTCTTTGGAACAATGAGACTAGGATTTTGAGGTACTGCTAAATCGCGGGTGACATCTGGCGACTTCCGAATGACTCGCCGCGAAACCCCGTCAAATTCTTCTAAAGCACAATTATCCCAATCTACGTAAATTGCGAGATTCTCAGATTTATTTTCAATGCTAATCGACAGTTCTTTTGGGTCTTCAATCGCATACATTGTTTTGAGCGAAAAAGATATTCCTATTTGGTCTTGAAGATTTTGCGCTTTTAGTTGTTCCTCTACTTCTGATTTTTTGAATTCTATTTTTATTTGGTCATCAATAGAATCCACCATTTGGTTAAAGGTATAAGTGATTCCGATTATATAAAGCGTCAAAATCAGTAAATTTCCATCACCGTTTCTCATAGCTGTTAAATACTAACTCCTTACACTTAGTTTGTCAGCTTTCAGCTTATCAGCTTTCAGCTTTCAGTTGTTAGCTGATAGCTGACGACTGACGGCTGATAGCTGATAGCTTACAATTTTAAATCTTTGAATCATCATTAATTTTTGAGAAATTTTGGAACCAGCCCCTACGCCAGAAAATAAAAATGAGTACGGAAGCAATTCCTACCATAACTCCCCAAGTTATAAAATAGCCCCAACGCGACTTAAGTTCAGGCATATTTTCAAAATTCATCCCATAAACTCCAGCAATAAATGTGAGTGGAATAAAAATTGATGACATCACCGTCAAGAACTTCATAACTTCATTCATTCTGTTACTGACTGCTGAAAGATAAACATCCATCAATCCAGTCGCAAGTTCTCGATAAGTCTCTATCATATCCATCACTTGCACCGTATGGTCGTAACAGTCCCTTAAGTAGATTCGCACGTAGTCGCTCATCAGTTGATTTTCATCGCGAATTAAAGTGTTAATCACGTCCCGTTGGGGCCATATATAACGGCGCAATTGCAGTAATTCCCGCCTGACTTTATAAATTTTTTGTAGTGTTCGGCGGTTGGGGTTGACAATCACCTCCTCCTCTAGCTTTTCAATGCGCTCACCGTAACGTTCCAAAACTGGAAAATAGCCATCGACTATCGCATCTAATAAACAATACGTTAAATAATCTGCTCCCCGCTTGCGAATAATGCCTTTATTATTGCTGATTCGCGATCGCACCCCTTCTAAACAATCATGCTCTGGTTCCTCCTGTACCGTCAGCAAGTAACGTTCCCCTAACACGAGACTGACTTGTTCGCTGTAAAAGCCGTATTTTTTCTCCTTTGGAACTACCATACGGCAAATAATGACCAGATGGTCTTCATAATCCTCTATTTTTGGACGTTCTGTTACATTGACAATATCTTCCAAAACCAAGGGATGTAAATCAAACACCTGTCCGAGTCGTTGCAAAATCTCTGCATCGCCTAAACCTTGCACTTCTACCCAAGAAACCGATTCTGTATCTAAGTAAGTCGTACACTCTTCTGGCGTTGCGATGTTTTCACGGATGGCTTTGTGGGCATTATAGTCAATCAACGTAATTTTCGGCGGTACCGCATCAGCAGGAATAATGATAGTCCCTGGTGGAATACCTGGTTGGTGATAATATTCATCGTCAATGTGTTGAATTACTACTTTAGGGGGTTGACGTATTTTTTTTGCCATGATTCGTGTCTGTTTTTCGCTGACTATACTCCACATCACAATTTTGATACAAGACTAGCCCAGAAACCCGGTTTCTCTGAGAAACCGGGTTTCTACCACCATCAACTGTATTTAGAGACTTCCAAATTAAAAAGTATCCAACTTTTTCTCGTGGTACGGGTGTCCTCGCCCGTCCTATATTAGTGGCGGGCTAGAAGCCCGCACCACAAGATGGAGAATCTTAAAGTGTTAATTTATACTGGTATCCTAATCACAAATTCTGTCCCCTCACCAACGACAGAATGACAACTTAACTTACCTTGGTGGGTTTCTTCAACAATTTGACGAGCGATCGCAAGTCCCAAGCCCGTCCCTTTACCAACTCCTTTCGTAGTAAATAAATGCTCAAAAACCTTTTGTTTTACCTGCTCATCTATCCCGATTCCATTATCAGCAATCTTCATCTTCACATAGTTATCTTCCACAGAAGTTGTAATTTTTATCCAGTTGGGATTTGCCTTAATTTCCTCAAAACTATGCCCAGTGTTTGCCTCTTCTAAAGCATCAATTGCATTTGCTAGAATATTCATAAATACCTGGTTCAATTGTCCGGGAAAACATTTAACCAGAGGTAAGTTACCATACTCTGTGATAACTTCAATGGCTGGACGTACTTCATTTGCTTTCAAACGATGTTTGAGAATCAAGATTGTACTATCTATACCTTCATGAATGTTAAATGCTACTTTGTAATCTTTATCTGCCCTAGAAAAAGTTCTTAAACTGATGCTAATATTTTTCAAGCGATCGCACGCCATGTCCATTGCATCAATCATTTTAGGCAAGTCTTCCAAGCTGTAATCCAAGTCAATTTCTTCCTCATGGTCAATAATATCTTTTCCAGGATTGGGTAAGCTTTCTTGATAAAGCTTCAAGTGTTCGACAATATCAGCGATGGTAGGTTTCGCTTGTTTGAGACTAGCGGAAATAAAACCGAGGGGATTATTCATTTCATGGGCTACCCCTGCAACTAAATTGCCCAATGCAGACATTTTTTCACTTTGGACAATTCGTAATTGGGCTTGTTGCAAATCTCGCAATGCTTGTTGCGCCTGTTGATAGAGTCTTGCATTTTCCAGGGATATTGCTACTTGAGAGGAAAGGAGTTTAATAACTTGTAGACGTTCGTTAGTAAACACTCCACTTGTTAGTTGATTTTCCAAATAGAGAATACCAACCAAATACCCTTGGTTAATAATTGGTGTACATAAAATACTTTTGGGTTGATACTCTAGTATGTATTCCCCAATTATTCCAGGGATATTTGTTTGACAATTATCTATAACAACTGTTTCTTGAGTATTTTTGACGTAATAGATAATTTTTTTGGGAAGATTTTGACAAGTATCTATTGGTTGAGAACCCAGGATAGTTTTTAATTCTTTTGAGGTATTTATCCGATGATTGATAGAAGTCATTGCTCTAACTTGCCAAGTCTCCTCGTAGGGGAGAATCAGTGCAGATTTTTTCGCACCAGAGTTTTCAAGGATAATGCAGGTGAGGCGGGTCAGTAGTTCATCTAATTCGATAGAACTAGAGATAGCTTGAGCAGCCTTGAGAATAGATGTAAAATCTAGCACATCAGAAAGACTGTGGCTACCAGTGCTGGAAGTACGAGTCGATGAGGAAGTCGAAGTACAGGTAGTAGTGACAATGGTGTCTAGAGGGTTGAGGTTGAGTCGTCGCTGTTGGAGTATTGGTTGAAGTAGTTGGGAGTAGCGTTGTTCTAAATCATCGGTTTTTGCTTTTGCTCCCCATCGGGCGTAGCAGTAGTAAGCTTCCTGCATATAAGTTTGGGCAACTTTTTCTTTCTTCCATTCCAGGTAGAATTTTGCTGCTAGCTCATTGCTCAACGCTTCTTCATTCAGATATCCGTTTTCTTTGGCTCCGGAAATAGCCCAGTCATAATACTCAATTGCTTCAGTTTTATTACCCAAAACCCGATGTCGTTCTGCTTCAACTAGGTAAAATTTGTGCAATTGATTCGCTCTAGCATGAGAAGCCCAGTGTTTCATCTTTTCCTGACTGGTACTTACTTGTTGAAGAATGCGCTGTTGTTCTATTTCAGGAACTTGGGAGTAAACAGCCAGATGTGCCAGAGAAGCATAGGTATGGAAGACAGGAATCAAGGACATTCCTGTAGCTGCACCTAAGCAGTTTTCAAGTATTCTGGCAGAAGCGATCGCCTCCTCAATTTGCCCAAATAAACAACACAGGACTAGCTTACTGATCTTAAAATAGCATAGTGCGGTTTGATTACCCGACTCCAGAAACATTGGCAAATGTTGTGCTTCATGAAAAGTATCTCCAGTCAGCTGCCAAGCTTCCGTAGAATTACTTAATAAATTTAGGATAGCTTGTTGAAAAATAGCTCCCTGCTTGGACATTGTTTCTTGTCTGAGTTGAGCAAATTGGGAACAAATAGCAGCGCCCTCCCTGCTTAAATCGCTCAACTCCTTACCTGCAAACCAAGCGTGCATGAGGTAAAGAACTGCACAAATACCCCCCCATTCCAAATCTCCAACTTCTAAACCACTTTGGTATCCGTCGCGGAAATAACTTAAGGTGTTGCTAAGCGGCTCTTTCCAATGAGAGATGCAGCAGTTAACTTGTCCATAGGTTCTGGCTTTGAGTTTTTTTGTATCAAGTTGTTCGAGTAACAAAAGTGCGAGTTGACCAAATTGATAACCCGATTCAATGTCTCCCACCACCCCACAAAGAATGATTCCACAACCGCAGTAGCCATCGGGAGAAAATAAGCTATTGCCATATTGTAGTGATAACTTCACTTGTTTGAGCATGATCAATGGCAACAGTGTCGGTGCTGCTATATAAGCAGAAGCCGTAACACCTGCGAGAATTCCCATAATTGCTAACTGGCTTGGATCGCTCATCCGTGGTAAATTTAGCAAATCAAGTGGCTGTCTACCAGCTAAAAGCGATAGGGTTTCTTCCAATGCTCGTCCAATATCTTGTTCGTTAGGTTGCTCTGGAAAACTGACTCCCAACTGCTGCAAAATCTCTAAAGCAATTTGTATTGCTTCTGAAGGTTGAGCTTGTGCTTGAGCAGCTTGGATTTTCACTTCATAAACCTTTACACAATCCAATAAAATTCTGGTGTGTTCCAGAATGACTGCTGCTAAATTTGCCATTTGCTGAAAATTGCCACTTAGATAAGCGGCTTCACTGGCGGCTGTATACAGTGCTAAGGTTAATTTGTACTGTGTTTGCCACCGCGACTCCGTCAGTAAATTAATACCTGTGGTAAAATACTCGAACGCAGCCACATAGGCAGTTGCGTGTCGCGCTTTCTGTCCAGCTTTGAGATTGAGTTGAGCAAGTTCAGTTTGTTGAGGTTGAGTAACAATCAAGCATTTACCAATATTGAGTTGGTTGACAATCTCAAACAGGTTTTCGTCCTGTTCGGTAATGGGTGTATGGCTCAACAACAGTTGTCCAATTTTTAGGTGAGTTGACTGCTTTTGCTCGTTTGGGATGAGGGAATAAGCAGCTTGCTGGACGCGATCGTGCAAAAACTTGTAAGAAACTGTCCTTTGTCCTCGGTCGTTGGTCTTTTGTTCGCTGTTTTCTAATGACAAATGACCAACGTCTAATGACGAATCCTGGTAAAACTTATAAACTTCACTTTGTGGCAAAATCAACCCTTCCTGCAAAGCCCTCCACAGACAAGTCGCTGTTTCTACCTCAGATTGTTCGGAAACAATTGCTAAGATTTTTAGATTAAATTGATTCCCAATACAAGCAGCTAACTTCAAAACTTGTTGAGTTGATTTTGGTAACTTCTGTAACTGAAATACCATGAATTCAACAATATTATCTGTGAGGTTTTGTTGGTTAATTTTTATTATATCACATTGCCAACAATGGTCTTCAAAATTAAATTCTATGAGTTGCTCTTGATGTAAAACCTTCAGAAATTGATTGGCAAAAAATGGATTCCCTCGAGTTTTTCGATAAATAAGCTCCGAAAGAGGAGACGCAAGCAATTCTGCACATTTTAATGTATCGGCTACTAGTTGATTTATTTGTATACAAGTTAATTCTTGTAAAGAGATTGTATTAATTGTTGTACCTATTTTTTGAATTTCATTCAATGTCAATAGTAAAGGATGAGCGGGATGAATTTCGTTATCCCGGTATGCACCAATCAATAATAAATATCCAGTATTTGCTTCGCTCATCAAAAAATGAATGAGTTTTAAGGAATCAGAATCTACCCACTGTAGGTCATCTAAAAATATTGCTAATGGATGCTCTTTAGTTGCAAATACTTGAATAAATTTCTGAAATAATAAATTAAATCGGTTTTGTGCTGCGTTACCTGATAATTCTAGTACTGGTGTTTGAGGACCAATAATTCGTTCTAATTCGGGAATGACTTCAATCATTACCTGTCCATCTTCGCTTAATGCTTCAAGAATTTTCTTTTTCCACTCTTGTAATTGAGCATCACTTTCTGCTAGCAATTGACTCATTAGATCGCGGAAAGCTTTCACAAATGCTGAAAAGGAAATATTACGATTAAATTGGTCGAATTTTCCTTTGATAAAATACCCCCGTTGTTTAACAATGGGTTTGTGAACTTCATTAACTACCGCAGTTTTACCAATACCAGAAATCCCTGACACTAACATCAGTTCGCTGTTTCCCTGAGAAACTCTATCAAATGCTTCTAGTAATTGCTGGACTTCTGTTTCTCGTCCATATAATTTTTCGGGAATGGTGAAGCGATCGCAAATATCCCGCTGACCAATTTCAAAGTATTCAATTGGACATTTTTCTTGTAGTTGTAAGAGACATTTTTCCAAGTCATACTTTAACCCTAATGCACTCTGATAGCGGTCTTCAGCATTTTTCGCCATCAGCTTCATCACAATGTCAGAAAGAACTTGCGAAATAGGGTGCTTATTATCAAATCTTGTAGAATTTTGTCCTTCCTGCAGAATATTTTGAATTTTGAATTGATTTGGTTGTTTTGCAATATGACAATGTACTAACTCCATAGCATCGTCTGATTGGAAGGGTAACTCTCCAGTGATTAGTTCATAAAAAGTGACACCAAGTGAATAAAAATCCGTACGGTAGTCAATACCACGATTCATTCTTCCTGTTTGCTCTGGAGAAAGATAGGACAATGTTCCTTCTAATACATTAGGATTTTTAAGAATTTGGGTTTCCCGTGGTAGCAGGGAGGCAATACTAAAGTCAATTAACTTAACTTGTTTTGTTTCAGGATTAATTAAAACATTGGCAGGCTTAATATCTTTATGAATAACGCCATGACGATAGAGAAAATCTAAGGTATCACACAAAGATATGGCAATCTGTAAAAACTCCATCAGAGATGATTCTATTCCCTGCTGAAGCATCCATTCTTTCAGGGAGATTCCTCCAAAGTCTTCCATCACCAATGCATAACCATTTTGGTAAGGTTCCAATCTGTAAGTTTGGATGATCCTAGGGAAGTCAAGGTTTTTGGCAATGGTATACTGATTGCGAAATTGTACGAGTTCGTTAAAACTAGGATAGGGATTTTTCAGAAGTTTGATGACTACAGGTTTTTGGTCAGTTTCTTGAAAAGCCCGATAAACCAGGGTTCTTGAACTTTCGTAAATTTGTTCGCTGACTTTGTATCCGGGAATACTGACTTGGGTGCTAACCATACTACTAAATTCTGAGACTTTCAGATTTAGTATTCCCAGCTGAGTAAGTAAAATAGCGATAAAATCCCACATTCCGCACTCTAGAGTGTCACATAGTATAATTACTTATTTTTTTCTATATTATTAGCTATAAATTATGCAAAGAAAACTTTTTCTCTGCGTTAAAATAAGGTTGTTCAGTATATAAATTAGCTTTCTTTAAGTCTAAAAAACAGTAAAAACCGATTGTGACAGTTGAGGGTGCGGAATACACGCTCACAGCGAATCGTTATTTTAATAGGTCAAGAAATTCAAGTAGAAATTTTGAGTAATGGAGAGGAAATAATTCAATGAGTAACACTAACTATCAACAATTAACAGAAATTGAACTGAGAAATTATATTAAACAACATCCGGAAGATGAGGACGCTTTTCAACACTACCTTGCTATTATGCGAGCAAAACCGGGTAGAGTTGTATTTAGCACGGAAGAGCAAGCTGTAATTGAATTTCAAAAGAGAATACAGGCAGAGTCAAAACACCAACCATAAATTCTAATGACCATAAAAATTAAGCGTGATGAACGTCAAGTGTTTGAAAACGTAAGCAATTGGGCTTTAGCTCACTGCCCTTTAGACAATCGCCAGAACGTTCCACCTGTCGATTTAGGTAGTTTTAATTAGGAGTAAAATGGAGTTAAATCTTACGTTTCACTCCATTTTACTTATGCAATATTTGTCACCACAACAAGTACCTTCCTTTAGCTTGTACAAAAGAGGAAATTGACCCCGATACCAAGTACAACCTATAACTTTATCTTAAACTATATGTTACTTTTACTACTTCGTTATACTTAGAATTTAGTTAGCGATCGCCCTTCAGAAAAACTTTGCGATTTACAGAGATTAGGCAATAGAGTACAGGCGGCTTCCGCATTGTGCTGACCAAAAACGATGTTTTCTATCACGGTTTTTGGCATACTTTTCATTCTATAGCTATATTGACAAATGCATCATTATCTTAACTTACCACCAATGGTCTCAAATAGCCATTAAAATTAACATTCATGACCAAAGTCATGTTTTCATGGAGGCTAGTCCAGCCGATGATACGTCTGAATTCCTCAGTTCAACTTGACTAAATCAATCGATGAATACAATAAGAACGACTTCTTCTATCCGCCGTACCATGCGGTATATCGAATGGACGCTTTTGGGTGTGTATTTTATCCTGATGATAGTAAATCGTCGTGAAGGAAGTTATTTATCACAGCCATTACCTACCTATGTATCCCTCGTTTGTCTTTTCTTATTGACTTGGTTGAGTTTTCAATTTCCAATATATAGCCCTCTTTGGCAAAGACGAGTTTATATATTTTTAGAATTACTATCAATCATGTTGGCTAAAGCAACTGGTGTTAAATTTGATATATTACTGTACCTTGTTATTGCAAAAAGCTGCTTCTTACTTCCCCGGAAAAATATAATTATTATTGTTATTGTATCAGGTATAATTTGGAGTCTACTCCCGATTTGGAGTCTCCCTCCCATACTGGAATTTCACCGTTCCCACCTGTCTCAGAGAATTGCTGAATTATATGACACAAAATTTGTGATTACGAGAGAAGTTATCAATGGTGTTGGCTTCTATTTAGCAGCAAGTACTTTTGTCATTTCTTTTACCTTTATAGTACTGGCAGAACAAAAAAGTAGACAAAGAGCAGAAGTTCTTACCAAACAAGTAGAAAATTTAGCAGCAACTTTAGAACGGACTCGCATTGCTCGTGAAATTCACGATTCTTTAGGACATTCTCTGACAACTTTAGATGTGCAATTAGAACTAGCTCAAAAATTGAGCGATCGCGACCCCATCCAAGCAGCTAAATCTTTAGACATTGCTAAGGAGTTAGCTGGTCAGTGCTTGAGTGAAGTCAGGCGCTCAGTGCAAACAATGCGACAGTCTAACTTTAATTTAAATGAAGCACTAAGCACCCTAGCAGAGCACGTAGGAAGAAATCAAACATTTGTCATTAACCTAGATGTGAAACTTCCCCAACTACCCGTTCAAACCAGCCACCAACTCTATTGTATTGTTCAAGAAGGGCTTACCAATATTCAAAAACACGCTTCAGCGACTCGTGTTAGTCTGAAAGGCTATCAAAATACTAATGGGATTATTATAGAACTGACCGATAACGGACACGGCTTTGAGGTCAGCGCACCTCAGACTGGATTTGGACTGAGGGGAATGCAGGAGAGAATTCTTATTTTAGGAGGAGAACTCAAAATAAACAGCACACTAGGTCAAGGAACCCAGATTCAAGTCATGATTCCCACTTAAAAAAACCCTACACCCCCCCCCCCCCCCCCCCCCCCCCCCCCCCTCTCCCCCCCCCCCCCCCTCCCCCTCTTCCCATCCCCCCGCCCCCCCCCCACCACCCGCTCCCCTCTGCCCCCTTCTGTTTTTTATAAAAAAAACAACAAAAATCTTCACTTCCTCCCCCCCTCTATCCTACTCTCGCACTCCATTACTTTTTTTCCACTT
>JAWQFQ010000081.1:0-35690 GCA_035967975.1 Scytonema sp. PMC 1070.18
CCCCCACACCCCTACACCCCTGTATTTCTTGAATTCGCAAATGGAAATATCATTTTCCACCCCCTTATTAAACTAAATACATCACAGTCAATAATTTGTGGGTAGTAAACATGAAACTGACTCAAGCCTTTCCAATCGCAATGGCTGCATCAATGGCGTGTGTAGTAACTGGAACTATTAGCAAAAAACCTATATTGCGCGGACTGGGTGAAATCGCTGCATTGGGAGTCATTTCTAGAAAAATACTAGTCAACCAGTCCCAAGCAGATGCAAATAACCAGAAGCAATTAACCCTATTAACCAAGGAAAATACCTGTTTACAAGTCAAACTGGCTAATGCACAGAGTGAATTAGATAAACTTGATAAAAAAGTGAAAACTCAAAATACCTGTCAGCGCCTTTATCTTTCTAAAATCGATAAATTACAGCATCAACAAAAAGTCATTGTCGGAAATCTCGCTCAATTGCAAGAGAAATTAGAGAACAAGACTGTTACCCAATCAAAAAAGCATCAAAAAACTTCTCAAAAACCATCTCAATCATCATTAGTTGAGTCCTTTCCTGATGCTCGAACATCAGTAACCCGTGTTTATATTGATGGCAATAATTTAAGCTTTGCTCTCGATAGCTTACAGATTGAAGTTGATTATAATGCTTTGCGAGTAGAGCTTTCTCAAAATACAACTGCTACGACTTTTAAATATTATACAGGTGTTTTCTCATCAATGACTGAAGGACAAAAGCGGTTTACGAGTTACTTAGAAAATTTGCGTTATGAAGTGATTGGTCTGCCTATTTTACCCCGACCCGATAGTAATAGTGTCAAAACTGTTGGTGATGATGTTAAGATTGTCGTTGATATGTTAAGGGAAGTGAAACAGCAAGATAAGGTAATTCTTGTGAGCGGTGATGGTGATTTTATTCCTGCTATCTCTGAACTTCAACGACGTGGCGCAACAGTAACAGTCGTTGCAAAGAAGGGGATGTTAAGCCAACAACTTTCGGAAATAGCTGATAATGTGATTTTATTGGATGAGATTCAATACAAAATTGCTAAATGTACTAAGTTGAATGTGGCTTGAACCATTTTTAGCGATGTTGTTGGCGATCGCAATAGCTTCGCTTGAGTTAAATATCATCTAACAACAAAAGCTCACCCAACTTCTGGTTCTCATTCCCAATCTTCAATCTGTAACCCTTTCACTCGGACAAACTCTCGAGTATTATGTGTTACCAAGGTTAATTGATGCACTAAGGCAATAGCAGCAATTTGCAAATCATACGGGCCAATGGGAGTCCCCAAGCGGGTCAGTTCCGCACGAATTCTACTGAAGATTGTTGCAGCTAAATCATCAAAAGGCAAGGAGACAAAATTATTTAAAAAAGCTTCTTGTTTAGCAAGTGTAAGTACGGGATTGTTACTTCTCATCGCACCAAAAAATAGTTCAGCTTTCACAACTGAACACACTGCCACATCCTGTGGTGATACCGATTGTAATCTCTGCCGTACACCAGACATAGGGCGATTTAGATAAACAATGCAAGCATTCGTATCTAACAGATAAATCACTTAGAGTGACTCCCGTTGTTCATATTCGCCTTGGGGATATCTTACTATTGGGTCATCCTGTAACGAACCCGCCGTCTGCTCAAAAAAACCAACAGGCCATCCCAACTCTTCTGGTGTTTTTGCCTGTGTTGATGGTTCTACTGGCTGATAAATCACCATAACTTCTATTTCTTTGTCTGTTACACCAATCGGGATATCAAGATGCAAGATTCCATCTTTACCCACATTAGAGCGTAATTTTCTACTTTGCATGGTCTTTTTCTCCATGAAATACTACATAATATTATGAAGCCAATGTTGCTATCCGCCCTTCATGCTGCGTAACTTGAAGCAGATGATGGCAGTTACTGCCATGATGTCCTTCCACAAGGGCACTGTCACGATGTGCTTCCACTCAGGAACGAAAGTAGAAAATTCCGGAAGATGACAACTATTATACACCAGATTTTTGATCAGACTTTTTGTCTAGTTTATTTCTCTTCCAACTGGCGATCGCAATAGCTTCGCTTGAGTTAAATATCATCTAACAACAAAAGCTCAACCAATTTCATGCTCTCACACTCAGGGAGAAAACACCGTATTGATTTAAGTCTTTTATACCGTTATAATGACCAACCTAGCTGGAAAACCCATTTACTTAAATCAAAATCTGCCTACATTATCACTTTAGTATGAGGTTTTTACTGAAATTGCATCCTGACATTTGAACAACCTCTGTTACGTATAAGACTCCTGACGAATATGAATTACTCCCTTCCCGGAGTAAGATTACCGATGTAATTTTTTCTCCTCTGCTCTTGATCTGCCCTAAATAGTAATCTTCGGGCGGGACAGGAGTAGCTCATCTCTCGCTCCATCAAGTTATGACTTCGATAGCGGTTATTATCCAAACCATATAGCCGTTGCAAGATTGCTCTTTGTTATGATACCAATAGATTGTTTAACTATCATAAAAATATGAAACTAAGAGTCATTCTTGAACCCAGTGATGAAGGTGGCTACACCGTTTATGTTCCTTCGTTACCTGGTTGTATTAGTGAAGGTGAGAATGTTGATGAAGCATTGGTAAATATTCAAGAAGCTATAGAACTTTACCTTGAGCCTGTAGAAGACGGAAACCTGGTAGCCTCAAAGCAAAAGTTAAGTTGAGTAACTCTGCTGCTTTCATCTCTGAAATCTTGCCCAATTTTAAGGACTGCCAAATTAGAAATTCATAACGCAATACGGTTCAGTTAAGAGTCGCGAGGAGCGCAGAAACCCGGTATCTCCAAGATACCGGGTTTCTTGACATTGCTTAACTGAACCATTCGGTGGGGCTGGAGCTTTTTGAGGCTAAAAACCGCATATGAGAAGTTTCCAACTAATCCGAATTGACCCAATCGGTGGGGGGCTAAGTTCATTTTTTCTATGTTAAAAAGCTTTGCGTTTCCAACTAATCCGAATTGACCCAATCGGTGGGGTATGCGTTGTGGAGATATTCCATAACGCATAACAGTAACGTTTCCAACTAATCCGAATTGACCCAATCGGTGGGGCATAGCCAAAAAAATTGGCTTAAGGAGAAATCATGAAGTTTCCAACTAATCCGAATTGACCCAATCGGTGGGGTATTGAGTGCAAATACCCGTACGGGTTTTGCACGCATTGTTTCCAACTAATCCGAATTGACCCAATCGGTGGGGCAACTGCCTGCAAAGGATTAAACTACTATTCAAATGGTTTCCAACTAATCCGAATTGACCCAATCGGTGGGGAACTTTATGTCCACTGGAGGTCTTTTGACTTCTGAGGTTTCCAACTAATCCGAATTGACCCAATCGGTGGGGTCGTTCTTTCACATTGTCAAAGAAGAACGATCTCAAGTTTCCAACTAATCCGAATTGACCCAATCGGTGGGGAAATAGTCTCCAATCCCACAACCACACGTGAGGAGGAAATGTTTCCAACTAATCCGAATTGACCCAATCGGTGGGGAATTCAAAAATTTGGAGAATACCATGAGAATTCAAAAGAGTTTCCAACTAATCCGAATTGACCCAATCGGTGGGGCGATCAAGAGATTTTAAGTCCCGAAGAAGGGCAAGAAGTTTCCAACTAATCCGAATTGACCCAATCGGTGGGGCTCTTTCTGGATTGTTTGCTCCCGCATTTGCAGTTTCCAACTAATCCGAATTGACCCAATCGGTGGGGGTTGACATTGACTACAATACTGCAACAAAACTTTCAAAGTTTCCAACTAATCCGAATTGACCCAATCGGTGGGGACTTCTCTACTGATACCCGATACGTTCGGGTTGATGATAGTTTCCAACTAATCCGAATTGACCCAATCGGTGGGGGAAAAAATATGTACCGATACACAGTTAGTAATGCTGTTTCCAACTAATCCGAATTGACCCAATCGGTGGGGCCCAAACGAAGGTTGTTCCAACCAGCAGCAATATACTGCGTTTCCAACTAATCCGAATTGACCCAATCGGTGGGGTTGAGGGAATCAGCCGGTTCAGAAAGCCTCAGTCTGAGTTTCCAACTAATCCGAATTGACCCAATCGGTGGGGTTTAACTGTTTCCGTTCGGTGCTGATCGTCGTATGGTTTCCAACTAATCCGAATTGACCCAATCGGTGGGGGCACTTACCGCTCCATTTAACTTCAAGTTTGAATTAAGGTTTCCAACTAATCCGAATTGACCCAATCGGTGGGGGCTGCTGTTTTAATTTCTGCCGGTTTGTCCCCTGAAGTGTTTCCAACTAATCCGAATTGACCCAATCGGTGGGGTCAAACAAGCAGAACAACAGCAACCCCTCCAGTGTTTCCAACTAATCCGAATTGACCCAATCGGTGGGGAATCTTTCAGGCACCACTAGTTCTCACGCAGTAGCCTGTTTCCAACTAATCCGAATTGACCCAATCGGTGGGGGTTCTCTTATCGTTGCTGGTTCTATAGTTTTTGTAAACGTTTCCAACTAATCCGAATTGACCCAATCGGTGGGGTTTTCCGAAACGCTAGCACCACCTACGGCATCGCCTTCGTTTCCAACTAATCCGAATTGACCCAATCGGTGGGGTTTATCAACCTCTTTCTGTCGGTACAAATGGTTTCCAACTAATCCGAATTGACCCAATCGGTGGGGTTTAAAGAATAAAAAAAACAGAGAGGAAATTCCTCTGTTTCCAACTAATCCGAATTGACCCAATCGGTGGGGACACAGGAGAAAAAAGCGTTGTCGGTTGTGCAATTTTTGTTTCCAACTAATCCGAATTGACCCAATCGGTGGGGTTGCACGTGGATTTTTCGGAAGAAATCTTCAAAAGCGTTTCCAACTAATCCGAATTGACCCAATCGGTGGGGTTTTAAAAACAAAATAAGTGCGATCTTTTTAGAAAAGAAGTTTCCAACTAATCCGAATTGACCCAATCGGTGGGGCAGTGGTTAAGTCAAGCAAATTTCGACCATGCCAATGGTTTCCAACTAATCCGAATTGACCCAATCGGTGGGGGCGATGGCATATATTCAGAAGATACAATACCCGATGTTTCCAACTAATCCGAATTGACCCAATCGGTGGGGAAGAGATGGGCGGGAAACCAAAATCCCCCCCACATCGTTTCCAACTAATCCGAATTGACCCAATCGGTGGGGGACCCTAGAGTTTTTTGTCTCAATGAGGCAGAAAATAGTTTCCAACTAATCCGAATTGACCCAATCGGTGGGGTTTTTACCAGTGGCACTTGCACAGGCAACTACAGCGTTTCCAACTAATCCGAATTGACCCAATCGGTGGGGTGCGAACGCCACCCCACAACGCGAAACGAACCGTTTCCAACTAATCCGAATTGACCCAATCGGTGGGGACTGTGTCGCCGCGCTGATAAACTTCAAACTTTTTGTTTCCAACTAATCCGAATTGACCCAATCGGTGGGGCTGAAGACCTCAGCAACGATGGGCAGGAAGCCATCGACGGTTTCCAACTAATCCGAATTGACCCAATCGGTGGGGAAAAACACATTGTCTTTCGTTCTTTCTACTGTTTTATAGTTTCCAACTAATCCGAATTGACCCAATCGGTGGGGTTGCTTTCTGTGCCTGCCAAAGCATCCTTGAGTTTCCAACTAATCCGAATTGACCCAATCGGTGGGGGGTTTCTCAGGCAGAGTTCCAAGCGAACAAGAGAAAGTTTCCAACTAATCCGAATTGACCCAATCGGTGGGGTTTCTACCGAGAATAAGTCCGCTCAACCTGCAAAGTATAATGTTTCCAACTAATCCGAATTGACCCAATCGGTGGGGAAAATACCATTCATTGGGAATTTAAATAATCCCTAAGTGTTTCCAACTAATCCGAATTGACCCAATCGGTGGGGTCGTATTGAAGTAACAGGAGTTTCTGTCCAAGAAGTTTCCAACTAATCCGAATTGACCCAATCGGTGGGGTTTTATCCCGCTTCTTCTTTCCAAAAAAGAAAAAGCCGTTTCCAACTAATCCGAATTGACCCAATCGGTGGGGTATTGCTATTGGCAATAACGGATGTGGAGAAACGATTGTTTCCAACTAATCCGAATTGACCCAATCGGTGGGGAAACTAGAGCAACACGTATTGCTATTGGCAATAAGTTTCCAACTAATCCGAATTGACCCAATCGGTGGGGGAATGCGAAGGCATTCCAAGCCTTCTGGACTCAAGGTGTTTCCAACTAATCCGAATTGACCCAATCGGTGGGGGATTCTAAAACTGATCTTTCAGTGGGAGGTCGTCCTCGTTTCCAACTAATCCGAATTGACCCAATCGGTGGGGGCAACATAAACAGGGGGTGTTTTGCTTTATAAGGCAAAAGTTTCCAACTAATCCGAATTGACCCAATCGGTGGGGCACCCAATAAAGATGTTGTGATTGACATCAAGAATACGTTTCCAACTAATCCGAATTGACCCAATCGGTGGGGACTAAGATAGAACCAGATGCTAGAGAAAGAGAAATTGTTTCCAACTAATCCGAATTGACCCAATCGGTGGGGAATTTGGAAATCCAGGTGTTACACCTGCGGAAAATTGTTTCCAACTAATCCGAATTGACCCAATCGGTGGGGTTTTGATATTACAAGTGATTGTAAACCTACGGTTTCCAACTAATCCGAATTGACCCAATCGGTGGGGCACGAGAAATCGGTCTTTGATGCTCTGGATCTTGTAGTTTCCAACTAATCCGAATTGACCCAATCGGTGGGGGGTATTTTACCCTTACCAAAAACGGAGCGGCTAGGAAAGGTTTCCAACTAATCCGAATTGACCCAATCGGTGGGGGCTTTACCCTTATGTGTGAAGATACTGATATTCAAAGTTTCCAACTAATCCGAATTGACCCAATCGGTGGGGATCACGGGTAATGGAAACACTAAAATAAAGTATCCAAAAGTTTCCAACTAATCCGAATTGACCCAATCGGTGGGGATCCGCAGCCCCACCAATTGCGCTGTAAAAGCAGTGTTTCCAACTAATCCGAATTGACCCAATCGGTGGGGCATCATCCGCACAAAATGCGGAAGGTGTAGGGCAAAAGTTTCCAACTAATCCGAATTGACCCAATCGGTGGGGTCAGGTCAAACCTACGAAGGTCGAGACCATATACAGAGTTTCCAACTAATCCGAATTGACCCAATCGGTGGGGTCTCTTGACAAATTTGGAAACCCCGGCTTAAGGTTTCCAACTAATCCGAATTGACCCAATCGGTGGGGCACAACATTTGCCCCAGTAGGAAATGAGGCAGCAAGTTTCCAACTAATCCGAATTGACCCAATCGGTGGGGGTTTCGTTGTGATTGGTCAGGGCGCAGATTTCGTCCCGTTTCCAACTAATCCGAATTGACCCAATCGGTGGGGAAACTCTAGGGTCAATAGGAACATTATTATTGGCGTGGCGTTTCCAACTAATCCGAATTGACCCAATCGGTGGGGCGTGGGAAATTGTACCGCATCACATCACTCTCCCTCGCGTTTCCAACTAATCCGAATTGACCCAATCGGTGGGGAGTTCGTCTAGCAGCCCTTACCCAGTAAGGGTTTCAGACGCCAAATCGACGCATCTAGAAAAAGTATAGTACATTCTCCCAAAAATGGCTCGCAACACATAGCTCAAACCCTCTCCCTGTAAGGCATCGACGCATCTCAACGGAAAATATAGGGTTTCAGCGATTTGGCGAGATGCGTCGATAGACATTTAACAATTCTCCTATAAATACTTCAAAGCTATATACAGTAAGACTTTTACAGAAATTCAGAAAATTATCTCCTCAGAAATTATTGAAACTGCTTAACCATAATGATGCGTGTGCTCTACTGAGGCTCAGAAACCCGGTATCTTAAAGATACCGGGTTTCTTTATCGGGTTTCTTTATCTCATGAAAGATTTAGGAAAGCCATATCTATTATTACTAATAATGGCAATCTTTAGTAGAATTTGATAACAATCTTAATTTCTCCTAGGCGAGAGAATTGTCCATATCTTTATGTTCTTCTCTCCAAAAGCGCAAGGCTTCATGATAGTTAGTGGTAGCTCGTTGAATTCGCTGCTCGCATTGCTCTTGCAAGTTATTATATTTATCTGCAATCATTTGAATATCTTTGTGATATTTCTCTGTTTTCGTGCAGATTTCTTGCTCTCGCCATTGTTGAATTTTTTCTCCGACTAGATGTTCTGGTCCTATTGTCGGTACAACGGATTCTGGTGGCTTGGTAGTTTGTATTTCTTGTACTTCCTGTTCATATTGCTGTTCGATGTGATGAATATGTTCGTCTCTTGCGTTAACTAACTCTTGTTGGCGAGTGAGAAAAAAATTGATTTCACACTGACAGTCTACCATATAAAAGTTTTTCAAGTGACTGTGGGGGTCGTTATCAGAAATCCATTGCAGGCGACAGTCAATAAACTGTTCTCGATATTCTTGCTCGTCGCTAATTAAAACAATCATTTGTACAGCTGCATCACTCATTCTTGTTGATTTGAATGGTTCCTGATAAAAATTATTCTGGTCTTTATTGAAGATTGTCATAATATTCCTCCACTAACTTATCATAGACTTCAGGAAGTTCGACTTTTTCAGCATGGTAATTAGCAATAGCCCACAATAAAGCGACAGGAAATGATGCCACGATCGCAGCAATAAAAATCCCTGTAGATGCTAACATTGAATAGGCGACTACTGCTTCAATAATGCTCAAGCCTACACTAATGACTAAGGCTTCTTTTTCGGGCTTACTATTATGATAACTCTCCAAATCATCAAGCATCTGTAGTTGAGTTTTGGTGTAAGTCTCTTGGAGGCTGTTTTCTGGTAATTCAAATTCTTCTGTGTACATGACTTTTCCTTTATTTGTTTTTGTCAGCAATTGCTTTACGAGTATTTTGAGTCTGATTTTTCAATTTGATTCCTGTCAGCACTTTAGTCGCATTTGCATGAGCGTAAAAGCTAGCTAAACCACCACCTAATAAACCTGCAGAAATTGCCATTGGTCCTCTTCCTGCTTGTTTAGCAAGTAGTTGCGGAACGACAGAAAATGTTAACGAACCTGCAAGAATTACGATAAGTTGGGTCATTTGACGCTGATTGCGTCCTAAACGACGAGAGCGAATGCTGTCATATTTAGAAATTTGCGATCTAGCTAAATTGAACTGAGCGTATTTCTCAATTGCGGCTTTCATATCAGCAAGATCGCGATCGGGTAATCTTTGAATAATTTTCCAGGGAAGTCTCAGCCAAGCTTCTAGTCTAGCTTTGCGTTTAGGTGACATATCTGGTAACATATTTTTCTCCTTTTTTCAAAAATTTACCAAGTGTTAATATCCAGCACACCCCTAGAAAAAGACTATTTTCTAGCTATTTCAAATAGCCCTTCAACGCAAGACTGGCTATCGGCGTAGGTACAAATTTGTGTATTTTTTACCTTTGTTAGCTGCTGGCTTAATTGATTTTCCAAATTAACAGATGAACCGATAATTGCTACTGCACCTCCGGTTTGCACAATGCGCTCAATTTTTAATTTAATCAAACTAAAATCCTGTGGTTGCTGCTTCACTAGTTCTGCTGAATTAATCGCTACAATTGCTACGACAGGTTGAGTGTTACCTTGACTGTGCTGGTGCTGAATCTCCATTTCCATCCGCGAAAGTGCTTCTACTAAGGACGTTCCAGGAATTTTACCAACTCCAGAAGGAAGAACCATCACCTCCTGACATTGCTGTTGTAAAAGTAAGCGATCGCGTTCCGCAAATTTCTGATTGTTCAGTATGGTCGCTACATCTGCAAACTTTCCTTGAATGCGGGTATCACCCTCCACCAAAGACTCACTGTATTGGCGACAAAGCACTTTTAAAGACTCTTTAAAAGGTTGATTTGACTGAGAAACGTCTACCATCAACACTCCAACCACTCGATGAGTCAACCCATCCAGTAACAAAGGAACACCAAATAACAACACACCAGCTACACTACATAGCCAAACAAACGGTGATTTCCACAAAGGGACTTCTGGATTGTTTTCTTCAAAAGACTTGTTATGATTTATGACCGATTGCTTGCGACGCTTTGAGCCATTCATGAGTATCTCCAACGACTTGAGTTTTCAAAGTATTGATTTCATCAACACTCATACAATATCGCAAGCATTGGATATTGCTTTTTCCATACTGCTCGGATAAGCGAGAATGAGAAACCCGGTTTCTGGGGCTTCGACCACCCCTATGTCTTGAGATTGAGTTTGGGGGTTGCATGCGCTAAAGCGCTACTACAAACAAATATTCATGGCGCGATCGCACATGAAGCGTTCAATTTGGAAATGGCGTTTTCCACCTGCTGCTAATCTATAACTATACACCTACAAGCAGGGGACACCATGAAGAGAGAAGTGTTTAACTATCCTCCTAGTGTGGAAGTCTTAAAATTGTTAACGCCTGGTTCTTTAAAACAAAACTTAGCGAAAGCGGTAAGACTCTGGGTTATTTTACGTTCTCTTTACGGGGACAAGGCTGATGAAGTTAAATTGAGTTTAGAAGAAGAATTTACCTTTCTTGAATGGCGCAATTTATTTTTTTTAGATGCAACAAAAAAACATTCACGAGATCAGACTCCAATCTTACATAATGAAAAATGTCACTGTGCTAAAAAATTAACTGATTGGTTGTTTACGCCAAATCTCTCCAGTCTAATTCTTGAGGAAAGTCAATGGTCTCAATCATTCCAAAAATATTATTCGATTAACCCTGAAGAATTGAAAAGTTTATTGCTGAAAGGAACGATACATAATTTTACAGAAAAGAGCCAAGAGCATGATTCGGGGACTGCTAGCAACAGTCAAAAATCTAAGTGCTTTTCTAAAGCTTTATCTAATGGGCGTTTATTTGCTGTCACTAGTCGAAATTTAAATGAAAATGATTTTCAATCATTAGTGAATCTGGGATGGCTAAGAACAGTAAACAATCAAGAAAGAAAAAAACAAGACAAATATGTGAAAGTAGAGAATTTTCCTGAAGGGTTCTTAGACTGTCTGAAAAAGAGAGAAATATCTTCTAACCAATTTACAAATGAACTTTTATCTGCTTTCAATAATTCATTGTCTCAACCAATTAATGATATTCAAAGATTTTTTATTCATGCAGAATACATAGTTCATTTTCAACGAAATGATGATGTAGAAGCACTGCAAGAAAAATTAAAAAAACTTTGGCATCAAGATAAGATTCCATTGGTTAAATTGACATATCGGAGTGTTAAACTATATCAGGAGACTGTCAATTGTATTGTTTATCCAGTTTGCATTTACTATTATCAACGAGCACCTTATCTCTTTGCTTACGGTCAAGTTCCCAAACGAGAAAAGGAAAATAGTTGGAGTAAAATTGATTGGTATGATTATCGTCTCGACCGAATTCTTCAATTAGATGAATTACCGAAAAATTTAGAGGATGCAAATATTCCTAAACACTTTGTAGATAAGTGTCAAGGTAAATATCCACCAAATCCTGATGATATTAAGGAAAAAATGTCAGAGGCTTGGGGATTTGATATTTACCAACCTAAAGAGTTACTAGTCTTGAAATTTGACCAGTATTTTTATGGAAATAATATCAAAGGAACCGAACGGGACGAAATGTTTATAAAAATTTCCCGTCAACAGGTAGAGAAATGGGTGAAGTCTTACACTCCTACAGCATCAGCAGAACAAAAATATTTGCTTTCAACCTTACAATCTCGTTCGGAGAAAGATGTTTACTGTAGAGTCTATTACCGTGCTAATGATAACAATATTGTTATGCGTTTGCGAGCATGGGGACCGAATGTAGAGGTCATTTTACCTTGGGATTTACGACAACGTATGACAAAAGACATTGAAGCGACTTACAAACTTTACCGTATTGGGTTTGAGTACAAATAATTGCATGCGCTAAAGCGCTACTACGAACAGTTTTTTTACAAAGGAAAGTAAGTTGTATGACTGACATTACTAGCAAATTTCTTGATATCAAGAATTTTCAACGTGCTTGGGAAAAGGTTGCTGAAAATCGCGGTTGTGCTGGGGTAGATGGAGAAACAATTGGTAGCTTTGCTTCCAATCAAACTGTTAATCTTTATCAATTACTCAATGCTGTGGCTAATAGTGATTACCAACCTCTTCCTTGTAAGCAGGTGATTATTCCCAAGAAAAATGGTACTCAAAGAGAGTTGAAAATACCTACCGTTCGCGATCGCATCGTCCAACAAGCTTTATTGAATGTACTTTCTCCGTTGATGGAGGAGAAATTTTCACCTGTGAGTTTTGCTTATCGCCCTAATTTATCTTATATCAATGCAGTAGAGAAAATCGCTGATTGGCGAGATATGGGTTATCTTTGGGTGTTGGATGCGGATATAGTTAAGTTTTTTGATAACATTGACCATTACAGGTTAATAAAAGAGGTTAGGTTGCATATAGATAATCCAGGAATTTTATGTTTGATAAAATCTTGGATATCAGTTGGAGTGTTAACCCAAGAAGGAATAATTTTACCTCAAAAGGGTATACCTCAAGGTGCAGTTATTTCTCCGATTCTTGCTAATATCTATCTGCATGAATTTGATGAGGTAGTGAGTGCAACTGATTTAAAAATCGTGCGCTATGCTGATGATTTTCTGGTACTTTCACGCAGTCAAGAGCGCATTATACAAGCTCAATCAGAAATTATCAGTCTGCTTGATTCAATGGGTTTGACGATAAATACTGAGAAAACACAAATTACTAGTTTTGAGCGTGGATTTCGGTTTTTAGGTCATGGTTTTTTAGAAAACGCGATTTTCCCTGTGGATGCGAATAAAGTTAAGTTGAAGTCGGGGATAGAGGATAAGAAAGAAAGAACACAAGGTAAAAATATTAGTAAAAAAAAAAGCACCGAAGAGTCTCTCTCCCAAATAAATTCTAGTTCTGATGCAGAATATGAGAATCCTACTTGGGAAGAGCCACCTCCAGAAAGAGATGAGAGTTTCTCAGCGATCGCTCCTATTTTGGAGGTTGAAAACACTCATATGGAAGATATTGCGACTTTACATCAACCTTTTCTTGCAGAAGTAGAAACAGAATCACCTCTTCAAACTGAAGAGGATAATAGCCCTTTTCAAAAAAATATTTGGAATCGAGAAATGGCAGCAATTTATCTCATTGAACAAGGTACAAATATCTATAAAGACTATCAGCGCTTTATTATTCATGTATCTGAAAAACCTAAATTAGAAGTCCCTATCCGAGAAGTTCAACAAATTCTAGTTTTTGGAAACATTCAACTATCAACTCCCGTCCTTCAAATCTGTTTGCAAGAACAAATTCCCGTTTTATTTCTTAGTCAAACTGGTAAATATCACGGTCACTTATGGAGTGAAGAATTAACTCATTTAGATAACCAACTCATTCAAATTGAGAGACGCAATGATAATTATTTTCAGTACAATGTGTCTAAGGCGATCGTCTACGGTAAATTGATGAATTCCAAACAACTCCTGTTGCGATTAAACCGCAAGCGCAAGCTAGTGGAAGTGGAAAAGGCTATCTTTGGAATCAGTCAAGATATTGATTCGCTAGATTCAGTAGATAATTTAGATACTTTACGCGGTTATGAAGGTGTAGCCGCTGCAAGATATTTTCCGGCTTTTGGGAAGTTAATTACTAATCCAAATTTTGAATTTTCTCTGCGTAACCGTCAGCCACCCACTGACCCAGTAAATTCTTTGTTGAGTTTTGGCTACACACTTCTATTTAATAATGTCTTGAGTTTTATTATCGTCGAGGGTCTTTCTCCTTATTTAGGAAACTTTCACTATGGAGAAAGACAAAAACCCTATTTAGCTTTTGATTTGATGGAAGAAATGAGGTCAGTTATTGTCGATAGCTTGGTTTTAAAGATTGTTAACAAATCTTTGCTAAAACCACAAGATTTTGACCTCGTTCCTAGCACTGGAGGTGTCTATTTAAATCAAACATCAAGACGAATCTTCCTCAAACAATTTGAAACTCGCATGAATGAAGAAACAACTCATCCAGATTTACAATCTGTTGTAACATACCGTCATGCGATTCAATTACAAGTCAGACGATATAAACGGAGTTTATTGTCTGGGGTACACTATGAACCTTTTTTAAGAGCAGTGTAAATGTTAGTGCTTGTAGTGTATGATCTTCCTAATGATAAAAGACGTACAAAGTTATCTAACTTTCTAGAAGGATATGGAAGAAGAGTTCAGTTTTCTGTCTTTGAATGTTTTTTAAGTTTGGAGGAGATGCGAGAACTTCATGAAAAAGTGAAAAAGCTAGTTAAGCCTGTGGAGGATAACGTCCGGTTTTATTGGATCTCCCAGGATGCTGTGTCTAGGGTACTCACTATTGGTGGGGAAAAACCTGAACCACCGCCAAAGTATTACGTTATCTAGCTTTGAGACTTTTTTAGAAGAACTTTTAAATGTCTATCGACGCATCTCGCCAAATCGCTGAAACCCTATATTTTCCGTTGAGATGCGTCGATGCCTTACAGGGAGAGGGTTTGAGCTATGTGTTGCGAGCCATTTTTGGGAGAATGTACTATACTTTTTCTAGATGCGTCGATTTGGCGTCTGAAACCCTTACTGGGTAAGGTCTCCTAGACGAACTCCCCACCGATTGGGTCAATTCGGATTAGTTGGAAACAAAATTCTGCATAGTAGGTCAGAATGCATCAGTTAACCCCCACCGATTGGGTCAATTCGGATTAGTTGGAAACAGTATAGTTCCCCCAAACATCCTCCCCCCTGTTTTTGATACCCCACCGATTGGGTCAATTCGGATTAGTTGGAAACTTTCGCTGGTTGCGAGGATGTTCCTTCAGTCAAAACCCCCACCGATTGGGTCAATTCGGATTAGTTGGAAACCTGGTTCATCAGAGTGGTCATGTCAACCACGCGACCCCCACCGATTGGGTCAATTCGGATTAGTTGGAAACCAAGCTCAGGATTTGAATTGGATGTGTTGGTAACACCCCACCGATTGGGTCAATTCGGATTAGTTGGAAACCAGCCATCTGAGGATCAGGGTATTCCCATTCAGTAGTCCCCACCGATTGGGTCAATTCGGATTAGTTGGAAACTATCACAGACGCTTTTTGGATTCATTGGAGTCCAAAGCCCCCACCGATTGGGTCAATTCGGATTAGTTGGAAACGGGGTTTGCCGCGCTTCCGTTGGCAAACCCGGATTCCCCACCGATTGGGTCAATTCGGATTAGTTGGAAACCTTCAGCCAAAACTCTCTTAACAGCCATGAGAAATTCCCCCCACCGATTGGGTCAATTCGGATTAGTTGGAAACATCTTGATACACCTTGGAGTTTAGATGAACGGCACCCCACCGATTGGGTCAATTCGGATTAGTTGGAAACCACTCAATGGAACATTTAATCCTCGGATTTCTAGAAATTTACCCCACCGATTGGGTCAATTCGGATTAGTTGGAAACAAAAAATTCAGCAAAAATATTTAAAAGGAGCGATTTAACCCCCACCGATTGGGTCAATTCGGATTAGTTGGAAACAATTTTGTAATTCAAGGAATTTCGAACAATGTCTAAACCCCACCGATTGGGTCAATTCGGATTAGTTGGAAACACGTTGAAAATGGTAATATTAGAGTTTTTTTAAAACCCCACCGATTGGGTCAATTCGGATTAGTTGGAAACGAAAAAACTATAAGCGGAAATCTTAATTAAGATTTGCTAAGCCCCACCGATTGGGTCAATTCGGATTAGTTGGAAACCCAATCGTCCGCGCCATCATTGTCTCCTATCAACCCCACCGATTGGGTCAATTCGGATTAGTTGGAAACAAAAAACTATAAGCTGAAATCTTAATTTTTCAAAGATTTCCCCACCGATTGGGTCAATTCGGATTAGTTGGAAACGGTGCTACTCCGTTAATACTCTGGCTATTTGCGCCAGAGCTCCTAGACGAACTCCCCACCGATTGGGTCAATTCGGATTAGTTGGAAACTTTTTCCCATCGCAATCCCCGGCAAACAGGCGAACCCCCACCGATTGGGTCAATTCGGATTAGTTGGAAACTTGCGTAGTTGAAGCGGAAGGTTCGGGCACAACAACCCCACCGATTGGGTCAATTCGGATTAGTTGGAAACATCCAAAACAACACATACAGATCCAACAGAAATCCCCACCGATTGGGTCAATTCGGATTAGTTGGAAACAAAAAGATACTGATCGGAATCGTTAGTTGTTTCCCCACCGATTGGGTCAATTCGGATTAGTTGGAAACGAGCCTACAATTTGACCGATCGCAAGCGGTGTGAAATCCCCCACCGATTGGGTCAATTCGGATTAGTTGGAAACGTGAAAGAAACAAACCCACTACTAAATATTTTAGCAGTGCCCCACCGATTGGGTCAATTCGGATTAGTTGGAAACCTCTGTTCCACTCAATGGAACATTTAACCCTCGGATTCCCCACCGATTGGGTCAATTCGGATTAGTTGGAAACCAACGCGAGATTGATAGAAAGCCTCAACTGTTTTTTCAGCCCCACCGATTGGGTCAATTCGGATTAGTTGGAAACTTCATCGGTACCGCAGTAGGAAGGTTTAAAACATTGGCCCCACCGATTGGGTCAATTCGGATTAGTTGGAAACTAGAGACTACAAAGCTCTTGTCATGGGTGACCATAACCCCCACCGATTGGGTCAATTCGGATTAGTTGGAAACCTCAGGTCTTTCTCCGATGGATTGGGTGGCCTGATCCCCACCGATTGGGTCAATTCGGATTAGTTGGAAACATAGAAATTCTTCTAACGTTCGTTCCGGATCAAGAGCCCCACCGATTGGGTCAATTCGGATTAGTTGGAAACATCCGTTACTCCTTTAGGTTCAACCGTAACATCGGGTAAACCCCCACCGATTGGGTCAATTCGGATTAGTTGGAAACTTTACGGAAACAGACGATGATTTTTTAAAAATCATTTCCCCACCGATTGGGTCAATTCGGATTAGTTGGAAACCCTTATAGTTGAGAAAGATAAACGAAAACCAAGAGCCCCCACCGATTGGGTCAATTCGGATTAGTTGGAAACACTGAGCGCGAATTGCCAGAGCCGGAAACAGCCCCCACCGATTGGGTCAATTCGGATTAGTTGGAAACGTGTTGGGACACATTCTCATTTGAGCAGGCGTTTCCAGCCCCCACCGATTGGGTCAATTCGGATTAGTTGGAAACAATTTTACTCATGAGCTCGGTATTGGCTGGATCGACTTCCCCACCGATTGGGTCAATTCGGATTAGTTGGAAACCTTTTTTTTGATCCTTTCTGCTTCAACGTTTGCACTACCCCACCGATTGGGTCAATTCGGATTAGTTGGAAACTTTTTTAAATCATGGAAGGGAACTTTTTTCAGTGCAACTAAACCCCACCGATTGGGTCAATTCGGATTAGTTGGAAACTTTTTAGCGGGAGGGGTATTGGGAGGAACAAAGCTCCCCCACCGATTGGGTCAATTCGGATTAGTTGGAAACTTTCTGTTGAGAGATTTGCTAAGGGCTCTTCGGTCCCCACCGATTGGGTCAATTCGGATTAGTTGGAAACTTTTTCAAGAGAAGGAAAGCCACCAAAATTGATTTGCCCCACCGATTGGGTCAATTCGGATTAGTTGGAAACCCTGAACTGGCAGCTTGTCGCGAACAATCCGTGATCGCCCCCACCGATTGGGTCAATTCGGATTAGTTGGAAACCTCCAAATCCCAATTCCACCTGGATAGTCCCTGTAATCCCCACCGATTGGGTCAATTCGGATTAGTTGGAAACGTTGGTAGGCTTGTGCGTTGCGAATAATTTCGCTTTCCCCCACCGATTGGGTCAATTCGGATTAGTTGGAAACATTTAAGACGCAGTGATTCATATATTCGTCACCAGCCCCACCGATTGGGTCAATTCGGATTAGTTGGAAACTAAATTTCGGGCTCTGAGTTTGAGCGGTTATCGTTACCCCACCGATTGGGTCAATTCGGATTAGTTGGAAACAAAAATACAAGAGGAAATTCTCATGGGTATTTCAAAATTCCCCACCGATTGGGTCAATTCGGATTAGTTGGAAACACCAGAATCAAGTCTCTGCGCCTTATTCAAGTTCTCCCCCACCGATTGGGTCAATTCGGATTAGTTGGAAACTTTCCAGCTTTTACTATTATGGTTTTAGCTTCGTTGGAACCCCACCGATTGGGTCAATTCGGATTAGTTGGAAACACGAAGGTTTCTGCCTTCATTAACGCAGTCTGCAAACGCCCCACCGATTGGGTCAATTCGGATTAGTTGGAAACTTGTTGGCATTCTGCATTTTTGCCTGGATGTCCGAAACCCCCACCGATTGGGTCAATTCGGATTAGTTGGAAACTCTCAGAACAAAAATTGCTTGCAACTTTGTTAGCCACCCCCACCGATTGGGTCAATTCGGATTAGTTGGAAACTTCTCATGTGCTCAAAGCCAGTTAATTTAGCGGTGACTGCCCCACCGATTGGGTCAATTCGGATTAGTTGGAAACGACTAAAAAACACCAACACCAACACCAACACCAAACCCCACCGATTGGGTCAATTCGGATTAGTTGGAAACTGCGGTTGTTGTTGCAAGCAATCGCTACCAGAAAACCCCACCGATTGGGTCAATTCGGATTAGTTGGAAACATTGCATAAGCCGAAAGAACTGTCAAAAGTAGTATCAGCAGCCCCACCGATTGGGTCAATTCGGATTAGTTGGAAACACTCTGAGAGTTATTGCTTCTTGGAGAAATTTCAAGCCCCCACCGATTGGGTCAATTCGGATTAGTTGGAAACCGTTTCCTGGAGATCCTGGTATATTAGGTAATACCAAGTCCCCACCGATTGGGTCAATTCGGATTAGTTGGAAACGGCGTATTTCCTCAAAAATACACCGCTGGACCCCCACCGATTGGGTCAATTCGGATTAGTTGGAAACTTTTTTGCATCATCTAAGGCCAGCTCTTCGGTGCTGACCCCACCGATTGGGTCAATTCGGATTAGTTGGAAACCCGTAATTGCCGCTTGAGAATTTGGGTCCTGGGGGGCCCCACCGATTGGGTCAATTCGGATTAGTTGGAAACTTTTGCAACAGCAGCTTGCTTCTGCTGCTGTGACATATTGTTCCCCACCGATTGGGTCAATTCGGATTAGTTGGAAACACATCGTACAGAGCGGTGAGAAGCCTCATAGACAAACTCGGACCCCACCGATTGGGTCAATTCGGATTAGTTGGAAACACCTCAAGGGAGGCAACTGCAAATAATGCTAACATGATCCCCACCGATTGGGTCAATTCGGATTAGTTGGAAACGCTAGTAAAGATACGGTTGTCAAGAAAGCAGGGAAAAACCCCACCGATTGGGTCAATTCGGATTAGTTGGAAACACAGCAACAGCAACAGCAAGGAGGCAAAAAAAACCAAAACCCCACCGATTGGGTCAATTCGGATTAGTTGGAAACGTGTAACTATCCCCTTTTTGGGGGGCTTCCAACGATTCCCCCACCGATTGGGTCAATTCGGATTAGTTGGAAACGTTTCTGCTTCGTTACCTTGGGTTGGGCCTTGAGGACGAGTTGACCCCACCGATTGGGTCAATTCGGATTAGTTGGAAACTAACGCTTGTCGTTGCGGTTCCGGTAAGATTTCCGCTACCCCACCGATTGGGTCAATTCGGATTAGTTGGAAACCACTCGCAAGGTTGAGTGATAAATTTACAGTTTTTCCCCACCGATTGGGTCAATTCGGATTAGTTGGAAACGCCTGCGAACAAGATGCAGTAGTCGTAGGTAACCCCACCGATTGGGTCAATTCGGATTAGTTGGAAACACGCTTTTTCCCGTTAAGGATTTAATTTGATTTTCCCCCCACCGATTGGGTCAATTCGGATTAGTTGGAAACTTTGTAGTTTGTCCAGAGTTACTGGAACTAGAACTAGACCCCACCGATTGGGTCAATTCGGATTAGTTGGAAACACCTTAGTGAAACTGGGCCTTCATCTAAAGAAATCGCAGACCCCACCGATTGGGTCAATTCGGATTAGTTGGAAACCATCAATCACAACTTTTCCATCGGGTGTCATTTCAATTCCCCACCGATTGGGTCAATTCGGATTAGTTGGAAACTGTTCCACTTAGTGGAACTTTTAATCCTCTTACTTCCAAAAACCCCACCGATTGGGTCAATTCGGATTAGTTGGAAACTAACAACCACTCGAATATCGTGGCTGTAGTTGAGTCCCCACCGATTGGGTCAATTCGGATTAGTTGGAAACTTTCTACAATTTTGATTGCTCTGCCTGCGCTTTGAGACCCCACCGATTGGGTCAATTCGGATTAGTTGGAAACGTCATAATTAATGATTGAATGCGACATTTTGACATTCCCCACCGATTGGGTCAATTCGGATTAGTTGGAAACTCGGAGAGGCAAAAACAAAAAACACCAGGAAAAAGCCCCACCGATTGGGTCAATTCGGATTAGTTGGAAACACCAATGATTGTTACTTTGAACTTTGTCGCTAGATGATATTCAACTCAAGCGAAGCTATTGCGATCGCCAGTTGGAATAGTGATAAACTAGACAACAAGTCTGATAAAAATCTGGTGTATAATAGTTGTCATCTTCCGTAATTTTCTACTTTCGTTCCTGAGTGGAAGCACATCGTGGCAGTAACTGCCATCATCTGCTTCAAGTTACAAGCTTTCCCGTAACTGCTTTGGAGTAGTGATGTATGCCATATAGTCAATTTACTATTGAACAAATCAAAAATAACTTTGGGATAGTTATATCTGAGCAATTTGGAATTTTTGCTGATATACCAGAAATAAATTACAGTGATTTTCTTGCCCAATCTCTTAAAGAATATTTACCTCTAGCATTGGCGATCGACACTGAAAAAGCACGTTCTGAGTTGATTGTCATGCCTATTTTGGTAGAGATTAAAAGACAACTGGCATCACAAATAAGTATATTTTCTGGCAAGGACTTTACTGTAGATGTTACAAAAGGATTAAATGGATTTTGTGATTTCTTAATTAGCCTCTCTTCAGAGCAAATTATTATCGAAGCCCCAGTTGTAACTCTCGTGGAAGCAAAAAATGATAATATTCAATCTGGTTTGGCACAATGTATGGCAGAAATGATAGCTGCTCAAATTTTTAATGAAGTTAAAGAAAACCAAATTAGCACGATTTATGGTGTAGTAACAACTGGAACTAACTGGAGATTTTTGCGTTTGAAAGGGAAAACTATAGAAATAGATTTTAATGAATATTTTATTAGTCAGGTAGGAAAAATATTGGGAATTTTGAAAAGTACAGTAGTTGCTAATTAAAATTCAATACGGGTAAGATGTTCCATCAGTTTGATTGTCTTTGGGCGACTTATAATGATTGTGGTGATACTCGTGATTTGACAGATGAGGAAAAAGGTAAAAATGTAAGCGTTCAGCTATTAGCCGTCAGCAGTCAGCTTGGAAACACATTTCGGGCGTTCTCTTGGCGTTTTTGATCAGCTTATTAAACTTATCGATCCCCCCTAGCCCCCCTTAAAAAGGGGGGTAAATCTATTAAAGTCCCCCTTTTTAAGGGGGATTTAGGGGGATATTGAATGTGTATGCTACTGATGAAAGAACTTTTCAAACATCCTCTTAGAGGGTGATGAGATTTATGATTAGTCGTTATGCTGTCTCGTTAATAGTCGAGGTACCAGAAACCCGGTATCTTGGAGATACCAGGTTTCTAATATTCGCCACACACATACGACTCAATCAACCTAATTTTCTATTGCCCATTGCCTAATTACATCAAGTATTATAATGGTAATACACAAATATAATTCAATCTGGAACAATGCGAACAATCGTAATTGGTGACATTCATGGCTGCTATGCAGAACTGCTGCAACTGCTTGCTAAAGTAGAAATTACCGAAGATGATTACCTAGTCTCCTTAGGGGATATAGTCGATCGCGGAGCTGATTCGGTTCAAGTCTACGACTATCTCAAAAATCGCCCCAATACCATCGTGTTGATGGGAAATCACGAACGCAAGCATCTACGTCAAACCCTTTCCTACTCCCAGGAAATTGTCAAATTGCAATTTGGCGATCGCTATGGTGAATTTTTGGAATGGGTGAGCAATTTACCCTATTACTACGAAACCGAATCAGCAATTTTAGTCCATGCTGGATTGGAAAATGGCGTACCCATTGCACAACAAAGAGAAGAGGTTTTGTGTGGTTGTACTGCGGGAGAAAAGCACCTGCAAAAACGCTATGGAGATACTGATTGGAGCGAATTGTATACTGGGATGAAACCAGTTATTTTCGGTCATTGCGTCATTGGCGATCGCCCGCTTATTATCGAAAATAAAGCTTATGGTATCGATACTGGAGCCTGTCATGGAGGTAAGCTGACAGCTTTAATTTTACCCAGTTTCGACATAGTCCAAGTACAATCAGAGCGAGACTATTGGCAGGAAGAAATAGTTAAATGGCAATTACCAGTTATGAAAGCAAAACCTTGGAATACTTATAAATGGGAAAAAATTCAAGGAATTTGTGATGAATTTAGAAATTCTCCAAATCTGGAATTATCCGATTTCATCAAGCAGAAAGAACAATGGATGCAGGATTTGCTCGCTCTTGCTCCCCAAATCATCTCCAAAGTAGAGGAAAAACTCGCAGAATTCATCTCCGTGCATGGTGTCGATGGTTTTAAAAAACCAGTTAGTTCTCTTTGCTATGCAAACCTCTTGTATAAAGCCAATGCGAGTCACCTAACGAGGGAATTTCTTCAGCAAACCTTACCAACACCGGATAAATGGTTACAGGTATCAAGTGAATTAGGGATAGATACCAACACTATAAGGGAAGCGCAAAAATTAGAAACCCGCTATCTCCAAGATACCGGGTTTCTGGCTCCTCAACAATTGCGCTTCTGACTTTTTCCGTTATCTTTTGTTAGAGCGATCGCTTGATGTCTTATGCTCTATGACCTTTCCCCTTTGTATATCTTATTAAAAGTCTCTTTTTGTATACAACGGTTGTTATACTATTAAAGCAAATTAAAGGCGATCTCATTTACGGTGTTGCTGAAGCGATCGCGTATTGCCACGACAAAAATAAAACAGGTAATTGCTATGACCGACGAAGAACTACGCCAAGAAATTCTTAAAGAGATGGAAGATATAGCCCCAGAAACGTTGGAGGAGGTACTACACCTAATTAGAAAGCGCAAGCAAGAGGAGGATGAAGAAGACCTACGGGAATCGCGCATTGCTCTAGCTGAAGCAAAAGCACTAGGAACAACATCTCTTTCCGATTTCAGAAAGGAGTTTTCTTGATTTACCAAGTCGAGTTGTCCCCCTCTGCCAAAAAGCAGCTGAGAAAATTGAGCGCGGATATTCGAGAGCGAATTCTAGTCAAGTTGGAAGATTTAGCACAAAACCCGCGTCCAGATGGTGTAAAAAAGCTAGAATCCGAGTCCTTGTACAGAGTTCGGGTCGGTAGCTACCGGATTATATATGAAATTAAAGACGACGTGCTGCTAGTAACCATTGTTCGGGTTGGACATCGTAGAGACGTTTACAAGTAGAGCGCCAGTAGAAGGTAGTCCACACCCACCACCAAATTTCTCGATCGCTTCCATCCCCAAGTTCTTTGCTACTGAGATAATTGACCAACTCTTGTCTGAAGTGATATTCACAACAATAAGCTTGCCTTTGAGTACGTGGTGATAAGGATCTAGCATCTTAATAAACGCTCAACGTCTCTACTATAATAGAGAAACTAAACGCCAACGAGACAAAGACTATGCTGTCAAAGGATCTCAAAAATGCGTTACCCAGCACTGACGAATTGCCTTGTAGTGACGATACACCTGTGGATAACGAAGACCAGAACTTTTTGCCCAACGTCTTACTATTTTTACTCAACTCAATCTGGGCAAATCGCAGAGATTGGTATTTTGGGGTAGATATGGCAGTTTATCACACTACAGGAGTCAGTTCCAACGTACCTGTAGTGCCAGATGGGTTTTTAAGCGTGGGGGTAGAACGCAAAAAAGGTGGTAAGTCTCGCCGCTCTTACGCAGTTTGGGAAGAAAATTGGGTAGTTCCCATACTAACATTGGAAATGGTATCGCACACACCAGGGGGCGAATATGATGAAAAAATGGACATCTACACCAAACTGGGTGTGTTGTACTACGTAATTTATAATCCAGAATTTTGGCGACGCGACCGACAGCAACCGTTTGAAGTGTATAAGTTAGTAGATGGTGAGTATAAATTGCAGATAGGTGAACCCTACTGGATGAGTGAAATCGGTTTGGGAATCGGGAGATATCAAGGGATAGTAGCTGGCATTCCCCAAGAGTTATTGTCATGGTACAACGAAACGGGTGATCGCTATTTGACAGGTGAAGAACAAGCCCAGCAAGAACGACTGCGGGCTGAACAAGAACAACAACGGGCCCAACAAGAGCAACTACGTGCTGAACAAGAACGATTACGGGCTGAACAATTAGCGCAGTATTTGCGATCGCTCGGCTTTGACCCGGATAATTTACCTAGTAATTGAGCCACACCACTAAATTCTATTTAGTGGATTCTGGCTGGAAGTTGGGTATAACTTTGTACAACACGCTGAATTGCGCCGGATGACCGTTAATGAGTATGCACCTGACAGTAACCAAGCTAATGAATATCAAAATTCTTTTTCCTGAATGGACTAATCAACCCAATTTTCTAACATCAGTGTTGGGATTCGTGATAATTCTCTGACGTTATTAGTGATTAAAATTAAGCCCAGGCTAATTGCTTGAGATGCGATAAGCATATCCATTGACCCAATTACAATTCCTTGGCGCTCTAACTCTGCTCGAATTTTTCCATAGGTTTGTGTCGCTTGCTCATCAAACGATACAACTTGCAAAGGAATTAAAAATTGAGTCAGCGCTAACCGATTTTGCTCTTGATGTTGACTTTTATACACACCGTATTCAAGTTCTGCAATTGTAATCGATGAAATACCTACCTCAGAAATATCTAATAATTGAAATTTATCTAGTACTTTCTTTGGTTTACGTTTAATAATGTAGATGCAAGTATTTGTATCTAACAAAAATCTCATTCTATAGCCTCTTTCTCTTCTATATCAGGCTGTTCTCTATTTTCCATAAAATCTTCAGAAAAAATATTTAAGCTATCAAATAATGTTTGCCATGCATTTTCCTTAGAAAACAGTACAACAGCATTACCTATTTTTTTTATGTAAATTTCATTACCTTGTAATTGAAATTCTTTAGGTAAGATAACCGTTTGTTTATCTCCATTCGTTATGACTTGAATAGTATTCATTGCTTTTGTCTCCAGACTTACTTAATGATTATAATAATTCTAAGACGTGATATTGCACGCCTGTATCAAAAATTCTCACACCTCCCCCCTCTGCAACTGTCTGTCGTAATGCTTCTGGATGGGTGACACAAACACCTGCCAAATAATTGATTCCCATATCTGCTAACTCTGGTAACCAGGGTGCCGTCGGTCCCATCAACACTAACTTAGCATTTTGTGACAACTCAACTAAACGCGGGAATGTTTTATTGACAATAGAGGTGGCTGTGAGAAACACCCAGTCAGCTTCAGGTAGAAGATATTCGCACGCTGTATCGGGTAAGTCTTTGATACTGGGTTGACGTTCGAGGACTGTCAAATCTATTTCCTGTTCGTACTCAGACAGTCCGGGATAGCGTCCAATGACGACAACTCGTTTTCCTCGAATCAATGGTAGAAAATGCTCAAAAACAGCGAGATTTGCCGAACCTTTGGGTGAAAGCGGTTGCGAAGACTGCAAAAGTGGCGAATAGGGGTTAATCACAGCATTAATTGCTGCCATAGCTACAGTTGCTTGATAGCTGTCCCAGGATTGCAGCCAGGGTGCTAAATTTGCGATCGCCATATTGACCAGTGTTCCCGACCAAGGTAGAGTCCGGGTTGGTTGTCCTGGACTCATGCACAACCCAATTCCATCTGCTTGGCAAAATGTCCAGGTTAGACCAATGATTATCTCTCGCACTGATGCATTTGTTTGGCTTGACTTTAGTAGCAGATTATAAATTTCTCGTGGGTTGATTTTCATATTAAACGTATTTGGGTTAATTGCTAATGGCTAATGGCTAATGGCTAATTGCTAATGACAAAAAAGCTATAGGAATCCGGTTTGATTACTGAACTGATTCGTGTAGGCAGGCAATAGGGAATAGGCAACAGGCAACAGGAAATCAGGTCTTGCGAGTGGTACGGAATTTTTTCAAAAATCAAATATGAGTCCTATATTAGCTATTAGCTGTTAGCAGTCCTAAATCATTTTTACAAATAAATTAACCGCAGAGCGACACAGAGCTCACCAAAGAGGAATCAGAGGATTTTACGACTCCTCAACAGATTGCCATACCATATCAATCAAGCCGTTACAGATTCAAAGGACGGGCGGGGACGCCCATACCACAAGATGGATAATTTATTTCTTGGAAGTCCCTAATCAGAATTTTACCAATTCTATTGGTATTTTTAACAGATTTTGATACGATATTACCAACCATAAGTCCTACAAAACCCGAATCTCTGAGAGTCTTGTTCTCATATGAAAAGAAGACAACTGTTTGCCTTTGTTAGTATAGCGGTGGCTAGCTTGCTCTTAGCAGTGGGCTTGCGATTGTTTGAGCCATCTTCTATATTAGCACAGTCTAACGCTAACGTACTTGTATCTGCTGCTGCCAGCCTTAAAGACGCAATGGAGGAGATTAAGCCTCTTTACCAAAAAAGCCATCCAAACGTTAACCTAAATTACAACTTTGGCGCTTCTGGTGCTTTACAGCAACAAATAGAGCAAGGTGCGCCCGCAGATGTTTTTCTGTCAGCAGGGAAAAAGCAAATGGATGCTTTGGAGAAAAAAGGACTGTTGCTTCCTGGTACCCGTAGCAATCTAGCAAATAACCGTCTAGTTCTAGTTATTCCCAAGAATTCAACTGGTGTGACCAGTTTTAATACCCTAGCTGATTCCAAAATTAAAAAAATCTCTATTGGTGAACCCAGAAGTGTTCCCGCTGGTCAATATGCTGAGCAAGTTCTCCAGAAATTAAACCTCTGGGAAAAACTCAAGCCCAAATTAGTCTTTGCTAACAACGTGCGCCAAGTGTTAGCAACAGTGGAAAGTGGTAATGCTGATGCAGGTCTAGTGTATGCTACCGATGCCAAAATCTCTAATCGCGTTAAAGTTGCAGTAGCTGCTGATGATAAATATCACTCTCCGATTGTCTATCCAATGGCGGTATTGAAAAGCAGCAAAAATGTTAGCGCTGCTAAAGAATTCGTTCAATTCTTATCCACTGAACCAGCTAAGAACGTATTGAAAAAATATGGCTTTATTGTGCAATAACAATTGTTAAGGGATTTCCAAGAAATAAATTATCTATCTTGTGGTACGGGCGTCCCCGCCCGTCCCAATACGATTCAGATAAGCCGTAATAGAAACCGGGTTTGGTGGTAGCACGAATAAATCTTGCTGAAAATCAGGGTCGGAAACACAATTTTTGAGCCGGCGATCGCGTAATCTTGATACGCATCATTCATTCTTGACCCATTAGTTCAGTACAAGAGTTAAATTCGTACCTCCACTTTCCCAAAATTTTCAGCATAATTTCTAATTGACAAAAGTAAGATTATCTCAACCTCTCACTGATGGAGCAAAACATATTTTTGGGCGTTCTCTAGGCGTTTTTGATAAGCTAATTCAACACCCCACTAAGCTGATCAAAGCTGACAGCTGAAGTGCTGATGGCTGAACGCTTACGTCTTGGTTAATTAAACTTTCGCTATTCAGAGAAAAACTTTTTAGTTTCGTGAGTATATAGTATTATAGGCTAGTCAAATTAAATATAGACATCATTGCGAATGAAGAGTCATCTAATTGCAGCGGATCATAATCACAGTTGGGATGCCATCAAAGAAGCCCACCGCTTGTCTTATAATCCTCGCAAGCTAGAACAGTACTATGATACATGGTCTGGTGACTATGACACAGATGTGTCCAATGAAGATTATTCAGGTCCTAAATTTATCGCCGATTATTTGGCAAAGATTCTGGAAAATGACATAAATCAGGATATGAACATCCTAGATGCTGGCTGTGGAACTGGTTTAGTTGGTATTGCTCTTGCTCAAAAAGGTTTTCGCAGTATTCATGGTTTTGACCTATCTTATCGAATGGTTGAAAAGGCTGAACAGACTGGAGTCTATACATCTCTAGAAGGGGGATGTGATATGACTTGTACAATAGAAGCATACCAAGACAATCAGTATGAAGTTACTGTATGTTGCGGTGTTTTTACCTCGGGACATGTGTATCCTAATGCTTTGGAAGAGCTAATCAGAATTACAAAGCCAGAAGGTTTGCTCCTAATTAGCACCAGAAAAAGCTACTACGAAAACACTGATTTTCAAACCACTTGCGATCGCTTGCAAGAAGAAGGCAAAGTCCAGTTGATTGATTCAGTTATGGATGGTCCTTATATTGCAGAAGAAGGAGCACATTACTGGGCTTTTGCTATTTGCTGACGAACTTTATCTTTGTGATTGACCAGAAGTCTTGCGAGTAGAAATGCTTTTGTCTTATTACATAAGGCTTCCTGACTCTAAACCCCTAGTACCGCTTCGCGAAAGTCACGCATTCAAAAGTATTGTAAATTAAAGCTTTCGTCTGTTTGAAATGGTTGGTTTATTTCCGCCGCGATGTACTAGTACAGCTACCTTGGAAGTCACGCATTCAAAAGTATTATAAATTCAGGCTTTTGTCTGTTTTATTGACCAATGGCATCATTTAGGCTCAGTAAATCACAAAGTTTTTTATTTGATGTCAAAACCTAGACTTTAATAAAACACCATGACAGAGTTAATGAATGCTTTAGTTCTCACTGGTTATGGAGGTCCAGAGAAGCTGATTTATACAAAAGTCCCTAAACCTGTTCCTCTCCAGGGAGAAGTTCTAATCAAAGTAGGGGCTTGTTCTGTCAATAATACGGATTTGAATACCCGAACAGGCTGGTATACAGCATCAGAATCCTTTGAATCTATTCTCCAAGATATGAAGAAAAATGATGTAGATACATCTACTAGTTGGCAACAAGCAGGAATCCAGTTTCCTCGGATTCAAGGTGCTGATATAGCGGGGAAAGTGGTGGAAATTAGTGATGATGTCAACCCAGAACTACTCAATCAAAGAGTCATTGTTGATCCATGGATTCGTAGTGATAAATTAGAAGAATATCAATATATTGGCAGTGAAATTGATGGCGGTTTTGCCGAATATGCTGTAGTTCCTGCTAGCAATATTTACCCCATTAATTCATCTCTGTCTGATGTTGAGTTAGCTACATTTCCCTGTGCTTATTCTACAGCAGAAAATCTTTTGACTAAAGGGCGAGTATCAGCAGAAGATACTGTATTAATTATGGGAGCTTCCGGTGGTGTAGGTAGTGCAGTTATCCAATTAGGTAAAATTAGAGGGGCAAAACTTATTGCAGTTGTAGGCGCGAACAAAGAGAATTTTGCTAGAGAATTGGGTGCTGATTATGTCTATTATAGGGATGAGAAATTAGCCTCTAATTTGGCAAAACATCAAATTACTGTTGGCTTGGATGTTGTGGGAGGAGACTATTTTAATATAGTTCTGAAAAACTTGGTGACCGGGGGAAGATATGTTTCTTCAGGAGCAATTGCAGGTCCAATGGTTGAGTTTGATTTACGAGATTTAATCTACAAAGATTTAGAAATGATTGGGGCGACGCGGTTAGAATCAGAAGTGTTTCAAAGATTAGTTAGTTATTTAGAAAAAGGTCTTTTGAAGCCAACAGTGGCTAAAGTTTTTCCTCTGGCTCAAATCAAGGAGGCTCAGAAATTTTTTCAAAGTAAAAGCTTTTGCGGTAAAGTTGTAATTGAAAATTCAAATTATTTTTGATATACTGTAAATGATTAGCACCTCAGCTATCAGCTAAGAGCAAAAAACTCATAAATCATAGATACTAGCTGAATCAAAAGCTCAGATTATTTCCCTACAAAGAAACAAATATGTCCTTGTTAGTCAATAAAATTACTCTATCTCAAGAAGATAAACAGTTTTTTTCAGAGAATGGATTTATCAAACTGACAAAGCTCTTGACAAGTGAAGCTACCGATGAACTGCGGAAGCTAACTTCTAACTCCAATCAATTAAAAGAACCTCCTAAATTCTACTCTGGAGAAGTTTCCAAAATAGGTTATGACGTTGAAGGAGCTATAACCCAGAATATATATTATTCATCGAACTTTCAATATCTGCTGAAACAGTTAACTGCTGAGGGAGTAGCTTTCATTCAGGGAATTGTATTTGAACTCCAACCAAATCAAAAAGGATTCCATTGGCATCACGATATTCTCTCCTTTTGTTATGTTATGCCAGAAGATTTAGCATATACTCTCTGGATTCCACTCGATCCCATCAAGACAAAAGAACAACACGGAGGCTTGGCTTATGTGTCTCGCAAAGTTCATTCTACCCGTGAGCATTTTAACCTTATTTACCAACTAGTACAACAGAAGAATATTTCTGAGTTTTCGCAGACTGAAGAGTTTAAGAATTGGAATTTTCAGTATGCGTCTAAAATTGAAACTTTTCTTTTGGAAAATAATAAAGTAGAAGATGATTTTGAAGTAGGTGATGCCCTTTTGCTAGACAAATTTGTTTGGCACAAAAGTTGTCCTTTAAAAGAGGGAGCATTATCATCAAGAATGGCTTATGTGATGCGTTTTGTTGATAGCCAAGCTCGCTGCTCAAAAATTCTAATTGAGGGGACATACTCATTGCTAAAAACTATAGGTAGCGATATTCAGAGTGATCTTGGCGATCAACTGGTTAAACATCTCAAAGATGGCGAGGTTATTTCCGAAAAACTTATTAGTTTAAAGCAATAGCTAAAAAAGTATGAAAATATCTCGAATTTCTGTATACCAAATCACATTACCTCTAGAGCATCCTTACCGACTATCAGGTGGTAGATTGTATTTTGACAAACTAGATTCTACAATAGTTGCGATTGACACAGATGAAGGAATCAGAGGTTGGGGAGAAGGGTGTCCTTGGGGTTCAACTTATTTACCTGCTTTTGCACGGGGTGTAAGAGCTGGGATTGAGGAATTAGCACCACAACTACTGGGACGCGATCCCAGACGCACCGATTTTATCTATCGGACTATGGATATTGCTTTACCAGGTCATCCTTATATTAAATCTGCCTTGGATATGGCTTGTTGGGATATTCTTGGTAAAGCAACAAAACTACCACTTTGTGAACTTTTTGGCGGTCGTTTGGATCAACCAATAGTTATCCAAAATTCTGTTCCCACTGGGACTCCAGAAGAAATGATAGAATCCATTGCTAGAGGTCAGAAAAAAGGCTACACCATCCATACTTGTAAAATTGGAGCTGATGTTGCTCAAGACATTGAGAGAATCAAAGCAGTGAGCTCTTATTTACCAGCCAATGAAAGTGCAACCTTCGATGTTAATCGAGCCTGGTTGGTGGATGAAGCAATGCGAGTCATGAACGCCGTTACTGACCATATTAGTTATTTTGAACAACCCTGTGAAACCTATGAGGAGTGTTTACAAGTACGTCAAGTGACTTCTCATCCTATTATTCTAGATGAATGTATTCAGCGCTATGGCGATATTGTCCGCGCTCAAGCTGACCGTGCTTGTGAGGCGATTGGATTGAAGATTGGGCGAGTGGGAGGTTTAACTAAAGCCAAGCGCATCCGAGATTTTTGTGTGGAAACGGGTATACGGATGAATATTGAAGAAACTGGTGGTAGTGTGATTGCAGACACCGGAGCTGTACATCTTGCTCAAGCAACCCCACAAACCCATTTGCGAGCAACTTGGTTATGTCATGATATGCTAACTGTTGACACAGCCATAGGTGGTGCCCGCAATCAAGGAGGTAAGACCTATGCTCCAGAGGCTCCAGGATTGGGTGTAGAGCCAAAAATGGATGTTTTGGGTAAGGCGATCGCTGTCTATGATTGACCCTCACCTTCCGTCATGTTCATTCAGTACTATCTTATTAGCAACTTAATTCTATAAAAAATCATCACCCATAAACTTATGACTAATCTACCAAAAATTGCTTACATTGGTACAGGTTCAATGGGAAAACCCATGATTTTTAAACTCCTAAGATTGGGATATACTGTACAGGTTTATGATAAATATCCAGAAGCAGCTAAAACTGTGATTGCAGCCGGGGCAGTTTGGTATAATAGTCCTAAAGAAGTTGCTAGAAATGCAGACATTGTTGTTACTAATCTTCCTTTACCCCACCATGTTACGGAAAATATGCTAGGGGAAAACGGAGCTTTAGCTGGAATGAAAACTGGGTCAACTTGGATTGATTTTTCCACCACAGATTATCATAATACCCAATATATTGCCGATGAAGCTAAGAAGAAAGGAGTTTATAGCCTAGAGTCTCCTGTGAGTAACTTATCCCACATGGGAGTAGATTTTGCTAACGTTAGTTTTTATGTGAGTGGAGATAAAGAAGGTTTTGATATGAGTGAGCAAGCCCTGAATGATATGGGCAAAATCTCCTTCTTTGTCAGCAATAAAATTGGCGAAGCACAAACAGTGAAGTTACTTACTAATTTACTGTTTTACACCGCTATGGTTGTGTTAGGGGAAGTGTTAGTTATTGCTAAAACTAATGGTATTCCCCTGGATTGGATGTGGGACTTTATCAAAGCATCCCAGGGAAATAGTTTTGTTTCAGAACAAGTTACTCCATTTATATTTGATGGTAGTTATGACTATTCTTGTAGTCTAGAAATTACTGTTAAGGATACTGATTTAACAGTCAAATTAGCAGATGAACTAAATGTTCCTTTACCCTTGGGGAGAATAATAGAAGCCAGATATCGACAAGCAGGAGAGAAATATAAACCCCTTGATAACCACGTGATCGTGACTAAGTTAGTTGAAGAAGAGAATCACTTGGAGTTAAGAGTACCTGGGTTTGTAGCACCTTCTCCCTATGGTCTTAATCGTAGCTATGTTCATTCTGATGAATTAGTCACAGATACTTTTGGTCGGGTTAAACCTCGACCCTATCAACTTACCTATGAGCGACCCCAAAAGAAATTAGAGGACTCTTTGGAAAAAATAGCTCAAGCTCTCACTGATTTTATGGCATATATAAATTATCTCATTTTACAGGAATCCCATATGTTAGGAAAAAATATGGGATTAAGCCAAGATTTATTAGTAGATGTAATCCGATGGAGTTGTGGAACTAGCTGGGTCTTTGACCACAAAGATTCATTTCAACCAGATAGCAGTATTGTCAGTACAATTAAAAAATATAATTTTGGTAGTAAAGCAAAAATTCCGACAATTACCAAAATGATTTCACTGTTGGAGGATGTTTGAAAAGTCCTTTCATCAGTAGCAATCATATTCAATATCCCCCTAAATCCCCCTTTTTAAGGGGGACCATTAGAGTATTTCCCCCCCTTTTTAAGGGGGGCTAGGGGGGATCAATAAGTGCCTAAAATCACACCCAACCACTTTTCAAACGACCTCTTAGAGAGTCAATAAATAGCTGGTCATTAAATTGAAACAAAGTTAGGAAAAACCAGATGGAACATCTACCAATTATATCCTTATCCGAGTTAGCTAAAGATGATTTGGATAATCAAGAAGTCAAGAGATTATATAATGCTTGCTATGAATGTGGCTTTTTCTATTTAAAGGACCACGGAGTTTCCACATTGGCGATTGAGCAAACTATTGAAGCATCTAAGAATTTCTTTAAGCTTCCAGAACAAATTAAACGTAATTACGGACATGATATTCAAAAGGTTTATCCTCCAACTTCACGAGGTTATGTTCCTTTGCATGGGGAATATTTAAACGAAGAAACTGGATTTGACCCTAAAGAAGTTTTTGATTTAGGTTTAGATAAACCCTTATCCGATAAACCCTTCACTGGTCCCAATATTATGCCAGATAGCACAGTCGCTCCAGGTTTTGCTACATCCCATTATAATTTACAGCAGGAAATAATGATAAAAGTTGTTCCTAAGTTGTTAAGGGGAATTTCCTTAGCTTTAGGCTTAAAAGCAACCTGGTTTGACCGATATTTTAGCGACCCTATTTTAATCCACCGCACGATTTACTATCCCCAAAATTCTGGTAAAGCTGGTAAACATACAGATAATGGAATTTTTACCGTTTTAATTCAAGAACAACTTCCCCATCCTTCCCTGAGAGTTCATACTAAAGATAAATGGATTGATGTTCCTTGTCTAGAAAATACATTTATCATCAATTTAGGGGATATGTTACAAATGTGGACTGATGGTTTATTTGTCAGTACACCCCATGAAGTTATTCATACATTTTCTACTAGCCGGATATCAATACCTTTCTTTGTCTATCCTAATATTGATACCATCATTGAACCATTTGGGAAGGATAAAAAAATAAGTGCAAAAGAAGTTATGCTAAAGAATTTTGAATCCATTTGGGTTAACTATAAAGGAGCAGGTAGATCTCGAGAATTGAAATGATTTGCATTTTCTCTACACATACTTGTTAGTTAAGGCTACACCCGCCTCATCTGCGACCCTATAACTCATAACACAGCACTATTGAAAACTGTCTTACTCTATACATTATAACTGTTACCAACTTATCTATGATAGAGTGGGTAGTTTATGACTTTATCTAGATGATACTTGCTTATCGTCCCTGATGTTTTATGCCCTATGACCTTTCACCTTTGTGGATTTCATTAAAAGTATCCGCGATCGCAACATTTTTTACCTTTGTTCTTGGCATTGCTGCTGCCTATTGGATGCTAGGATATCGTGGGAAAGGGAAGTCTTTGGTAGAAGGAATATTTGTTGCTCCTTTGATTTTACCTCCTACAGTCGTCGGCTTCTTATTACTGCTGCTATTTGGTAAAAATGGTCCACTCGGACAGCTCATGGAACCTCTGAACTTCAGTGTCGTTTTCACATGGTACGGTGCGGCGATCGCAGCAACAGTTGTGTCCTTCCCCCTGATGTATAGAACAGTCCTTGGAGCCTTTGAACAAATCGATGCAAATTTCTTACAGGTAGCAAGAACTCTTGGCGCGACTGAAAGGGAAATTTTTTGGAGAATTATGTTACCCTTATCGTTTCCAGGAATTTTAGCAGGAATAACCCTAGCTTTTGCCCGTGCTTTGGGTGAGTTTGGCGCTACCTTAATGCTTGCAGGTAACATTCCCGGACAAACCCAGACCATTCCAATGGCGATTTATTTTGCAGTAGAAGCAGGAGCCAACGATGAAGCCTGGTTCTGGTCAGTCTTGATTATGGCAACTTCCTTATCTGGGATTATAGCAGTCAACCTGTGGCAAGAACAGCGCAGGAAGAGGGGTGCAGGGGTGCAGGGGTGCAG
>JAWQFQ010000082.1:0-35447 GCA_035967975.1 Scytonema sp. PMC 1070.18
AACAACCAACAACTAACAACTAACAACTAACAACTAACAACTAACAACTAACAAAATATGCGAATCCTACAAATTGTTCCTTCAATTTCCCTAATATATGGAGGTCCCAGTCAAATGGTATTGGGACTAGCTCCAGCATTAGCGAGGGAAGGTATGGATGTCACTGTTTTAACAACTGATAGTAATGGTGATATTGGTCAGCCACCGTTAGATGTTCCTTTGAATTGTCTGGTTCAGCAAGAGGGTTATCAAATCGTCTATTTCCGTTGTTCTCCATTTCGTCGCTATAAGTTTTCTGTGGACTTACTTCGGTGGTTGAATCGTCATGCTTGTGAATTTAACTTAGCCCATATTCATGCTCTTTTTTCTCCCGTCAGCAGTTTTGCAGCATCTGTCTGTCGCCAGCAAAAGCTACCGTATATTATGCGCCCTTTGGGAACTCTCGACCCCGCAGATTTACGTAAAAAAAAGCAACTCAAAAAACTTTATGCTGCTATTTTAGAACGTCCAAATTTAGCTGGTGCGGCTGCTATCCACTTTACGAGTGTTCAAGAAGCGAAAGTTTCAGAACGTTTTGGAGTATCAACACGAGATTTGGTCATCCCTTTGGGTGTTAAAGGAAATGGGGAGATTGGGAAATGGGGAGATAAGGAGGTGCGTCATAACTTGGGTGTACCAGAGAATGTCCCTTTAGTGCTGTTTATGTCTCGTATTGACCCTAAAAAGGGCTTGAATCTGCTGCTTCCCGCGTTGGAGGGGTTGTTAGCTGAGGGGCTAAAGTTTCACTTTGTGTTGGCTGGGACGAATCCTCAAGACCCGAATTATGAGGAGAGTATAAAATTACAGATACAATCTTCTTCACTGCGATCGCACACCACAATCACCGGCTTTGTTACGGGTGAGTTAAAATCAGGTCTTTTGAAAGCAGCTGATTTATTTGTTTTACCATCCTATTATGAGAATTTTGGTATAGCCGTAGCTGAAGCAATGGTTGCAGGAACTCCTGTGATTGTCTCAGACCAGGTACATATTTATCAAGAAGTGCGTGATAGTGAGTCGGGTTGGGTAAGCACAATGGATGTATCAAATCTGACTCAGTTACTTCGCACAGCGTTACAAGACCCGATGGAACGTCAGCGTCGTGGATTGCGTGCTCAAGAGTATGCGTTGCAGGAGTATAGTTGGGATGCGATCGCCCGTCAAATGATTCAAGCGTATCGTGAAATTTTGCCTTAATTAACTTCTTGATAAGGTGTAATATTTTAAAGCTACTTGTTTGAACAAAATTGCACAATTTAAAATTTTGTTTCAAACCACAAACTTCGACTGGAAAACCGGAGTTTTGTGTCATTATGCAAGATATAACCAATCTGCCTTTTTGAACTAAGGGAATCTCACATGACTCTCCGTCTAGGCGATACAGTACCAAACTTTACTCAAGCCTCCTCAGAAGGCGATATAGACTTTTACACATGGGCTGGTGACAGCTGGGTTGTACTGTTCTCCCATCCTGCAGACTTTACTCCTGTCTGCACCACTGAACTTGGACAAGTTGCTAAGCTAAAACCAGAGTTTGACAAGCGCAATGTCAAAACCATAGCCCTCAGTGTTGATGATGTAGAATCTCACAAAGGATGGATTGGAGATATTGAGGAAACTCAAAGCACAACTCTCAACTATCCAATTTTGGCAGACGCGGATCGTAAAGTCTCTGACTTGTATGATATGATTCATCCCAATGCCAATGCATCGGTAACAGTACGTACAGTCTTCATCATCGATCCCAATAAGAAACTGCGTCTGACCTTAACTTATCCTCCCAGTACCGGACGCAATTTTGATGAAATTCTGCGAGTGATTGATTCGCTGCAACTCACCGACAATTACAGTGTGGCGACACCAGCTGACTGGAAGGATGGTGAAGATTGCGTTATCGTCCCCTCGCTGAAAGACCCAGAGGTGCTAAAGGAGAAATTCCCCAAAGGATATGAGGAAATTAAACCCTATCTGCGGATGACTCCCCAGCCTAATAAATAATTCTGACAACAGATAAGCCATTTTTTCTGTAGAGACGTATGCAACGTCTCTACAAACGTAAAAGCTATCATAGCAAACCGCTCATTATTCGTAAGAGGCGAGAAATCCGGTATCTCCAAGATACCGGGTTTCTGATGTTTCGCAATTTTACCAATCAAATAGGATTGCTAAGTAGTCGTGCAAAATAAATTATCTAGTTGAGCGAGGCAATAGGCAATGGGCAATCTTGCTACAGTGCCAGATTACAGCGATTTTAGTCAGTTTTAAAAATATATAAATATTTATCCATAAGTACTTATAGTAAAAATAGAAGTTGGTGAGGTAGGCAGTTCTAGGAAGTCAGTATGTTTTCATCTCCTGTTATTTTAAAAATGCCGCCAGATTTGCAAATGACAGACGAGCAGTTTTTTGAGTTCTGTCAGGTTAACCGTGATTTGCGTATTGAGCGGAATCAATTAGGAGAGATATCTATTATGTCACCGACTGGTGGAACTACAGGTAATCGTAGCGGTAGTCTCTTTGGCGAATTATATATTTGGTCTAATCAAGACGGAACCGGTATCTGCTTTGACTCTAGCACTGGGTTTAAGTTGTCAACAGGTGCGGAAAGATCGCCTGATGCATCGTGGATGACACTAGAACGATGGAATAGCTTGTCGCAAGAACAGCAAGATAAGTTTGTACCTATTTGTCCAGATTTTGTGGTTGAATTGCGATCGCCTTCTGATAATCTCAAGCCCTTGCAAGAGAAAATGGCAGAGTATATGCGGGAACCTGGAGTACGGCTAGGTTGGTTGATTGACCGCAAAAATCGTAAAGTTTATGTTTATCGTCCCGGTAAACCTGAGGAATGTTTGGATAATCCTCCAACTGTCAGTGGTGACTCAGTTTTACCAGAGTTTGTTTTAAATATGAATAAGATTTGGTAGAGAAGGGCGTTGAATGTTAAGTGTCAACACCCTTCATGGGTTTAGTGGCTATATCTTCTTTGGCTACGCTTCAGTACGGAAACGACTCCTACAGTTCCGAAAAATAGCAAACCTATGGTAGAACCTGCTTCAGGAACAGCTTTGACCGTTTGCACTTTATCTACAAGCAGCCCTGAAATAATTGTTGGTTCGCCTACATCTACCACTCCAATCCCTAAGGTATATTCTCCACTAGTTGGGATTTTGTAGGAAAATGTTTGATATCCTGTCTCTTCAAAAAAGTCAGTATTGGAACTGGGTAAGAAATTGGAAGTTGTATCGGCTAATTTGAAAAACAAGTTTTCAGAACCATTACTTAGGGTTGCGAACGCAAAGTCATTATAGCCAGGAAATAAATCGGATTCATCTGTGAGGAAGTTCCAAGAAAATGATAATGTTTCTCCACCTTCTGCAGAGAAAGTTTGCTTGATAGCAGAACCTTCAATTCCTTCCGCTAGAGAATCATCTCCAAAGAATTCTGATACACCTAAAAATCCTTCCAAAGAGTTTTCTGCAACGCCAGTAATGAAAGTGACAGGAGCAGCATTTCCTCCTGTAATTTCTTTGCCATTTTTGTCAATATCTAAAACCTCGTTAAAAGCAGTTGATAAAAAAGCTTGATACTGACCCTCGACTGATTGGGTACCAAAAGCCGAAGTTTCTGCGCTGAAGTCGCCTATTATTTGCCAATTTTCAAATCCATTCTCAAAGCCGCCATTGACAATTGCAGCTTTAGCAACAGCAGGTGTAATTAAGCTTGCAATAACGGTTACAGCAGAAACAAGAATTCTTTTCATCGTTGACTCCTTATTTAGAACATTCAAATAATGCATTGTGGCTAATTGCTAATTGTTGATTGCTGTTTTTTTTCCATTAGCTATTAGCGATTAGCTATTAGCAGACTGCTTACTTTTTGGTCTTTCTTTAGTTTCATAACATGAAGGTTAATGGAAGATTAATAAATGAATAAAAAATAGTAAAGCTTAGAAAAATGAATAGAAATAATCAAAAGGTTAATGGAAGATTAATAAATGAATAAAAAATAGTAAAGCTTGGAAAAATAGGTTTTTTATACTTCTATTGGAAGATGTAGATGTAAAAGCTCTACCTACATATTTATAAATCGAGACAGCAATAATCAGCAGAAAGAAGGAGCAGATTTGTCTTTTGTTTACTAGAAATTTGTATTGAAAATGCAGGTTGAAAACAATTTTCTGAAAAGCCCGCTAATAATCTTTAGGCAACGAATAAAAAGATAACTTTTAGCTGTTCTTATTGAGAGGAGATCAGATGTCAAAATTTACACGCAGACAGTTATTAGCTTTCTTCGGAGCAAGTGCGGGTGCAACAGTACTAGCTCCTGCTTTCGGGGAAAAACTTTTTGGTGGCAATGTGAGTGTTGCAGCTGATACTGATGCTATACCTCTAAAGTTTACTCCTGTCCGTTTGCCTCACCCATTACCAATTTATACTCAGCAAAAAAGCTATTTGCCCACGGGAATTGAGCAAGGAAATATATTAGAACCTTCACCAGATGCTCGCTTAAGTAGTTATACGGTCATTGATGACGTTGTTGTACCACCAGAATATGACAGGTATGTGATTGTAAGTTGGGGCGATCGCGTCTTCCCTAACCAAGAAGAGTACTTTGGCTACAACAGCGACTACACTGGCTTTGTTCCTATTGATAGCAGAAACCCCAACGATGGCTACCTGTGGAACAACCACGAATACGTGTCCTACCCAATTTCTCCCGTAGCACCTGGCACCTCAAGTGCCTTAGCGGAATTCCCTTCTACTTACCCCCTCATCATTGGACAAGATTTACCCAATGAAAAAACAACTGAAGTTTTAGGTGAATTTATGTATAATATAGGCGGTTCTATTGTCAGAATCACCCGTGAAAACCGCAGCCAACGATTTGAAGTTGTCCGCGACCCCAACAATCGTCGTATTCATGGTTTGTCTGGTTTGGGAATCAACCGCGATCGCACTGATGGTTATAAAAATATCACTTCCTGGGGTTCCAGAAGCTACCAGAAAGGAGATGATAATTACTTAATTGGCACTGGACCAGCTGCGAAAGATGTCTTTCCTCTAAGTTCCGACGGATTGGGTAACAAAATTATCGGTACTGGCTACAACTGTTCTGGTGGTACAACACCTTGGGGAACCATCTTGTCTGCTGAAGAAAATTTCCAAGGTAGTTCAAGCTTTTTTGTTGGAGTGAGGGAACCAGTCAACTCCAACGGTACCCAGACAAGCTACATTCCAGGTACGACAGGGGCTTTGTTTGGCTTAGTTGGCGAGAAATATGGCTGGATGGTAGAAATCGATCCAGCCGACCCGAATTACCGTCCTCGCAAACACACTGCTTTAGGTCGCTTCCGCCACGAAAATATTACCTTCCGCGCAGAACCAGGAAGACCATTAGTTGCTTACATGGGTGATGACCGACGTGGAGGTCACACTTACAAATTTGTCAGTTCTAGTGCAGTCACAACTCCTACTGACAAAAACAACAGCCGCTTATTTGAAGACGGTACTCTTTATGCAGCCCGTTACAATTCTGACGGGACAGGACAGTGGATTCCCTTAAAACTAGATACCCCCACTAACCCCATTCCACCATCAGTACTTGCTTCGGTAGAAATTGCTGCATTAGGAAAAGCAACTAGAAATGGTGGAACTCCTATGCGACTTTTCTCACCTTCTGAAAGCCCAAACGAGGGTGATGTATTTATTGAAGTCACCGTCAACAATGAAAATGAAATTCTGCCTACTCTTCGAGGTAAGAAGCTGTCTGATTTTTATACCAGCCAAGGCGCTTTGTTAGTTGATGCTTTCTTAGCATCTAATCTAGTTGGTGCAACTCCCACAGCTCGTCCTGAGGATTTAGAAATCAATCCCAGAAATCCCAATGAAGTGTTTATTGCTTATACAGATGGTGCGCCGGGAAGTGATGGATATCCTGACTCTCGCATCTTTATAGTGTCTAAGTACAGTGCTGACATCAATGCTGCACAGCCTTCAGGCGCACTCTTTAAAATCACTGAAACTAGTGCTGATGGTACTGGTACAACCTTCCGTTGGGAACGATTTTCTAAAGGTGGAGAAGTTGGTGCTGATCCAGGAGATGGCTTTGCCAATGTAGATAACCTTGCTTTTGATAGCCAAGGAAATATTTGGGGCGTCACCGATATGTCCACTGGTTCACACAACGGTTTTAGTGACGGTGCTAATCCAGAACCATTGCTGATAGAACACACTGTAGTTGGTGCTAGCTCACCCAGCCAGATTGATTCTAATGAAAATGTTCAGACTTCTAACCTAATTGGGGTTTTTGGTAACAATTTCCTATTCTTCATTCCTACCACTGGTCCTGATGCTGGAGAAATCATACCTTTTGCTCACGGACCGATACGTTGCGAAATGACCGGACCAACTTTCGTTGGGGATACACTGATTATTTCCGTACAGCATCCAGGGGAAGATGTTCCATTTACTCCTCAGCAAACTCTCAACCGAGAAATTGAGATGTTGAGTTTGGATGGTAGTTCCGTTTTCTCTCAACAACGCACTTTACAACGTGGTAGTAATTGGCCCAGCAACATTCAGGGCGATCTTCAAGGTCCACCTCGTCCATCCGTAATTGGAATTCGACGCAAACGGTCCAGCGGTCGCTTCGTCTAAGATAATATAAAAATAGTTGTGAGATAAAGAAACCCGGTATCTTCCAGATACCGGGTTTCTGGATCTCGGTGTTTTCTCACAAATTTGAGAAAAAGTCGTTATGCTTTCATCCCCTATTTTTTTACAGATGCCACCAGATTTGCAAATGACAGACGAACAATTTTTTGAGTTCTGTCAGGTGAACCGAGATTTGCGTATTGAGCGGAATCAATTTGGAGAAATATTGATCGTGTCACCGACTGGTGGAACTACAGGTAATCGGGAAGGAAACATATTTGGGCAATTGTGGGTGTGGTCAGAACAAGACGGTACAGGTATAGCTTTTAGCCCTAGCACTGGATTTAAGTTGTCAACAGGAGCAGAAAGGTCACCTGATGCTTCCTGGATGAAACTGGAGCGCTGGAATACTCTTTCACCAGAACAACAGGAAAAGTTTGCTGCTATTTGTCCAGATTTTGTGATTGAACTGCGATCGCCATCTGATAACCTCAAGCCATTACAGGAAAAAATGGCAGAGTACATGAGAGAACCTGGGGTACAACTGGGATGGTTAATTGACCGAAAAAACCGTAAAGTTTATATATATCGTCCTGGCAAGCCAGAGGAATGCTTGGACAACCCTGTCACAATCAGCGCTGACCCAATTTTGCCAGGATTTATTTTAAATATGAATAAGATTTGGTAACAAAACCTTTTGAGTTAAAAGCGCTGAGAAAAAGTCGTTATGCTTTCATCCCCTATTTTTTTACGGATGCCACCAGATTTGCAAATGACAGACGAACAATTTTTTGAGTTCTGTCAGGTGAATCGAGATTTACGTATCGAGCGGAATCAATTTGGAGATATCTCTATTATCTCCCCCACTGGTTCAAGTACGGGTAACCGAGATGCCAGAATAATTCAACAATTGATGAACTGGACAGATAAAGACGGAACTGGGATTGCATTTTCTTCCAGTACCGGATTCAAACTTTCAACAGGAGCAGAAAGGTCACCTGATGCTTCTTGGATGAAACTGGAACGCTGGAATACTCTTTCATCAGAACAACAGGAAAAGTTTGCTCCCATTTGTCCAGATTTTGTAATTGAACTGCGATCGCCATCTGATAACCTCAAGCCATTACAGGAAAAAATGGCAGAGTACATGAGAGAACCTGGGGTACAACTAGGTTGGTTAATTGACCGAAAAAACCGTAAAGTTTATATATATCGTCCTGGCAAACCAGAGGAATGTTTGGACAACCCCGCCACAGTCAGCGCTGACCCAATTTTGCCAGGATTTGTTTTAAATATGAATAAGATTTGGTAAGGAAAGTGTCAAATTCGCAACAAACGTGAAACGAAGTGACGAAGTAAACGATAGCTTTTGCGAACAATATTTAAGACAGAATAAGGGACTCGTATCCGAAGCGGGCATAAAATGGGACGATACAGCCAGTAGTAAGCTCTCTTCAGGTCATTCCATTTTGAGCAAGTTTCTTCGTGCAAAAAGTCCGAGATATCCACAACCAGTCCCTTACCTTCATGCATCATCACATTACGACCGTGGACATCATGGGGATAAAGACCACGCTGACTGGCGTAGTCTAGGGCTTGGTCAATATCTTGTATGACCCGCTTTGGAATCCTCACACCGAGATGCATACAGTCATAGAGGGTGACTCCATAAAGCCGCTTTAGGACTAAGAAGTTGTCTTTAGCATAAAAACATTCAGAGAAAGCAGGATGAGAACCTAAGCGCCGATAAACTTCCACCTCTTCCTCAAAGCCTGGGCGTCCAGGTGCATAAATCTTTACAACTTGGTGCGGGTAGTCATCATGATAAAACACCGCAGCATAGTTTCCCGCCCCCAAAAGACGCCAACAGGAGGGAACATGATGGACTTTTACCGGGTCGTGAGGATCGACACTCTCGATTTGTAATCCAGGGAGCAGTTCTTGATAAACTCCCTCGACTAGCCGTTTTACGTTCGATTCTATACTAGGATTAGAAATGGAATCGGAATACCCCTGTGATATTGGCTCATCATCAATCATTTGGATTCCTCGGCGGAAGCTTATTCAGTAGTATTTGGTAAGCTATTTGTTATTTTTCAGACATTGAAAATCTCTAGAAATTAAATGTACATTACCCAAAAACCTTGGTAGGGGCGCTCCTGCTGTTCGCCCTTACATCTTTTCCGGAAATATCTATTGTGCATCCTGCTTTGAAACTGTGAGTCATATAAAACAAATAAAGCAGTAATAGAGCTTATATTACACAGCCGATGTCCATTTTTCCTATAGATAGTGCTTATAGTTAATCTTCCCAATTTGAACAGTAAATTTCGGACATCAATATGTATGTTTTGCGATCGCTTGTCTTAACACTCACCATCAGCCGTCAACCGACAGCGCCCCTGAGTTGTATCCTCAATGCGTTGCTGACGTTGAGAAACAATTGTTGCTAAGTTTGGTCGTCCAGTCAGCGCAAGTCGCCAATCAGCCCAAATGCCATATAGCTTATCAACAATGGCACCGATGATAGGCAACTTAGTAACAGCATAAATCCATCCCATGCCTAAAGTTTCGTAAACTCGACGAAAAACTTCCACATTTTTAATCACGGTACCATCAGCAAGCACAGCATGAATTCGCCCCATTGCCGTTTCAAAGTCTATACCACCATTTTCTTCGGGTCTATAGTTGTCGTCTGCAATGTCTACAAACGCGACTAAACCCCGTCCTGCATCTCGTCTTTGCAAAAAGTTCACCTCTCGCAAGCATAGGGGACACTCACCGTCATACAGTAGCTTGATTTTCCATGATGGGGAAGAGACATCGGCGGATGTTGGGATCTGGGTTTCTGAGGAAAGCATGGAAGTCTTTTATCAATGTACACTTCCGTATTTTAAGAAAAATTAAGCTCATACTGTTTTTTTATCAAAACTGCATCCATAACTGCTCATACAGAAAAGCGATCGCCCTCTAAAGACCAGTTGCCTAGACTTACAAAAATGAGTTAAGACTATAGATCCTAGCCACATCAAATCCTCAGTTTATTCCCGTGCAAAGTATAATTGCTAATTGCTTTTTTGCCGTTAGCTATTAGCAGTCCTTCCATTTATAATTGCTATATATGTCCTAGTTAAACTTGAAATCCAATGACACAAGCAAAACTTAATCAAATTTTGGAGCAAATTGAAACACTTGAACCCGATGAATTACGGCATCTTTATCAAATTATCCAAACACATCTTACTACTAAGGAACAAGCCATTCAACGAACAAAATTTCACCAAGTACTGTTAACATCTGGCTTGGTTAGACAACTTAAGCAACCTTCATCTAGTCGAGCAACTGAACGGTGTCTTGTACAGGTTCAAGGCAACCCTGTTTCTAAGACAATTATTGAGGAACGCCGCTAAATGGCAGTTTACTTTGTTGATAGTAGTGCGTTGGTCAAACGCTATATTAATGAAACAGGTTCAGCTTGGGTTTTGAATTTATTTGACCCAGCACTAAACAATGAAGTATTGATTGCTGCAATTACGAGTGTTGAAATTGTTGCTGCAGTTACACGGCGTGCTCGTGGTGGTAGTATTAGTGTAGTAAACGCTACATTGATATGCAATCAGTTTAAGAATGATCAAGTATCTGAGTACCAAGTTCTAGAAATCACAGACAATGTTATTAACTCTGCAATGGTATTAGCAGAAACTTATGGATTACGAGGTTATGACGCGGTACAGCTAGCAGTAGGTTGTACGGTAAATACTCTTTGTGAAGTTAACAGTTTACCCTCTGTGATATTTGTATCTGCTGATGATGAGTTAAATAAAGTAGCTGTCAGAGAGGGGCTGATAGTTGAAAACCCTAATCGGTATCCTTAAAATAAAGACGCTACGCGTTCACGTTGGAGAAGCCTCTCCGCTTTGGAGAAGTGTCATGGAGGGAAAGCGTCTTTGCTGCTCATTATATACAAATAAATTCAGATAGTAAAGCTTACCTCCCCATAATGGGGAGGAATAAGGGTTTTAAACCACTGTTGTCGTAGCCTTTACTTGCAAAATCTTTTCAATAATATCCTCGACAACCTTATCAGGAGTTGATGCACCAGAAGTCACTCCCACAACTATTTCTCCTGCGGGTAACCAGTTTTCTGTTATATTCAACTCCCCATTTAATTCGCGATGTTCGATACGATTTTCCGGTAGAAGTCGCGCCACGCTATCAATATGATAGGAAGCAATTCCCCGCTGAATAGCAATTTGTTGCAACTGTGTAGTATTTGATGAATTAAACCCACCAATCACCACCATTAAATCCAGCTTTTGCTCCACTAATTCCAACATAGCATCTTGCCGTTCTTGAGTGGCATCGCAGATGGTGTTAAAGCTTTGGAAATGTTTATTTAACTCTAAAGGACCATATTTTTTCAACATGGTGTGTTCAAACAATTTGCCGATTTTCTCGGTTTCGCTTTTCAGCATTGTGGTTTGATTAGCAATACCGACTCTTTCCAAATCTTTGTCGGGGTCAAATCCTGCAGAGACTGCTTTGCTAAATTTTGCTGAAAATTCTTCACGATTTCCACCATTGAGAATGTAATTAGCAACGTATTCGGCTTCTGACATATTCAAAACAATGAGATATTTGCCAGCAAAAGAACTAGTGGCAACTGTTTCTTCGTGTTTATATTTGCCGTGAATAATAGAGGTATAATCGCCTTTTTTATGCTTCTCAACCGTGTTCCAAACTTTAGAAACCCATGGGCAAGTTGTATCGACAATTTTGCAACCTTTATCATTAAGTAGCTGCATTTCTTGAACACTTGCTCCGAATGCTGGTAAGATAACAACATCACCAGACCCGACAACGGAAAAATCTTTTTGATTTCCTTCAACTGGGATAAATCCTACTTTCATCTCCAGCATACGCTGATTGACGGAAGGATTGTGAATAATTTCATTAGTAATCCAGATGCGTTCTGTCGGAAAATGCTGTCGGGTTTCATAAGCCATAGCCACAGCACGTTCTACGCCCCAACAAAAACCAAAAGCTTCCGCTAAGCGGATAGTAACATCACCACGAGTCAGGGTGTAGTTGTTATTGCGAATTTCTTGAATCAATGGGCTTTGATACTCAGACTGCAATTGCGTCGCCACTTCTGCTTGATGACCAAACCCTTTACGATGGTAGTTTTCTGAATGTTGCAGAGAACGTTTAAAAGCTTTGGTATCCATTGTTTTTCTCTTAAAATTGCTATTGTTTATTTTCTCTCGTGTAGCAGATAAAATAACCGATTTAAAGGATAAGTTATTGATCGGCTCCCAATACGGTTCGGTTAAGGTTTATTCGTGCTACCACCAAACCCGGTTTCTCAAAGAAACCGGGTTTCTATTCCGGCTTATCGGAACCGTACCACACTAACTTATTTGTTACCACATTTGACCATACAACTGTAGAGCCGAACTCCAAACAAGATAGCCTTGGGAATTGAGATGTAACCCGTCAGTACTGAGTTCGGGACGGAGGTTCCCTAGCTTATTCGCAAACAAGGGATGCAAGTCTAAATATTTCACACTTTCTTCTTTAGCCATATCTCGCAACTGCTGGTTTAATCGGCGAATGCGACTATTGGGAATTGCTAGCAGTTTTTCTTTTCCTTCCCAAGTTGCTTCTTCGTGTCCGTGGGGTAAAATTGACTGCACAACTATCTGCGATTTTGGATGCGCCTTTCGCAGGTAACGCATAATTTGACGGTGATTGTCTAAAATTGTCTTGTCGCTCTCTCCCCGAATCAGGTCATTAATGCCTATCATGACAAAAATGGTTTCCGGTTGGGTGGAGTCAAATAATTCTAATCTTTTTAATAATCCAGTACTTGTTTCTCCAGAAATTCCCTGATTGAGCCAACTTTTATTTAGAGGTAATAAATTGAACGGGAACCACAGACTCAGAGAGTCACCTACTAGTATTGTTAAATGCTGGGGCTGTTTCTGAGCAGCTACTTTGGCTTCTTGTTGGAGAATTTCTACCCATTGTCGGTAATTGAGTTTGTGACGCTGTCCTAACTGGGGTGCAGTAGCTTGGGCTTTGGATGGGCTGTTCTGCTTTGCTGAAATTGGGGGTGTTCTCTTTCCGAAAAAAGCGATCGCCCCCTGCTGTCGGTATATAAGCAGAGCGATCGCTAGCATCAGAACGCCATTTGTGAGTAGGGATAACCAAGCCCATACAGGTACGGTTTTTACAGAAGTAGTCACGAGTAGCCAAATGCACTACATTTTGACTCAAATTGTAAACTGTAGTTTTACGAGTTGCTACTCAGAAATTAGGATTTGGGGGCTACTTTAATTGAATGCGATCGCCAAACTCCTCGTTATAAGCTTCTTCTCCGTGTTCATTAATATCCAGACCTTGCAGTTCAGCATCTGGATCGACACGCAAACCAACTGTAGCGTCTATAATTTTTAAGATAATCCAAGTCCCCGCTGCAGCAAAAACATATGCAGTGACAATTGCAAGTAACTCTACCAGCAATTCACTAGGATTACCGTATAATAGCCCGTTTTTCGCACCAGGATTAACCGTCGTGGTTGCAAAGACACCTGTCAACAGCGCTCCCACTGTACCACCGACGCCATGAACCGGATAGGTATCTAAAGCGTCATCAATCTGGACTTTGTGTTTGAAGCTAACAGCGTAGAAGCAAATAAAAGCAGTGATGCTTCCGATTAAAATTGCTGCTAGAGGTGTAACAAAACCTGCGGCTGGAGTGATACCGACTAATCCTGCAACTGCTCCGGTAGCTGCGCCTACGGCTGTTGGTTTTCCTCGCAATGATTTTTCAAGAATTAACCAGGTTAAAGCTGCTGATGCTGCACTTGTATTGGTATTGACAAAAGCAATTGTCGCCAAATTATTTGCTTCCAGCGCACTACCAGCATTAAAGCCAAACCAGCCAAACCAGAGCAAGCCCGCACCTAACAAAATGAAGGGAACGTTATGCGGGGGTGTCAGTTTATCGGGAAAGGTTTTTCGAGGTTTGAGTATTATGGCTGCTACAAGGGCGGAAACACCGGAACTGATGTGGACGACTGTACCACCTGCAAAATCAAGAGCGCCAATACCGCCTAATAAACCTAAGAATCCACCTTGACCCCATACCATATGGGCGAGGGGAGAGTAAACAAATGTTGACCACAGCAGCACGAACAATGAGTATGCTGTGAAGTTGATTCGTTCCACGATCGCCCCAGAAATCAAAGCCGGGGTGATAATGGCAAACATGGCTTGATAAATCATGAACGCCAAATGGGGAATTTTTGGTGCATATTCAGTTGTCTCGACACCAACTCCATTTAAACCGAACCACTCAAATCCACCGACGAACTTGCCGAGAAATGTGTCATTGGGTGCAAATGAGAGGCTATAGCCCCATAATACCCATGTCACACCCACAATTGCCATTAGCACGAAGCTCATCATGAGGGTATTGAGGATGTTGCGCGATCGCACAAATCCTCCATAGAAAAAAGCGAGTCCCGGCGTCATTAACAGCACTAGTGCTGCGGAAATCAGCATAAAGGCGATCGAGCCAGTATCGGGATAAGACGGAGTCACGGCTTGTTGGGCGAAAGCATTGTCCATCAGAGGTTGACCAAGAAACAGTAGAGTTATCACTCCTGTGATTAGAACTTTCTTGAACACTTGTTTTTGAATCGTTTGTGTGAGGTATCTACATTTGAGTCAGTTTGGATACAGAAAACAGTATTGAAAGTTACTGATTCTTGACATTTGGAGAAGAGTAACTAGTCAGAGCAAGAAACCCGGTATCTAAAAGATACCGGGTTTCTTATCAAAAAAGACGCGAAATTTCGCGTCTCTACAAAAATGCTGACTACGAACTACAGAGTTGTAGGTATATCACCAGGTCGGGAAACTCCACCGCCATGAGTACCTGGATCGGTAAATCCACTTGCACCAGCTTCTTTGAGGAATCCACTATAAGCTTCCATACCGTGTTCTCCGATATCCAAACCTTCGATTTCCTCTTCTCTGGTAACTCTGATACCCAAAGTAGCCTTAAGTGCTAACCAGAAGATAGTACTAACAAGAACAGTCATACCGCCGACAGAGAGGACACCAAGCAATTGAATGCCGAATTGTCCTAAGCCACCACCTGCGAACAGACCTTTTGCTGGACCCAGACCCTCGCCATACCAGGTAAATTCTGCTACTCCAGGACCTACAGCAAACAAACCTACAGCTAAAGTACCCCAGATACCACATACTAAGTGAACCGAGGTAGCTCCCACTGGGTCATCAACACGGATTCTGTCAAAAAAGGTAACGGCAAAAACAACTAAAATTCCACCGATGAGACCAATTATTAAAGCACTGAAAAGATTAACGTATGCACAAGGTGCTGTGATCGCAACCAAGCCAGCCAGAATACCATTGATAATCATGGAAAGGTCTGGTTTACCCAAGTACAGCCAAGCCGTGAATGTAGCAGCAATACCACCAGCCGCAGCTGCCATGTTGGTTGTTAAAGCAATGTGAGTGATAGCATTTGCATCTGCAGCCATTGTGGAACCGGGGTTGAAACCAAACCAGCCCAACCACAGAATCAAACAGCCCAGAGTCGCAATACTCATATTGTGTCCGGGTAAAGCAACGATTTGCCCATCTTGATATTTACCAAGACGCGGACCGAGGATTGCAGCTCCCATCAATGCTGCCCAACCACCAACGGAGTGAACCACTGTAGAACCAGCAAAATCCCAAAAACCCAGGTCTGCAAGCCAACCAGCACCCCAAATCCAATGTCCTGTGATTGGGTAAGCAATACCGACGAGCAATAAGCTGAAGATTAAGAAGTCAACAAACTTAATCCGTTCAGCAACAGCACCAGACACAATTGTTGCTGCTGTTCCTGCAAACACGAGTTGGAATAAAAACTTTGCGGCTAAGGGTACACTTGCCCAGCTAATAGCGCTGAAGACACCTTTATAGGCATCTCCTGTAACAGGGCTACTATCTGCTCCTTGAAGGAAAAAGCCGTTTAAGCCAAAGAAGTCGTTACCATCGCCAAACATAATACCGAAGCCGATCGCCCAAAAAGCGATGGTGGCGAGAGCAAATACAATGAGGTTTTTGGCAAGAACGTTAACAGCATTTTTTTGACGACAGAATCCGGTTTCTAACATACCGAAACCAGCATTCATGAAGAAAACTAAAAAGGCTGCGATCGCGACCCAAAGAGTATCCAGGGCAACTTTAAGTTCTGCGGTCGTCGGTCCTTCTGTCGCAGGGGTTTGAGCAACAGCTGCATAACCCCATGCTAGTACGATTACACAAGCTACGGGAATGCAGGCTTGCCAACTGGGAGATAACCGCTTAATTACATCACTTAGTCTATTGACTATTGAACTATTGAGTGCGGAGGTTTTCAAAAACGTTGCCGACCGCCGCCTACTTTTTCTCCTTGATTTGTTTTTGTTTGTACTTTTTATCATCATGCTCTCAACTATCTTTGACCGGAAAAACACGTTGAGTAAAAACAGGTAACACCCGAAACTAGACGGAGTGCTTCTGATATTTGCTATCTGGGTAAGTGGAACTGCTTCAACAAGCTGATTTTCGTTTCCATTCAACCCTCTTGCGAAAATCAGTTTGTTGAATGACCCAGTATAGCAATTAAGAACTTGATGTTACCCCTACGGATACCACTAATATTCTTAAAAAATTATTATGTAGCATCCAAAACCGTCAAGACCACTTGATTGACTCTTTATTAATTATTTTTTCAAAACGCGAAGGTGTACATTCGGTTCTGAATTTCAGAGTAATACTCGACCAACTGTCAAGCCTTGTCTGCAACATAACAAGCAAATGAAGGGGTTTCGGGTTAAACACCTGACGGAGACCCCTTGTATTGCAAGGAACTTACTAGCATCTCGTGAAAGCCATCAAACATGAAAAATCAACGGCGATCATAGAAATTGTAATACCAATATTCTGTAAATTTTACTACAATTTTTTGTCTAACTTTTGAATTAAGCCCCTGTTTTCGTTATTTACCATTTCTCAATACAATTCCAGAAAAGTTCAACTCAATATTAAATTTTTGTTAAGAAATGAAATAAATTGTTTTTTCAAGACAATCTTGGTTTGGTATTCTTAGTCAAATTTTGTTGAGATATAGCAATCCTAAACCACTCGTAAACGAGAGAAACCCATATTCTTTGAGAATACGGGTTTCTGGGTGCTCGCAATCTTACAAATCAAATAGGATTGCTATAGTGTCAAACCAACTAACCACTAACACCCCTAACACCAAGTTGTGTTTATTTACCTTATGTGCTACCTTCTCCAACTAACTGAATTAGACCCCACTGTCCATTTGTCAACCAATCTGAGTCAGAATTTGCCACTTTTTCCAAAACTTGTGGTTTGATACCTACGGCTAGTTCCGATTTCAGAGTGCGTAATGCTAGCACTGGTGTTGGTAAGTAAGACACTATATCCGCTAAATTCGTTGTAAAATTCCAATGTCTATCGCCTAATAACCTGCGATAATTGGCATCTCCTTTAATAACTATCAAACTGCTTTTGGAGAATTCAGTTCTCAAAGAATCTGGTATTTCCCAAAAGGCTAATGGAGATGTCCAAAAATAATCATCACTTAAAACTAATCGCCCCAAGGTGATGTGTTCTTGCAATCTTTTTGCAAAAGATGTGACTTCTTGAGCACTCACACTCGCTAAAAACTTTACTGTGTCATGCACATCTTTCACCATTGCATCCGAAACAAACGTCGGGTGAGACTTTAAATGCAGCTGAACCTGACTTGTAACACCACTGCTTAACACAAAATCCACGAAACACAAATCACAAATTAATTCAAAACCCGCATTATCTGCAACAAAGTCGATACATCCGGGTTTGTTACCTGTTAGCATTTCAGTGACTTTGGGTGCATCATCTACTAGTATATGAGCTTGTTGACTTTGAATATCAAAACGACTGCGATCGCCCTCAAATGCAGACCACAGACTCAAATCAGCTCGATTTCCCCATAAAGCAAAATATAACAAAGCCATCAACGCTTCTTCAGCAGACTGGTCTTGTTGCTGTGACGCCTCCAACCATTTACTAACTTGACCGCATAAAGTTACAGTAGAGTCGAGGGAACTTTCCAACCCCTGACGCTTTTGTAACGCAAACGGATCTAAACCTTGCCATTCTTCAGGAAGAAAGTAATTGGTAATTTGCAAAATCAATCGATAAAAATAAGTTTCTGCAAAAAACCAAGGAACATCAACCCATCTTTGTCCCTTGTAAGCTGCTAAATAACCATCCCAAGCAGCAAAATCGACACCAGTGTCGTCTAAAAGCGGAGGTACAGACCCGCATGGTAACTCACTTGCGAGTTTCTCCAAATTAGCGTTAATATTAGCGGGAAAATTGTTTTCTGCGATGACTCGACGGGCGATACCAGGCATCCGTTGAGTAACTGTATACTCAGTAAAAGTTCCAATTTCAGCACCCACTAGCGATGGTGGTATGGGTAATTTGGGAACGAGGGATTGCTGTTTCACAAGTTTTTTTTGCCGTAATGCACCACTATCAAGATATTACCAGCACCTTGTTATTTAGAAATCCGGTATCTTGGAGATACCAGGTTTTTGCGCTCCTTGCTAATTGGATTATAATTAACTAGAGCGGGCATCTTTTTAGGTATTTCGTTTGTAGTGGCGATGCATGAGCTAAAGCGCAACTACAAACTTTTACTAACCCCAAGAACGGTAAAATGTGCTGTCTTGCCAAATTTCAGCTGTTCGTTGTTCAATTTCTGCTAGTTGTCGATCGCTCAGTTGTTGAAAAGCACGAGCTGCTTGAACGTTTTCCTCTAATTGTTGCAGGTCATCTACAGAAATCACACAACAATGTACCCCTGGTTGAGAAAGCGCGTAACCCATTGCTTCTTGCATACTTGTTAAACCACCACTTTGGAACATCTTCCCATAGGTAGGAACTTTCATTGCAATAACCCCTATATTTTGTTCCCTAGCAACTTTTAAAACGACAGGAAAGTATGGATATGGATGGTGCTTGTCTACTGCATTGACGGGAATCAGAGCTGTGTGGAAAGAATAACGACGCAAAGTTTCAACTATAACATCTGGGTCACGATGTCCGGTGATACCAATAAATTTTATAAGTTTCTGCTGTTGAGCTTCTTCTAGAGCTTTTATTGCACCAGTGGGGCTAAAGATGGTTTCCACTTGTTCACTGAAGGCTATGCTGTGCAACTGCCACAAATCAAGGTAATCTGTATTCAGACGTTTAAGCGATCGCTCTAGTTCTCTCCACACACCATCCCTTTCTTTTTCATATGTCTTACTAGCTAAAAACACTTTTGAACGATGGGAAGGTAAAACTTTCCCCAAATAATCTTCATTTGTTCCATAACTAGCAGCCGTATCAAAGTAACGGATACCAAGTTCTAAAGCTCTTTCAATTATTTCTATCGCATCACGTTCTCTTTCCTTTTTGTCTAGAGGCGTTTTAGAGGATGCTCCTCCTAAACCGAATATCGGTACTTTAATTCCCGTACATCCCAACACTCGTTCGGGCATTGTTGCGGGTTGTATAATAGCGTCAGTAGCAGAACCCTTGTGTACTAAGGTATTGCCCGTCGTTGTTTGTTCTATCATAACTTGGTAATACTATTTTAGAAAAATATAACTACTTACGAGATGTAAGCGTTCAGCCCTTTACTATCGGCTATCAGCTTTTACTAGCTTTAAAGGTGTTTTCGCTTAGCTCATTTATGTTTATATAGCAGAGTGAAATCTGCTTCAAAGCTGACGGCTGAGGTGCTGATAGCTGAACGCTTACTACGAGATTGTGCGATCGCACATTATTGTCCTTGTCAATTTATTCCAAAAAAGCCAAGAAAATAGTAGCATTAAAATCAGACTTTTCAGTTAATAAAATCATTAATTTTTTTGTTTATTTTTATTTATTATCCAAAGGGTATTTCCAGAAAAATGCTGGTAAATCGGATTGAGTTTTTGCGTTTCTTTCAATTTCAAGAGATATGTATCTGATGGTTGAAATACAAACACATCACTAAAGTTATTCTTAAGGAACCTTATCTCTGATTTCACCCCTATCATAAGTTTAACCTGGGAGTTTAAACGATAACTTAAAGGCATAATATCATCCATTTTATCTGAAACCACAAGTGGATGAGTTTTTTCATTAATAATATGAGATGCTTGAATAATGAAGTCCTCTCTCCCATCCCATGTTTGAGTTTGGGATATGATTGTACAGGATATAACCCCTAAAGAAATGAGAGCAGTTGCAAAAATTTGCCATAGTTTTCTATGGAAGTTTTTAAAATTTGGATTTGTTCCTTTATTCGCAAGTAAATAAGCAATAGCTATTTGAATTCCTAAAATACAGGGAAATGCATATCTATCTATTACTGAACGTCTTCCTCCAAAAACTAAATCTGGTATCATTAAGGCTGATGCTGTTACACCAATTAAAGTAAAAATAAACAGTGTAACTTTTAAGTTCTTCTGATTCATTAGAAAAACTATTGCGTATATTACAAATATTAGAATAGGTAAACAAAACACAATGATAAATAGGTCTTCAGAAATTAACAATCTTTTTTCATACTCATAATTCCAATATACTAATATACTACATATATTTTTGAGCCAAGACTTTACTAGGATTAAAGACGAAATTGGAAATTTCATCCAATCTGTCATTCCAGCCACACTCTCTTTATAAACGATAGTTAACCAAATCCAAGGTGTGAGGGCTAAAATAACGAGACTAGAAACAACAAGATAAGCAATCACAGTCTTGGTAAAACGAAAGCGTTCAGTGAAAATAATGTATATTCCGTGTCCAATTAAAACGAAAACAGAAAGTAAATGAGAATAGAGAGCTGATAATATAGTCGCAGCATAGGTAATCCAGCTAATTTTTGTTTTCTTGCGGATAGCTCGTAACAAAGCCGCACTTGATAAGAGAATTAATAATGACCAAAAACTGTAGGGACGGGCTTGTTGAGCATAAATTAAGTGAATTGGTGAAACAGCAACTAGAGCAACAGCAATCCATCCCACTATTGAAGATTGGAATAATTCAATACATAACCAATAAATAGCAGGAAATACCAACAAGCTGATTAAAACAGATAAACTTCTTACAGTTGCTACTGAATCACCAAAAGACTGCGCCCAAATTCTGACTATAATGAAGTAAATTGGTGTGAGTTGAGGTTCTTCTACAGCCAACCCTTTTATTGTGTCTAATAAACCTTTTTTAGAATTAATCTTTTGAAATTTTTGTATATCTTTGCTATTGATTATTTGACCATTCAAAATTTCTTGACTAAACTCTGGTAATGTATATCCTGATATTCTTAATGATGTAAAAGTTTCATCACCCCAGTATAGTTTTTGTTCGATGTTCACAAAGCGGAAGAATACTCCTAATATTAAAACAATAATCAGAAAGAATCTGAGCCAAACAGCAACCCTTTCTCGTTTGATGTTACTTTGTTTAAATTGCATGACAATTTAACTCTATAGAAGGTAGTGCGTGCGATCGCATCAAACCTAATTTACCAGAAACCCGGTATCTTGGAGATACCGGGTTTCTTACTTTTGCCTTGTTGTATTAGTGAGCTGAAACTTGTGTAGAGTCATCAGATTTGTTATGAACAGCTAGCTTATTTATCAATGTCGCACTCGCTTCATTGAGTCCTACCAAGTCTACCTCTACACCATTGCGCCGAAACTTCATGACAACTTTGTCAATAGCTCCAACTGCTGCTTGATCCCAAAGATGAGAATGGGTCAGGTCAATCTTAACGCGTTGCACATTTTCATGAAAATCAAATGCTGACAGAAAATTTTCAACTGATAAAAAGAATAATTGTCCAACCACACTGTAGATTCGGTAAGTGCGATCGCTACTCAAAACAGAGTCAACAAAGATAACTTTAGCTATCTTCCGTGAAAATAAAATTGTGCTGAGAACGATTCCGACCACAACTGCAAGTGCTAGATTATGACTGAGTATAGTCACAAATACTGTTGTCACCATAACAGCGGTTTCACTTCTGGGTACTAACTGCAAACTCTTCAAGGAAGACCAACTAAAGGTGCTGATAGAAACCGTAATCATCACTGCTACCAGCGAAGCCATCGGGATTTGCTGTACCCACTTACCTAACACTAAAACAAAAAACAGTAAGAACACTCCCGCGCATACGCTGGAAAGACGGGTACGTCCGCCAGAGCGAATATTAATCACTGACTGACCAATCATACCGCAACCTGCTATTCCGCCTATGAAGCCAGTCACTACGTTAGCAAGTCCCAGACCCTTCGCTTCTTGATTTTTGTCACTGGGAGTGTCTGTCAGTTCATCAATCAGAGACGAGGTCAACAATGATTCTAGCAAACCCACACTTGCCATAGTGACTGCATAAGGCAATAGGATTTGGAGAGTCTCTAGATTTAGAGGTATCTGAGGGATTCGCACAAAGGGTAGGGTTGTGGGTAATTCTCCCATGTCACCGACAGTAGGAACATCAATACCACCAAAAATGCTAACGGCTGTAAGAAAGATGATCGCAATCAAGGGCGATGGTAAGGCTTTGGTAAACCTTGGCAATATATAAATGATTGCAAGACCTACTATCACCATTGGATAAACTTGCCAAGGAACGTTCAGAAGTTGTGGTAACTGAGCTGTGAAGATAAGAATCGCTAAACCGTTAACGAAACCTATCATCACAGCTCGTGGAACATACTTCATAACACGACCTAGTTTCAACCAGCCAAAGATAATTTGAAGAATACCAGTCAAAACTGTCGCTGCAAAAAGGTACTCCAACCCATATTCTTTAACCAAATTTACTACTAGCACAGCGATTGCGCCAGCCGCTGCTGATATTAAACCCGGTCTTCCTCCAAAGAAGGCTGTTACTAGGGGAATCGAGAAGGAGGCGTACAATCCAATTTTCGGATCGACACCCGCTACTATTGAAAAAGCGATTACCTCTGGAATCAGTGCTAGGGAGACCAAGATACCAGCCAGTACATCTGCTTTAACGTTAGAGAACCATTCATACCGCAAAACTTTTGTGTTCAAATTTTCCTCCGCTTCATTTTTTTACAGCAGTTTTCACTTATTTAGATTAGACTTCTATATGATGATTGCGTCTTTGCTCCTACCGTACGGAACTGCGCCCTTACGCATGAGATAAAAACATATGGTTTACTTACCTGAAAATGGCTGTAAATGAGGATTTTGGACACACAGACCAGACGATTGACTCATCAAAAAAGGATGAAGAATGAGTGATTTAGGTTAAGAAAAATACTTTATACTTCATAAGATATGCACCCCTATATTCGTTTACGCATGACGTCATCCTTATCTTGATAGAGACACTACACGAATACACTTAATACTTTAATTTATTTCTCATTAAGAATTAAGTTTTTAAACCTCTTTACGTATACTCAACGAAGAGCAGAGAAATTCTCTAATTTCTCTTAATGGCTTTCAATATTTTCTCTGTAGTGATATCTCTTTAATGTAAGGTATTCGCCAGTCCTAGCCTCTAGCTGATTTCTGTCCGCAGTTTTTACCAGTCTGTTCATTTCTAACTTTTACCAGAGAAAACACTATATGTTTCTCTCCTATTTCATCAAACTCGAATGAAAATCGAGTCTTTTCATGGTGGACTGCTTTTCCATCTATGACTGACCAAAACTTTGTTTAAACTTGACATTTTGCTCAATTGAATAATGACTAGAAGGGTAAAAATACTCGAATAACACGAATACGACACTTCCCCACAACAATATCACAAAAATTTTCGCGATCGCAACAAAAATATAAAAATTCAGTAAATAAAGTATAAAGTTTCCGGAGTTTTTGTAACACAAGCACCTAAAACTAGGGTGTAGGGTAATACTGCGTAGATTTTGCATGAATTAAAATTCTTTCTGAAAACTTAAAACCGTTAAACCAGGTTAAAATGCTCAGAATATTGAAAACGTGCAGATCCCTTACCCCTTCCCTCCGGGATGCTGTCGCGAACGCTTAAGCAAGCTACGCGCAGCCTCTCCGCTACTGAGAAGAAAAGGGAAGAAAAGAGAAGTGTCCCGCAGGGAAAACGCCATTGAATTTCAATACTTGTCGGTTAACGGGAAATGAGAAACCCGGTATCTTGGAGATACCAGGTTTCTGGCACCTCAAATATCCTTAACCGAGCAGTATTGCATTGAATTTCATCTTCAAAAAAACGGCGTAATGTTTTCATAAACATACTTTGTTCCACCAAACTTATTTCGCTTAACGCTACGTTTTTCTTCATCCATATCAGTTCAGATTCTGGATACCATGTCTGCAACACTTTTTTTGAAACTGGTGTAAAGCGGTGCAAAATTAACTCAAAAGTCAAGTTACTGCTACTCACAGAGTAATAAATACACATACTGGCAGTAGAAGGAAAATAATATCTCTCTTTAGATAGATTTATGATTTTTTTATTTGATGAGAGTATAAAAATTAAATCTGCAATTTTCCATAAGTTTTTAGTCAACCTATATAGAAGTAATAGAAAAGTGACTCGGCGTAGAATTTTCAACCATGACATCATGGTCTGCACTCATGCTTCTGTGATGGGCAATTATCTCTATTCTGGTAGGGTACTGGGCTTGACTGAACCAGAAGACATCATTCAGCTGCACCCAGATTTAAAGTCGCAGTGGGATAGTGTTACCGAACACTATGAACGAATAGGTTTGAGTCATAGCAAAAATGCGATCTGGGATGTCTCACTGAGAGTCCTAGAAGACTATCCCAATCTAGACGTTTCTCTTTTCTTCTTCGGTAACGCGACAAACGAAGCCGATTGTGGTGAAGATTGGTTGTACAAGATAGACCGCGATTTCTTTGACACAGTTAAGTTGATGAACTCCAAGAATAATTTTATACAGCTTGCACAAGAGCTTGGAGTCAGTGTTCCGCAAACGCTGTGTTTTAAAGACAAAGCTCTTATCAAAGACTTATCTGATTTCCCCTATCCGTGCTATTTCAAACCCGCCATCTCTGTGAATGGTTCGGGGATCGCTCGATGTGAAAACCCACAACAGCTTTGCTCTATTCTGGAAACCTTTCCTGAGGGAGTACTTTTACAAATACAGGAGGAAGTTGTTGCTTCCTGTTTCTTAAATGTGCAATATCATGCTCAAGATTCAAAGCTTGAACGTCTCGCTATAACTGCTCAAATACTCAATGGTTGTTCTCATACAGGTAATCGCTATCCTAGTCCACACCAACCCTGGGAGAGTGTTGAACCAATAGCTGAATGGATGGTGCAACATGGGATGAAAGAGGTATTTGCTTTTGATGTTGCTGTTGTGGAAGATGCAACACAGACGCGTTATCTGGCGATCGAATGCAATCCACGCTTCAATGGCGCATCTTATCCTACGGGGATCGCTAAGAAGCTTAATATCTCTAGTTGGAGCCACGAAACCTTTAAGACAGAATGTTGCTCACTTGAAAACCTAGATTTCAATGATATCGAGTTTAATCCTAAAACCAATACGGGTGTTGTAGTTGTCAACTGGGGTACTATTTTGGTGGGCAAAATCAGTATTTTGCTTGCTGGAACTGTTCAAGAGCAGAATGAGTTGAGAACCATAGTACACAATAGGTGTCAATACGAACATAAAAATAACAGAGTATTTACGGAACATCCTAGAGTCCAGGAATCTCAGTCCTTGCAATTGCTAACCACCGGAAACGCTCTTAGCGAACCTTGCACTTTCTTGCAATCTTAATGCTCTATCACAAATTGGCAACGGGAAAAGTTAAGGGATGTTTGAAAAGTCCTTTCATCAGTAGCATGCACATTCAAGATCCACCATTATCCCCCTTTTTAAGGGGGACCGTTAGAGATTTTCCCCCCTTTTTAAGGGGGGCTAGGGGGGATAGATAAGTGCCTAAAATCACAGTCAACTACTTTTCAAACAACCTCTAAGGGATGTGAGGGGCGCTCCAAACCAGGTATCTTGGAGAAACCGGATTTCTAGAGCGCCCAGCGAGAAATAATGGTTGACAATACGGACAGAATGTGCGTACAAGGCGATCGCTGTCTACCTTAGGGATTTCCAAGGAAATAAATTATCTATCTTGTGGTACGGGCGTCCCCGCCCGTCTTGTATTGGTGGCGTCCCCGCCCGTCTTGTATTGATGGTGAGCTAGAACCTGTCCCAATAGTTGTTAGTTAAGGGTAAATTATAAACCCGGTATCTCGGAGATACCCGGTTTCTGGCGGATTTGTGGAACCTCAAATATCCTTAACCGAGCAGTATTGGAACCTGTCCTGTATTGGTGGAGGGCATCAATCCCGCACCAGAAGAAGTTTCGGGATACTTTTTTATTTGAAAGTCCCTTAACAAAATACCTACCAGCGCTCCGGAAACGGAGCGCTTTTTTTTATAAAAATTAAGTAAGTATATTTGCTCATTTGCTTAGCTCAATTGAAGGTAATTTACAGCGTCGAAATAGTAAATTTTTTTCAAATAAATATAAACTTAGTTAAAGTCAAATAATGTAAACTTAATTAAAGTAATTTTAAGGAAACTGCTCAACAAGGGCAGTCCTTTTTGTAATTAAAAGCTTGACACCATTTATGAATCTTACCCTCCTAAACCGATATGACTTCCTTGGGCGCTTCTTCTCGCTGACGATTGTTAATATTCTCTCCAATATCATGGTGCCACTAGCAGGTTCAATTAGTGTCGCTTTCTTGGGACATCTCACAGATATCCACCAATTGGTAGGGGTCACTTTAGCGACAATCCTATTTGACGGTATTTACTGGGTTTTAAACTTTTTACGGACAGGAACCACGGGAATGACAGCTCAAGCAGTTGGACGCGATGATCGAGAGGGTGTACTCTTGGTGGGACTGCGGAATGGCTTCATTGCTCTGGGGATAGGCTTACTCATCCTAATTTTGCAATCCCCTCTACACAGATTAGGTTTTGCCCTAATGAATGCTACTCCAGAGGTAAAAGCTATTGGTATCGCATATTTCAACGTCCGGATTTGGGGGTTTCCAGCGGCTTTGCTCAATATGGTACTCATGGGTTGGTTGCTGGGACGGGAAAAGAGCACTCAGGTGTTGCTGATGTCACTCATTGGCAACGGCGCTAATATTTTGTTAAGTTACATAACCATTATTCAGTGGAACTGGGCTAGCACAGGGGCTGGATTTTCTCAGGCTTTCAGCGATTATCTCATGTTGTTTGTAGGACTAATTTTGGTGAGCAGAGAGATGCTATTACCAAAAATACGAGTTGTAGCTGAACAGCTTTGGAAGACTTCAGAGTTTAAAGCCACATTAACTTTGAATGCAAACTTATTTGTCCGGTCTTTGATTATTGCGTTTATCTTCGCCACCTTTACAAGCCTAGGTGCTGCGATGGGATCTAGTATTCAGGCTGAAAATGCTTTGATTTTACAAGTACTCTTGCTGGCTCAATTCTTTTGTCAGGGAGTCGGATTTGCTACGGAGACCCTAGTCGGAAACTTTAAAGGTAAAAAAGCTCAAGAGCAGTTTTTGCCCCTATTGCAAATTGCACTGAGTACCAATTTGGTCATAGGACTTACTTTCAGTGTAGTGTCTATTTTATTTACAGAGAGTATATTTGGGTTGTTTACCAACCACGCCGACATCATAGCAGAAATTACAATTTATGTTCCTTGGTTATTAAGTATCATCGGATTTTCGACAATTGCTCTTCTGCTAGAAGGGTACTTTGCAGCTCTAGCAGAAGGAAAAGTTCTCCGCAACTCTGTTTTAGCTGGAGCTTTCCTGGGATTTACTCCTATAGCTGTACTAACCTGGTATTTTCACAGTAACCATATGTTGTGGTTAGCAATGGCGATGTTCGGAGTCGTAAGAGCAGTGACGATTGGGATACAAGTACCAAGGACTTTAGAGAACAATTTAGAGACTGTCAGCCCCTTTGGGGAAGTCAAAAGTCAAAAGTCAAAAGTCAGAAACAAAGGTCTGTTACCAAGTTAAAGTCAGTACTATTCTGAGAGAAAAATTAAGGGGGAGTTACGAATAATTACGGCTCCTCCTGAGCTTATGTGTTAGCTAAAATTCATGTAAATTTTAGCTCAATACTTAATCATATGCCTAAGTACAACTTTGCACAAGTTCGTAGCGCTATAGTTCGTAGTTGCGCTTTAGGGCTAAAGCACAACTACAAGCTGTTATTACGATACGAATTTATGAAATATACTCCTAAGCGTGTATCTACGATCGTAATTGCATCTACCCTTTTTCTGGGAGCTAGTGGTTCTCTAGCTGAGACCTGTGCCTCTAAATGCGGTCCCGAACCAATTCAGTTCAAGCCGGGTCAACTCATCCGTTTAGAAGTGATAAATATTACACCTAGAACACTAAAAGTCGAAAAACCCTATAATGCAGGTCAAGTTTCTATACAACCCGGACAGCAAATACGTATAGAACAGGGAGATGGTACGGAACCGAATATATCGCTCGTATTCTGGGATGATACCGGACGCCCCTTAAAAGCGATCGTCACTAAACCAAACTTTGGAACCCTTCGTGTCGAACTTCGTCCTAACTGGTACATTCCAGGCGATCGCACTGTTTATATCCGTGACGACGGTCGCGTGAATGTATTTTAGTGCATGAGTTGATTTAACTTACATTTACCATACAATATGTAGCAATTTGTGAGCTACTGAGTTTTGTCACTTTCTCCTATCATTCCATTCAACAACAACAGATAAGATTTATGACAAAAATTTTGGCAAAATTTGCTTCCACTGAAACCAGTGTGCGATTTCCTTCAGTCAGTCTGTTGACAGCACCTCCTATCTCAGCAACCACAGCTCTTGCGAGCACAACGGCAACAAATACGGTTTCTTACCGTAAAAATATTCTTAATCTGACAGACGACGAATTAGCAGCTTTGAGAGAGGCTTTCACCAAACTTTACGAGATGAGAGCCACTGACGATCGCAGTTATCAGTCTATTGCTGGTATTCACGGTTTTCCCCCTCCTGTCTATTGTGCTCATGGAAATCCCTTATTTAGTGTATGGCACCGACCATACCTGCTAATGCTTGAGAAGTCTCTACAAGAGCAGGTTCCAGGTGTAACAATTCCTTATTGGGATTGGACATCCGCAATCACCCAACAGCAAGGGATGCCAAGAGCTTACACTGATGAGACAGATGCTTCAGGAGCCCCCAATCCACTTTTGAAGGCAAGTATTGCATTCTCCGGTTCCCCAGTCTCAGAAACTTCTCGAAATCCAGGTCCGTTAAGGACTTTCCGTACACTTGCTCGACTAGTTAGACAAGCACAGCAAGTAGAGACCACTTATAGTGATTATTCAATAGCACTCGAAAATCCCCACAACGGTTTGCACGGTTGGGTCGGTGGAACTATGGGACAAGTTCCTTACGCAGCTTTCGATCCGATATTTTGGGCGCATCACTGTAATGTAGATCGGCTGTTTGCTGAATGGCAAACTGCTCATCCAAATATCATTCCCACGAATGAGTTTTACAATGGCAGACTCATTTGGACAACACCACTGACACCTTTTGATGTCACAACAGAAGAAATTTGGAATATTCAGCAGCTTGGGTATGATTACTTAACTGCAGAAGTTCAACCAAGGGTATCAACAGCCAGTGAAAAGTTTGGTAATGCACCAGTTGTTGAATTTTCATTAGCTTCAATAGAACCTAACTTTAAAAAAGCCAAGATCGAGTTTTACAATATGCTACATCCGAGAAGTTCCTGTGAGATTCGAGTTTTCTTAAATCAACCAGATGCTAATGTAAATACACCCACTGAAGACAACGAACATTTTGCAGGTTCAGTATTTTTATTCGGACATGGAGAATGTCCTGGTGAAGCAGGTCATTGTAACCCTAATCGAGGTCCTATCGATCAGTTCGATATTAGACGTTCTTCCCATGTCAGACCTTTCGTAACATATATAGACGTCACAGAATCTCTACGACAACTGATGGGGTCTAATACAGTGAGCGTAAAATTGGTTGCGGTTAATCCACAAGGAGAGGAACTTACTAGTCCGGTCACTGATTTTGACGCGATCGCATTGACAACTATTTAACTTTCTTTTGTAGCTAATTGCTAACTGCGAATGGCTAATTGCGTTTTTACCATTAGCTATTTGCAGTCCTCATGAAAATTTTGCATTTCATACCATCACGCAAAGACGCAAAAGGTCTGCAAGCTTTTTATGATAAGTGATTAGGCGGATTTGATATGACTTGGGGCTTGTTTAATTTGTAACGACAGAAACAGAGCTAAAGTGTAAATCAGGATTACTCATTGGCTTTCCTTGTGCATCAACCGCAACTAGCGATACAATGATTTCGGAAGGGTTATTGAGTTGACGTAAGCTATCAGTAATATCAACGAAAAGTTTCATTGGAGAAGTATTTGATGCTCCAGGGCTAAGATCGAACTCTTGAGCAACAAGACCCCGGTTGGGTATTTTCTGTCCGTCCAAGCTATACTCATCGCCTTGTCCATAGAAGTATAATGACCCAGCATAATGGGCATTATCCTCCGTTGGCGTATCAGCGTTAGCATCCGGCTGATTCAAGAATACGCGGACTTCATAAGAATTCCGCGTATGCTGAACATTGTGAAATTCCAGTTTGGCTACTTTATAGTTAGGGTTCAACCGCTCAAGAGAGATTTTAATTGCTGGAGAACCTTGACCAAATGCTGAGATAGTCATAGTGGCAGCAACTAATATAATCGCAAATAGTACACCTGTTAATCTAACCAAATTTTTCACCTTAGTGCTTCCTTAGTTTGGAATATTTATTGGAGTCAGGCAAGATATGAAGTATCCTAACTCCTAATTCCTCTCTCTGACCTCGTCATTTTTACTGTGATTAATCGCTCTGTATCTAACTTCTCCGGTCTTGGTCAAAAACTTCCATCCCAACGATGGGAGATACATCCACAAAAACCTGAATTAGCGCAAAAGCTAGCGAAATTCACAAATTTACCGCCACTGATCAACCAACTACTAATAAATCGCCGGATTGAGACGCCAGATGAAGCACAAATTTTTTTAGAGCAAGAACCTCTTACCTTACCTTCACCATTAGAAGACTTCCCCGATTTAGCAATCTGTTTGGAATTATTACAAAATGCGATCGCCTCTCAGGAAAAAATCGCTATTTGCGGGGACTACGATGCTGACGGGATGACAAGCACGGCTTTACTCTTGCGCTGTCTCCGTTGGTTGGGTGCAAAAGTGGATTATGCTATCCCCAGTCGGATGAACGAAGGCTACGGAATTAATAAACGTATTGTCGAAGAATTTCATAGCGAAGGTGTCAGATTGATTCTAACCGTAGACAATGGGATTTCCGCACTCGAGCCAGTTGCTAGAGCCAGAGAACTTGGGTTAAACATTATTATCACGGACCACCACGATATCCCCCAACAATTACCACCAGCCAACGCCATCCTCAATCCCAAACTCATCCGCCCAGATTCACCTTACCGAGGTATAGCTGGCGTTGGTGTTGCTTACATTTTAGCAGTTTCTCTAGCCGAACAATTGGGACAGGCTAACACAGACGTACTGATACCAATGTTGGAACTGTTCACATTGGGAACGATCGCAGACCTCGCCCCTCTAACAGGAGTCAATCGCCACTGGGTCAAAAGCGGTTTACAGCAATTACCCAAATCCAAATTAGCCGGAGTCCAAGCATTGATTCAAATGGCTGGAGTCCAAGTGAGGGGTGTAGGGGTAGGTGGGAATGTAGGAGCGCAGAGGAGCAAGGAAGCAGGAGGAGAAATATTAGCATCCCCCCACACCCCACACCCTACACCCCACACCCCAAATCCCAAATCCCTCAAACCAGAAGATATCGGCTTTCGCTTAGGACCGCGAATTAATGCGGTGGGTCGTCTTGCTGACCCCCAGATAGTCATTGAACTACTGACAACTGATGACATGGGGATAGCTTTGGAAAGAGCAATGCAATGCGAAGACATTAACCGTCGGCGTCAAGAAATGTGTGAGCAAATTGAACAAGAGGCGATCGCGATTGTAGAAGCAGAATTTCTCGCTTCTCTACTTGAAGACCGCGTATTGGTGATTGTACAACATAACTGGCATCATGGCGTTATTGGTATCGTCGCTTCTCGCTTGGTGGAACGCTACGGTGCGCCCGTGTTCATCGGTACCTATGAAGATGGGGTAAGTATTCGTGGTTCCGCACGAGGAATTCCTGAGTTTCATGTCTTCGAGGCGTTAGAGTACTGTCACGATTTGCTGGGTAAATTTGGCGGACACAAAGCTGCTGCTGGATTTTCTTTTCCAGTAGAAAATTTAGAAGCATTGCGATCGCGCCTCAGCGAGTTTGCGAACAAATGCATAGAACCCCAGCATCTCAAACCGCTTTTAAGAATCGACACCCAAACTAACTTAGATCGGATTAACCATCAGTTTTATCAACAACTAAATATTCTAGAACCCTGTGGTATCGAAAATCCAGATCCCATCTTTTGGACACCCAATGTCCGAATTGTCGAGCAGGGGATCGTGGGGAAAAATCATGTTAAACTGACCGTAGCACAAACTATCAACAACCAACACTACAGAATTAAAGCAATTGCTTGGCGATGGCGCGATTACTTTCCCCTTCCGTCCCAAGTTGACATTTCTTATAAACTAAGGGAGAACGATTTTAATGGTAACATTACCATTGAGTTAGAATTGCTTGGAATCGGACTGCCTAGTCCCAATTACCAATTCCTGTCGGCTCAACCAAAAGCAATCAGAACCACCTTTGAATACGAACAACACCACTATTCTTGTGGCATTTATCACAATAGTTGTCTACCTGAATTGAGGATTATGAATCCCAATAACATGGTCTTAGCTGTGCCATTAGGGCAAACCACAGGCATATTCGGTAAAAGTCGTCAAGAGGCTAGAGAGGTTGACATTTCTCAGCCCCAGTACGGTGCTCTTATCCAAGCTGCTCTTCAAGCTTTAGAAGAATTGAGTTATGAGGAGTGAGGAGTAAAGAGTAAGGAGTGAGGAATGAAGAATTTAATCCCTAACTATTAATTATTAATTCTTAACTCCCAACTCCTAACACTTAATTCCTAACTCCTCACTTCTACATATTGCCACCGCGAAAGGCAAGCAAGAAGATAACAACTGGACCAGCTATCATGATGAGAGAGACTGAGACTAGCTGAAAAATAACTTCCCAGTTGATGTTAGCTAAAGCTTCCATTTTTCCTCCAAATTGTCTTCACAAGTTAAATAACACTGCTACCAAACTTGCAATTTATCATATCCGGCAACGGCACGAAACCTTTAATTAACTTAACAAAACTATAAGAAAAACCATAAAGACAATAGAAAAACGGTATAAGGGTATAAGAATCATCATTACTCCTACACCCCTTATTAAATCATGGCAACTTGGCAATGCGTAAAACAATGTGGAGCTTGCTGTCAACTTGACCCCACAGACCGTCCGGAATTACAGGAGTACTTATCCCCAGAGGAGCTGGAACTTTACCTCAGTATGGTAGGTGAAGATAGATGGTGTATAAATTTTGACAAAAAATCCAGGGAGTGTCGCATCTACCCCAATCGTCCCCGATTTTGCCGAGTCCTACCAGAGGTGTTTGAGGATATGTATGGTGTTTCACCTGAAGAATTAAATGATTTTGCTATAGACTGCTGTCGTCAGCAGATAGAGGGAGTTTATGGCGATCGCAGTTTGGAAATGTTGCGCTTTGACCAAGCTGTTGAGTTTTGACCAAAAAGTCAGCATTCAGCTTATAGCTAATGACTAGATTAAGCACGCGTGTCAGAAACCCGGTATCTTTGAGATACCGGGTTTCTCTTGTCGCCAATACTGTTAATAAAATTGGGTTTCTCCTACATTACTCAACAGAATAGTATTGTTCCCACTCCTCACTCCCTAACTTACTGCATAAGTTGAGTGTACTCGCATCGATATATAGATGGAAGGAGGGGAAAAAATATCAAGTGCAGAAAAGCTTGATGTTAATAGCTTTCCTGGATAATTTATCCGCTAATGAATGGTGTATCCCACCACAATTAGTTCTGTATCAGCCTAGACATTCAACAAGAAGGAGAATAGTGATGTTGAAAAATGTGGAGCAATTCCAAGAAGAAATTAAGGATGAATTGTTGGCTGCTGTCAATAACTCCAAATTAATCGAGTTGTTTCAGCAGTATGATTTACTGGGAGACCAAATTGTCACCTTTCAGTGCGTAATTAACTTAGATAAAATCCCAGCCAGCGATAAGGTTGAAAACCAGCAATTTAAGGCTTCTTTGAAAACAGTTGCTGAGGAACGAATCGTCATATCTTCCTGTGACTGTTTTTGCACTAACCCACCAAGATATTGCTGTTGTTCTTAAATCAGTGTGTGCTACCAGTTATTATAGCAGTCCTAAATGAAATGTAAAATTTTTGTGAGGACTGCTAATAGCTAATAGCTAATAGTTAAAAAGCAGTTAGCAGTTAGCTATTAGCTATTAGCTCATAAAATTTTTTACGAATGATTTAGGATTGCTATAGTTATCTTTCTCACGGAAATAAACTGAGCTTTTGATTTACCTCAAAACACTTCTGATACCTGGTAACTGATAACTGTGAAAAGGGGAAGGGAAATTTATCCTTTCCCTTTTTAAATAAGCATATATCCCTAGTATTAAAAAATTGACAAAGTCATGAGCACAGGTATCATCTAGAGATAAATAGGAGTTTTTGCATAAAACTCGTACCTCAGAAACCGAGAATAAGACAGATTGTCCGCTGATCGCATTGGCATGCAGTATCAAAAACTCTTTCAATGGCTGGCAAAAACGTTCAAACGTGTATTGTGGGTCGAGCGTTCCGGCGGTTCGTTACGCAGTGTTGAACAGCTTATCACCCATTTTCCTGATGCCCGTTTCGTGCATTTGGTACGCGATGGTCGTGATTGTGCCATTTCTATGAGTCACCATTACGGTTTCCGCATGGTAGTTATTGCGTTTGCGCTGACCGGCATGCTCTCTATCGACCCTTTTGAAGATTCAGACCGATCTCAGATTGATGATGTTACCGATTGGCAAGGAGACCATGCTCGCTACATAGGTTTACGTAAAAATCTTTTTGACCTGAGCACTGTTCTAGAACATCAATGAGAAAAAGCGGTAAAAAGCTTTTTGAGGACTTGCACTCAAGCTTATCGCTGCTTTTATTGATGATTCGTCGTAACTGCTCTAAAATTCGCTGTCATAAGTTCATTTTGCTTACTCAAGCAAAACTCCGGTTAGTTTGTAAAGTTTTTGGATTTTCAACAAACTTTCAAAATCATAGTAGAACAGCAGCTAAAAATTCAAGTCTTAACCCAATACTTGTCTGTTAAGCAACGTTAAGAAACCGGATTTGGAGCGTCCTTCACATATTTTAGTTGTATTTTTTTATATATTTTTTCTTAAAATTAAGTATTTTTATGCAAAAAAACCGCCTCTAGACCCAACACAAAGTGTTTTTTTATACTTAATATTCCGTTCTGCCCTTGATTCCCACACTCCCTCACTC
>JAWQFQ010000083.1:0-35352 GCA_035967975.1 Scytonema sp. PMC 1070.18
GAGACTTAAGCGATGATCTTTCAACATCGTCGTGTAAACTACACATAACGTCAAAGCCTTATCAGACAAACGTTGTGGACGTTGTGGTGTATATAACAATTTGATCTGATTTTTCAGAAAGGTTGTCCACAACATTGGCAGCTTCGATAAGAAGATCGGGCTGTCGGCGACTGCCGTAGCCAAACCTATCCTGACAGTACTCCTCAAAAGTTTTGTGGCTACTGCGATAGAGCCTCCTATCTCGCAACTCCTTCAACGCTTTACCTGCTTCATAAAACGATCGCTCGACAATGCGCTCTAAATGGAGGCGATCGCGTTGTTCGTCAATTGTCAGTTCGTCATACACAACCTCCACAGGTACGCTTGCTCGTTCGGTTTGCTGGTCATCTGTAGGCGGTGGGTTTTCGGATGAGTTGGGATTAACACCTTTTTGAGGATTTTGTGTCATGCTTGAGGTAACGTAAATATTTCAATTAAGCGTCCTGTGTTGGTTGGGGTTTGGTATATTTATTGATGTCGGTCGAGCCACATCAAGGCAGCATCCAGAATTGGTTGACCGCTGGTCTTAGCAAAGTTAAGAGCACTTTGAATGGAAGTAAGAGCACCAGGATGATTGCTCGCCGTCCCCACCGAAACTGCAAAGTCAGAACACATATCACAAATCAGTTTTTGCAGTTCATCCGATGGCATCATAGCTGGACGGTCATAGCCGTAGTGCCGACACTGTGCGTAAATCCAATCAGAATTGTGACCTGTTATTGCTCTGACTTGCTTGACAATATTGTTGTTAGCTGGATATAAATCTGCTGGTGGTTGCCGAACTTGTTGGGGTTGAGATTCGCCTGCGATCGCATTAATAAACGCACCCGGTTTGTCTTTCGGTTTTGGCTTGGGCGATATCATACCTTGACTTATTTTGTACTGTTGGATGAGGCGTTGCAGTTCCTGTGACATTTTGTCATCGAGTTGATGACGGTGTTCCCAAAGATACTTGATTGTAAATTCCTGGTTATCAAGGTACCTTCCAACGTGCCACTGCTCTGAAGAATTTTTAAGAGCTTCTGCAGCTAATCGGTCAGCTGCACTGCCCCTGGTCATTTCCTTACCGTTACTGCTCAAGACTGAGATGGGGACGGATGCGATCGCTTCTTTCCTAATTCCAAGTATCGTAATTCCTGCCCTACAAATTGCGTCATTGCCGAGATATTGGATTTCCGAGTAGTCAATTATCCATTCCGGGTACACTTCATCTAGGCGTTCTCTATATGCTTGCCAGGGTAGGAACACCCACTTTTTCCCACCGCCAGGAAGTTCTCTGACTTCGTGGATTGGTGCTGGGAAAGGCTTTTTGAGTTCTGCTTGAATGCGGCGTAGTTCTTCTCTAATTTCTGGTGTTAACATGGCAAAACCTTACATAGGAATGGTGAGCACTCAGGCTCACCGATGGACTTTTAAGCGGCTGGTTGAACTTCAGTTGAATGTCGGCGTCTGTTGAGAATGTCACCAAAATTTAAGAGTGTGGGGTCAGGATGGTGAGAGCAACATTTTTTACAGATTAAGTAATTGCGATACGCCTTTAGGCGTTAGCGAAGCTATCGCAACAACAAACCTGGCGACGACTTCTGATAACTATTCTGCAAACACTACATCTTTTGCCTTTAAACATATCTTTGGTACTCATGAAAAACCTTGAGTTGTAGGGTTTCAATTCTCAATTCCAAAAAGGGAAGAAATTGTCGGGTGACGGCAAGCAAGGTGCTCGCCGATTGACTTTTCAGCAGCTAGTGTTTATCTACTGCCCACAAGGACATAACCAGAGTTTAAAAATATAGGGTCGGGTCTGTGATGGCAACATTTTCTACAAATTAAGTAATTACTGTCACCGCAGCATACTTGCCGACGACTTTTAACAACTTTGCTGCAAACACCGCATTTTCTACCGCTATACATATCTTTGGCGCTCATTTCAAAACCTCTTGTGTTGATATTTTTTTCCTGCTTGTGAGAAATCCTACTTAAGCAACTAGGACTTGACTTTGAGCAGCTTGAGAACGGATGAATTGTTCGACCGCTATTTGGTGCTTACATTTAGCGCCTCTAAAGTGGCAATCCGCACACTCACATCTCTCTTTTGGGTTTGGATGAGAAGGGCGCACAACATAGTGATTCCCATTCTTCTGATTGCAAACGACGTACTCGTCATCGTGTACTTCAACGACTGCAATTTCAATGGCTCGGAGGGTGCGATCGCTAATTGCTTTAACCTTTGATATGTATTGCATTTTTACCCACTCAATTGCCTCTGGGTAAATGCTCGTCCGGTACACTTTTACACCAGCAATAGAGATGGACCAGGGTTGGGTGTTGATAGAAGTATCGAAGGTGATTTCAGCAATGATTTCGTTGTTGACATAGCACTTGAAGTCGTATGTATCATTGATGTCAACAAACTTTATGTCTGGCTCTGGTGCAATAGCTTGGGCTTGGGCTTCAAGGTATGCTTCAAGTTCGGCTTGAGCTATGGAGTGTTCTTTTTCTTGTTGTGGCATCATAGTTGTATGTATTGTATTTGGTCGCCCTGTCAGTTGCAGGGCGTTTTGTCTTGAGAGTTGCGCCTGTGGTGGGTGCGTTTGCCCTGATTCAGCAAGCGAGTAAATTCCCTATTGCCTTTCACCTTATTTTAAGTCGATTAGTCAATACAAGTCAATACAAAACGAGACAAAATTCGATACACTTGTAAATACACTTTCTTGTGACTAGATTAGAAATGTAGAGAAAAGGTAGTGTATGACCAAAAAGCAGAGAACTTTTATTTCGATTGAGATAGACCCGGAAAAGAAAACGGCGTTTATGGAGAAGCTCAAGCAAGAGAACAAGACGGCAACGGAGGTCGTTTTGGAATTTGTGGATACGTACTTGAGCGTTAAAAAGCAAGAAACAGCAGATATGGAGGAGTTTAGGAGAAGACTGGAAACTTTAGAGCGTGTAGTGGGTATTGAAAATGCTCGTTTGGTGGGGGAATCGACCGCCTGAGGGACGAAAACCAATCTCTCAGGCAAATTCACGATTCATTACTAGAGCTACTTAGCAAAGAAAAACCCGCCGACGAGGCGGGTTAACTTTTTCAAGGGATATAGTTGCTTGTATTGATTTGTATGATTATAATCAATACAAGTAACAACAAGCAGTTTAACAGATGACAAGTTTTTTGTGCGATCGAGCCCTAGATTTCGATGCGGTCAATGGCTATGAAGCGAAAGATGTTGAAAGGTTGATTGACCAGGTTAAAGTTTCTGGTACATTCGTCAACCAATAGCTAGCAACGTTGTTCTCGTGCTAGTTTCTGACGATAAATCGAAGATATTTCCTCCTTTATTGGATTTTGTCCAGCACCAAGAGGCAGCGTAATCACCAATTCCATTAAAAACCCCACTGCAAGTTTTCGAGGCTATCAGTGGGGCTTAATCACTTAAAATACAATGTATAACATAATAACAAATTCTGACGCGGCTCGCACTCCTGTCAGTTCCGTGCGATCGCATACAATCAACCACCCGACAAACACAACCTGGACAGAAGCATCCAAAACCAATCCCTGTCCCGTATGTGGCAAACCAGATTGGTGTTATATTTCTGAAAACGTTGAAGCTGTGGTCTGCGGTCGAGTTGATGCAGCGCCAATGGGTTGGAAATTCGTCAAGTACGCCAAGGACGATCGCCCGATTTATGCCAAAGAGAATAGCGACACCACATCAGCTCACCGCTATATCCCTATAAAAAAGCCCGTCCTCAAGACCATACCTATTCCCCAAGCAAAGCTATTAACCTTGAGTGACTTGGCAACCGATCGCCCGATGGCAGTGAAATTTTATCTGTCGCCCTACAACTTAGGCTATTTTAAAAGTATCAGTGCTCAATTATGTGCAGTTTTTGAAGGGCGATCGCCTCCCCGCACTAATGTAAAGAATATTATATGGTGCTTGACATAGAGATAGATAAGAAGTATTGTTGGCGTTGTGGTTAGGTCATCGACACCACTCCTCAGATCCTTGAAAACCGCATAAGTTCGTAGACTGGTGTCGATTGCTCGCTTGGCAAGGGTTTCACAGTTTGAAACCTCCCATTTTTTATCAACAAGCATGGCTTTATTGAAAATCAAAAAAGTGGTGTCGATTTGACCTCTCAAACCCAGTCCCAGTAAGGCTCCCTGAGCGAACTCTTTACAAACCCTCTTCCCCTAACGGGGATGGAAACAAAAACGGGTGTACGACATCCAGTATTCTTTTAGGACGCTTTACAAACCCTCTTCCCCTAACGGGGATGGAAACAACAAGAAAATGACCAATTTCAGGGTGAACCATACTCTTTACAAACCCTCTTCCCCTAACGGGGATGGAAACGATTTTTTCTTGCATTTGCTCGTTTTTTTTTCTAAAAACCTTTACAAACCCTCTTCCCCTAACGGGGATGGAAACGATGATCTTTCCTGAGAAGAAAAAATCGCACAACCAACTTTACAAACCCTCTTCCCCTAACGGGGATGGAAACTTGAAAAGGCAATTTCTCCCTTATATTGTTGCATATGACTTTACAAACCCTCTTCCCCTAACGGGGATGGAAACTTTACTTTAAGAAAAGCTTAAAGCAAAAAAAACTTTACTTTACAAACCCTCTTCCCCTAACGGGGATGGAAACAATTGCAATGTTACCAATTTCATAACTGAAACTACTTTACAAACCCTCTTCCCCTAACGGGGATGGAAACACTTCTGGTTGCTTTTCAGATATATTATTTGCTATAAACTTTACAAACCCTCTTCCCCTAACGGGGATGGAAACGTTTTGAAACAGAATTTTCAAATTCTCTGAGAGTTCTTTACAAACCCTCTTCCCCTAACGGGGATGGAAACACACAGGAAAGAAGAAGAGAGCACAATTAAAGCAGACTTTACAAACCCTCTTCCCCTAACGGGGATGGAAACATTTTTGGTGCAGATTTTTTGATATTCTCCGAAATCTTTACAAACCCTCTTCCCCTAACGGGGATGGAAACCTTCGTTCACGTTGATTACAGCTTGCGCGGGGTTCGCGTCTTTACAAACCCTCTTCCCCTAACGGGGATGGAAACGTCTGGCACGACACCATCCCTTATTGTGACCTGCTTTACAAACCCTCTTCCCCTAACGGGGATGGAAACAAACAACGATAGAAACGTTTTTTGAGTTGATTTCTTTACAAACCCTCTTCCCCTAACCTACGGTGTACACACAAGTCGAGTTGGGAATCAAATGGACGAAAAAGAACGGAAAATGATTTTTTGAAATCCTTGATTTTCCGTTCAAGCTCTATCAATAAGCTGGCACTATTGAGAATCAATAGGCTCAACTCAAAACCTTACCTACTAAGGCTTTTATCTTACCAGGCAAGGATTTTAGGACTTCTGTGTACACCGTAGCTTCCCCTAACGGGGATGAAAAAGCACAATATTGAGAAAATCCTGAAGTACGATCGCCTGGTTGCGGCAAAGTTTTGTTGGTACAATTAAACTCAACACTCAGGAATGTCAAGTAACAGATACAAAAATTTATCATTCGTGGTGCGATCGCGCTGATAGTTACAAAAGTTTTTCCTCCCAACATTTGGTATTTGCAAACACAACGCACTCCTCAATCAATGTCTGTAACCTGCCGCCTGGTAGACTTAATCTGTCGAAGCTTGCTTTTACTTTCAAGACGCTTTTTTTGAGAGGTGCGAGTTGGTTTGGTAGGTTTGCGTTTTATCTTCACCAAAGTTACACTTTTAATCAGTTCTTGAAGTCGTCTCAATGCCTCTTCTTTGTTCTGCTCCTGAGTGCGATGTTCTTGGGATTTGATGACAACAACTCCTTCAGTAGTAATGCGTCTATCTTTAAGTTTTAAAAGTTGTTCTTTATAAAAATCGGGTAATGATTCCGATTGAATGTCGAAGCGTAAGTGAATGGCAGTGGCAACCTTGTTGACGTTTTGACCGCCAGCACCAGATGAGCGAATTGCACTCATTTCAATCTCACTATCGGGGATAATAATTGTGGGAGAAATTTGTAGCATTATTTATACATGACTTATCGTCAAAATGGTCGGGCGCATCAGTCAGAATCTGACCTAAGTTTATTGAAAATTTGGTTGAGAAGTGCGAGTAGGTACAAAGTAACGTTTGTGGGCTTCTTGAATGAACTTTAAGTAGATTTTAAGTTTTGGTTAACAAATACATAAAAATTTTCCCAAAACTAATCATAAAAATTCTATCTATTGTAGCGTCTTGCGATCGCCTATCTCGATTGCTGGTTATGGGCGATCGCACAGAGTTACTGAGTATTTGTTCAAAACATAACATTTTCATTAATATATATTTGGGAATACTTGTTGTTAAATGTTGCATTGGGATACTGTAAATTCGGGTAACTATCATATGAAAAAACCTAGATTGGTTCTGGTTATAGCTTTTGTTGCTGTACCCATCGTGCTCGTACTTCTAACCAATTGGCTAAGACCAGCGCCCGCCCAGTCTTCAAGCGTGCATTTGAAAATGGGCAATCCCAGTGGTGCGGGTTCTTCTTACGCTAACTTACTGCTCTCCAAACCTCAGTATGCAACTTCACACAATTGCTATCGGGGTACTCCTAATTGGGTCAGTTGGCAGTTAAATAGTTCTTGGCTGGGCAGCGCACCTCGTCAAGACAACTTCCGTGCGGATACCACATTACCATCAAGTTGTTACCAAGTGACCAGTTCCGATTATACAGGAAGTGGATTTGACAGGGGACATATGACACGATAATTCTATACATAGGACTGTGAATTACTCAACCTCTGCTAGAGCTAAAAGCTTATCAAAATTGTAGATGTTATTAGAAGTAGGGGAATTTTGTGGAGTTGGAGGAGTTGGAGGAGCGGCTTGCTGCCAAAGTATGAAGAGTCCGGCGATAAAATCAAATGACACGAACAGCACAAAGGCGAAGACCAAAATCTCAATCAAATAAGTAAGAGCCTGTTGCATTTTTTTAATAGAGACTCAAAGTAATTCGTAATCAAAAGATTGCAATTACGACTTACCAACTATATTGACACGAGCTCGGTCAAAACGCTACTCAAAGAAAATAAAGAAAACAGAAAAGTTACAATAAACAGAACATCAAGAGTGGTTTTTGGAAGAACTGCGTACGTGATGGTATTACCAGCATATAATAAACGCGATCGCCTCCCTTGGGCGCTCTCTTACCATTGCCTTCCAAGAACAAACATAAATATAACGCTTCTCCGTTTTTTGAGAAGCGCTGCGGTTTAATTAAATTCGGGGGATAAATAGTAAGATGGGTTCCCCAAGGTTTACTATAAAGTAGGTAGTTTTAATTTCTTAGACGGCGCTACCTTGCATTAAATTCCACACGAAAATAGCAACGAGCGCACCAACAACAGCTAGAGCAACACCAAGAATACTGAGGGTGGGAGCTGCCAGAGCAAAAGTTCCCGTGCTGAAGAAGACACCCAAACTACCACCGACAAAAGCACCGATAATTCCTAACAAGATTGTTCCTAAAATTCCACCACCTTGACGACCTGGGTAAATAGCTTTGGCGATCGCGCCTGCTAAAAGACCTAAAACAATCCAAGCTAGAATATTCATTGTTTTTAATTTGGTAATTTTTGATTGACAAGAATAGAATAACAATTTAAATATCAAGAACCAATCTGCCAGGGGATTTAATTATTTATAGTCTTTAAGGGAGAGTTATATCGATTATCTAAATGGTTGCTACATATCAAACGCTGTAACCCTTGATTCTTCAAGGTTCATTTATTCCAAAGCCAAGAAGAATCCATATTAAATGGTATATTTCTGAGGATATATATCTCAAATTATAAATTCATAAAAAATTCCTAGCTAGGTCTAGAACTAGGAATTTGTACATTCATAGCTTGGTATTCATAGTTTAGGAATTTTTAAGAATTGATTGGTTATACCAAAGGAGTAAAACTTGAGAGTAAGGGGACCAAAGTTTTTGCGATCGCGATGTAGGAGTCAAGGCAGCTGGTATCTCTAATAATTCTTCTGTTGCGAATGCTCAAAACACCATAGCCATTGCTCTCCTAATTCGGCTGAAGATATGACCGTATGTCCGGTTTCCTCATAGTGACGGCGATTTCTAACGCACTCGCCAAGGACAAAGATGCACTCCAATAAAACGCCCGCACTAACCGAGTAGTGCAACTGAGTGTAGCGAGGAGTGTTTCTCCCTAGAACGCAGAGCCAAATATATTGCTTTGTTGGGACCAAGTCGCGATCGGCTCCTCCCACCTGTAGTTGCAATATAACAGAAGGCAAACGAGGAGCGCTCTTCATAAGCGATCGGGACTTCAAGAAAGATTTAATTTTTGTAAATAAAAATAGGGTTATTCATAAAACTCCTACCTTGCTATTGATAAATAAGTAAGAGTTCAGTTAAAGAAGGCGCTCGGCAGAGGGCAGAGAGCATTTATGAACAAGAGTATGTGGATTCAAATCCCAACCAATTGTAAGCACCGCAAGTGACGGTGCGGTTTTAAACCCTTGTTCCCTATCTTCTATCGGAGACGCTTCTCTGTTGAGAGGTTTCGCCAACGCGAACGGTCGCGGGCAGCTTGGAGGCAGATTCCCTCCAGCATACCTGCCTGTCTTGATAATAGAAAAAATTTTAGGACTGCCAAGCATGGTAGTCTACATACTTTGACGATTATATAATAAATTTGGTGAATTATGAACCCTTTAAAATTCTTGAAAGATTCTTTTATTTACTCCGTTCCTATTTACGGTTTCCTGCTGCTTTTAAATATTCCTGGCTTTCTGGTAACTCCCTTTTTGATATTAAACTTGCCAACAACAGGGTGGGGATTGCTATTTTTCGCGCTCGCTGTTTTAGGCAACGCCTTTTTAACTATTTGGACGTGGGGAGCATCCACCTATTATATCTATTCTTATTTTTTTCAACCAAAAGTTAGTATTGTTAGGGCGCTAAAAAATACTTTTACAAAAATTGAAGAATTAATATTGGGGAGTTTAATGGTATTTGGAGTCTGTCTGATTGGGCTAATTTTATTTATTATTCCCGGTTTATATTTGTGGATAAAATATTACTTTTTGGCTGAGGCTATTCTTATAGAGAATCGAACAGCTAAAGATGGAATGAAGCGGAGTTGGGATTTAGTACGCGGACGTTGGACATCTGTATTTTTAGCAATTCTTGTCAATATTCTAGTCTTTAACTATTTAGCTAACGACCTGAGCAGCCAAATTATTGTTCGTTTATTTCCCACGATAGAAGATCGTGCTGAAATGATTGGAACTATTTTAGGGTTTTTGGTGAATCCGTTTAACCAAGTTTATAATGTTCTCCTATTTGTGCGAGTTCGGCAACTGTCATCTCCTTAACTTTACTATTGCTTTTCAGGGAGAGTCAAGTCGCTATCTCAGAAGCTCGTCATTCGTAATTCGTAGTTCGTCATTAAAGATTCTTTCTTCAAAACGTTTTGATTCAAATTTTGACTTCTTTGTTTAGCGTTAAAAGAGTGCTTTGCGATCGCTTTCTTCAAGGGCTCTGAATGCACCCACCCCAACTAAAACACCCGTACCAACCGTTGTTGCAACTGAGTGTACCGCTGCTTATCGGTAGAACGCAGAGCCAAGGAGATTGCTTTTTTAGAACCAACGACAATTGCCAACTTCTTCGCCCGTGTCAATCCTGTATAAAACAGATTGCGTGTCAGCATAACATAGTGTTGCGTATATAGGGGCAAGATGACCACTGGATATTCTGAGCCTTGTGCTTTATGTATAGAAACAGACCATGCCAGGGTGATTTCATTGAGGTCGGCGTAGTCGTAAACAACATCGCGTCCTATATACTGCACGGTGACTTCTTGCTCTTCCGTATCAATACTAGTAATAAATCCTACATCGCCATTGAAGACTTCGCGATTGTAGTCGTTGGTTTGTTGAATCACTCTGTCGCCCACTCGCAGTGTCATCCCACCTCTAGTAATTTCAGCTTTATCGGGACTGGGAGGATTTATCAGCTGCTGCAATACACCGTTGAGGTTTCTTGTCCCCACAACTCCTCGTGTCATTGGACACAATACTTGAACATCAGTCATTGGGTTAAAGCCAAGCTGGGGAATCAAACCTGCAATCAATTCGCAAATTGCCTGTACTCCATGTTCTGGTTGATGTCCGCCGCCATGCCATAAACAGTCGGTGGTAGGATTATCGCTGAGTGGTTCCATTGTAGGATACTGCCCGCGATTGATTTGGTGGGCAGCGGTAATAATTGCACTTTGTTGGGCTTGACGAAAAACTTGGGTGAGGCGTATGACTGGGACTTTACCGGAATGGATGAGGTCGGCAAGCACATTACCAGGTCCTACTGAAGGCAGCTGGTCAATGTCTCCTACCAACAGCAGCTGAGCATTTTCTGATAATGCTTGCACCACTGAATATGCTAGGAATAAATCCAGCATACTGGCTTCATCAATGACAATTGCTTTCTGGGTTGACATCCTCCCCCTAATAGAATTAGGGGGATTCCAAACATCACTGCTTGGGCTTTCTCTTTCTACGATTCGGCTTATCCTGAGGAGTTTCCCCACCAGAACAGAGGTCGATATCTCCAGAGACGTTAACGTTCGCGTGTGCCCCACGCTACGGAGTCCTATCTCAAGCTTGTGCGATTGCTCGCTATTATTTTTTAGCTCTCAAAGTCTTTGTTACCGAAGAGTCGTTAGACATCTATACGCGCCGTTAAGCTTATACGTTGGTAACTTACCTTAATTAACGAGTGCTTTATTTATTGTAACATAATCACATGAATTGAAGGCAAATAAATTTGCCCGTGTCCGCCTTCATCCACGAACTAAAGTTGCGTGGCTTTCGCCGTCCCGCGTGTTTTTAGGTAAGGGATTATTGCTGTCTCGCTTAAAGCCCATCGTCTTGGGGTCAAATTCCAAAAGGCGGTGTACGGTTTTCGCCTCAAGTCCTGTCATCTCACTTAATCTTTGTGCCGCACGTCCGGTGGGAGCAGCCAGAGCAATGGATTTTCCCATCGCCTTCCATAATTCCACAATAGTACGCACACAAAATGTTTTTCCAGTGCCAGGACCGCCTGTAAGAATTGTTACCCTGGAATAAGCAACTGTTTCTACTGCGTGTTGCTGCTGCTTGGAAAGTTCGATGTTGCGAGATGCAGTATAGCGAAGTCCCCAAGAACGAACGCGAGGGATATCGGGGTTGATGGGGCGAACCAGACGTTGGTGCAATAGCTCGGCAAGGTTCAGTTCCGTATGGAAGAAGCTGGGTTTGTAACAGAGTAATATTTTATCTCCACTTCTTTCTCGAATCAACTCATCTGCTACTGCCATGTTTTGGATGATTTGGGCGATCGCATCTTCTGTTGGTTGATGAGATTCGACTTTCAGGAGTTCGATAACTTGTTTTATGAGTTCCGGCTGTGGTAGATAACAATGCCCATCTTCAGCTGCTTCACTGAGTACGTGAGTCATGCCAGCACGGTACCTATATTCGGAATCGGGAGAAATGCCAAGAGAACGCGCAATTTTGTCAGCTGTGATGAAGCCAATACCGTAGATGTCAGCTGCTAGTTGGTAGGGGTTTTGGGTAACTGTCTCTATGGCCTTATCACCGTACTGCTTGTATATTTTAACAGCATAGGTGGTAGAAACACCGTGTCCTTGTAGGAAGACCATGACTTCTTTGATAGCTTTCTGTGCTTCCCAGGCACGCTGAATCATACCGATACGTTTTTTGGCAATGCCTTTTACCTCCACCAAGCGATGGATTTGGTGTTCGATAATATCTAAAGTTTCCAAACCAAAGTGAGCGACAATGCGTCTGGCAGTGACGGGACCTACACCTTTAATTAACCCACTGCCCAAGTACTTTTCCATTCCGGTGAGAGTTGCAGGTTTAGTTTCCTTGTACTGGGTAACCTGGAATTGAGGACCGTACTGGGGGTGGTCGCGCCAAAAGCCTGTGAGTTGTAATGTTTGACCGGGTTGGATATCGGCGAAGTTGCCAACGATTGTTGTGAGGTCTGATTCTCCCTTACGTACCAGCCGCGCCACCGTGTAACCTGATTCTTGGGAATAGAAGGTCAGACGTTCCACCACTCCCGATATTGTTTCATATTTGGGAGTTGCATTGATTTGTTGTTGGGAGTTAGATACAGTGGGCATTGTTTTTGAAAGGGTGGTGCAAGGCAGACACAGTATTCAGGGCGATCGCAAATTTAGCAAAATCTAATTAGTAATAATGTACTACAAAAGAGTTAAAATCAACAAACAATCTTGAAGGCAGAATTTTCGGTAATCTTGTTTATATTCCAAGAATTATTTAATTTCAAGTTGACAAATGCCAAAGTCTCAAACTTTTGAAGAAAAATATCCAAATCTATGCCGATTTGTTGAAGAAATTGGTTGGATTGAAATTGGAGAAAGCGAGTACATTAACTCGTTTGTGAGAGCTTACAGTTATGGTGGTACAGTTTACCACGGTAAAGCAAGTTATCCCACTATGGAAGCAGCTTTGCAAGATTTAGATGCAGGAATTAAAGCTTATCTGGATGAAAACGGTATTTAATCAAAGTAAAGTAGAGTATTCTCATGCCACAAAGCTTTTAGAAGTGGCTGAATTTTGGTGTCAGTATTATTTTCATAAGAGAAATTTCTCTAAGTTATGAAATTTAAGCCGATACGTCTCGTAACTGAGCCAAAAAAGCATCCAGCCTTGACGAACTCACAACTTCCCCCAAGACATTTCCCGTTCGCCTTACTTGGTAAACACCTTCTCTGAGTTCTTTGAAATCAACAATCAAGCCTGCTTGCTTTACCTCGGACAGTTTCTTTACCTCAATTGGCATTAATTCCCTGACTCGTTTCTTCTCAACTGGTGTGAGCGCCTCCCAAGCCTGTTGCTTGTAGTCTTCATGAACGAGCAAGGCTTCTCTAATTGGCTCCCAAGTGTTGGCAGTTTGAAAGGTTTCGATTAATAATTCAACGGGCGATCGCGCTTCTAACTCCTGTTGTGGTTGAACTGTAACTGCATATTCTTCGTAACCGTCTATATCATCTGCTTCTGGTTCTGGTTCGTAAGTCCAAGTACCAGGGACGGGTTCTTCATCTAATGATGTTTCTGTGTCGATCGCCTCTAGAGAGGAATCATTTGAGGTTTGAGTTATATCGTCAATCGCTCTAGTATCTAAAGAGGAATCACTATCAACTTGCTGTGTTTGCTCCACAAGTATTAAGCGTCCTTCAATGTATGCCTGACGAAGGGCTACAGATTCTGCAATAATTTGCTGAGTGCTAAGTCCTTCAGTATCCATCATCTTCTGCAAAGTCGTCCCTGTTCGCTCGTCCGTCTCGTGAATCGGTGGAATTTGGCAATAGCGTCTCCCATCTTGAGTCCGCCGCCAGATGCTGGGTTGTTCTTCTTTTGGTTCTTTGGGTTGCTTTTGCTGAGCGATGAGTTCTCGGATAACGGATTGGTTAATTTCTTCTAAGTTTTGTAACTGGTCGATAACTGATTGGTACTTCTTGGGGTTGTTGGCCAAACGGAAGATTGTTGCTGGCTCGATTTGGGATAAATTTTGGTTTTGAAGCTGACCGAACGCTGCTGCCACTTTGAGGTATCGCTTGTCTTCGTTCTTCCAACCGTGTTGTTTGAGTAGCTTCCTATACTCGCTTTTGCTCAAGAGTTCTTTCTGTTCGGCAAGCCAGAGGGCATGGGCGAGAATGTTTTCGGTGGAATGGGTTAATCCGTCGAAAGTTAAGAGCGCGTGTGGTTCTTGTTGTGGCATCATAGGATTTACTAACTTTTATATATGATTCCCAATTCGGGAGTTGTATTTTTAGGCGATCGCATTCCGGTTTGAACGGGGCGATCGCTTTTTGCTTTATTTTTTTATTATACTGTTATGAGCAGTGATTAAGAAGCAACAACAGTAATAATTTTTGCTGAATTAAAGAAGTTGGTGATATCTGTTTCCAAAGCAGCACAGAGTGTTTTAACAACTTCGACTGAGACAGTTAGGGTGTCGCTTTTGAGACGTTTGGTAAACAAATGAGGTTGTTCTAATTGCTGAATATACTGGTGTGCAACCTTTAAGCCGAGTTCTTCAGTTTTTTCTTCTAGTTGACGACGGGACATTTTACCCCGTAAGGACTGAAGTTTTTGAGCCTGGTCTTGAGTCCATTTCAGTGTAGCGATGTGTTCGATGTCTATCATAGTCACTTCTTTTTTACTGTTAACACTTGTCAGTTTATCCTTTTCCATGTATTGTTATAAGCAGTAGTCAGCAGTAATAAGGTAGCTCATGTCAACGGGCGTGCGATACAGCACAAAGCACTCACAAGCTCGCTTTGCTCTCTTTACGAATTTGAAAGCAAACCGAAAATTTACCACTTCAGCTTGTAGATGAACTCAACTATATGTAGGAGATCCTCAAGTAGGTTTTGCTCTTTATACGATTTTTTTAGGCAATTGGATAATGCAAGAATGGGTAAAATGGATTTTGGGATTGTGAAAATAAAAAGAATCTGGCAAAACTACCATGTTGGAATGGCAGCTTATGACCACTGCCATTCACCTACTGTAACTTCCACTCTGGTGGCGTTTAAAAGTGAAGTATTAGAGTTTACTGAAAATCCAAGCACTCAAGAAGCTTGGGATATTTTGCATTCAGGAGGGAGATTATTCTGGAAGTTGACAGGGATACCGCTACACTTAATGGCTTGGCCTACTGTCTGCAAACATAGCGTGCGTTATGCTAACTACGGGTGTATTCGCAGTTCGCGCAATTGTGAAGGTAAGTGCTGCTCTCTTTAAAAATTCTGATTAATTAGGTCATTTTGATGAAGGAAGTTTACGCCCGCATCATCAACGAACGTGCTTTATTAATGTGCCGTAATGAAGCAGAGGTTGTTTGTCAATGTCCAGAACTGGGGGAACAAATTTACCGGATGTGGATAGACACATTAGATGCAACTACACCTGATGACTACGATTTAACCGAGTCTGTTCGTGAGTTATGCGATCGCCATAACAAAGACACACAATCCGTTACAAATCTTGTTGAAGCGATTCGGAAAGTTGTACTCGATTACGATGTATTGATAGACCGGGTTTAAACAATTAGTAAGAGCGAAGCTTGACTTGAAAAGTTTTTGCCAAGTGAGCGATCGCTCTTTGCGCGAAGGTAAAGAAAGTCAACGCATTTGATTGTGAAAGCGCCATTACAACCATTTTGTGAGGAGAAAGCGATCGCGACTGACAAATCCTGCTTTTTGGTACACAGCTTGAGCGTTGAGATTTTCCCGTTCTACCTCTAGATGTATGGCTTGAATACCTTGTTGTCGGCAAATCTTTTCAGCAAACTGTAAACTCTGCTTTCCGATTCCAACTCCTCGGTATTTCTGTCGAATATATAATTCATCAAGAAATGCATCGCGCCCACGATATTCTAAGCTAAAACCAAATGTCACAACTAGATAGCCAACAATCTCCGCGTTGACATGAATGAGATAGATTAGACCATAGGAATCATTATTTAAGATGAGTTGTAAAGCCGAACGTGCAATCTGCTCATCAAAAGGCAAGCTTTCATGTGTATAGAGTTCGCTCATTAACTCAATCAGCGTTTCTATATTTGAAACAGATGCTAGCTCGAAAAATGGTTTCATACTTAGTACAACAAGGTCTCAGTACGCGTCTTGTGTCATTCATCATTCTACGCGATCGCGTTCGTCAGTCAGTCTTTTACAAACCCATACAGCCACTCTTTTGATAAGTCAATACTGGCGATGCTCTTGGTAAAATATAATCTTCACATATCATTATGCATATTGCTATATTAGTTAACAAACTACATAACATAACGATAAATGCTGTGCTTAAAATCATTTTATCAAGCTTATCTATTTGACCCACAAGAATTGGAAATCAAAGACGAAATTTTTGATAAGTATAAATATGCCTTAGCCTATATTGGGGTGGATTTTAATAGAGAAGACGTGCAAGAAGCTCTTCTAAATAGTGTTGAAGGTTTTGAAGATGCTTTGCGTGCTACCATTGCATATTGGTATTGGTTGGAAACAAAGTCTGAAACATTGGACAATCCCAGTCTTTGCTTAATCAAGGCATTGGGCAACCATTGGGATTCCCGCCATTGGCAAGATAAATACTTAGACAATCCTAACTTTAAAAGCCCAGGGGATATCTTTTGGGAACAGGCAGGAAAAGCTTTGGGTTTTGATTTAAGAAACCAAATCATTGCTGATGTTGATTCAGACAGCAGCGGGGTTGAGTATGTGATGTTCCGGAATGGAAAAGCTCTTTCATTGGCTACAGCGAAAAGATTGGGGTGGGGGAGATTGAAGGAAATTGCGGTGGGGGAGAGAATGAGGTGAGCGAAGTTCTCTCCACCAATATAGCAGCTGTACATGAAGTGCGATCGCTTCTAAAGAGTTTATAATGCACGACTCGCTATGCTACTTTACACTTCTTCTTCGTTCCAAACATATTTATGGCAAACTTCGCAAGCCGCTTTTGCTTCTTCGGTTTGAGGATTTTTGAAAATGGCATGGTGACGCAAGCGATCGCCTGAGTACAGACTCTGACATAGGTTAGCTTGGGCGTTCCTCGTTGTCTGTATTATAGATGTCTCCACCAACCTGTTGTGTATGAACTGTATCCGCATCTACAATTCCACCAGCTATTTGAGAGTGATTGAGGTAGTAATTAGAAATTTTCTTAGGTGTTTCTGAAAGTTGATTAACTACATGGAATAATCGATTAATCTCTTTATCCTTGTCCTCAAGTCGTGCCTGATACTCTGCCCCTACCTTGTTAGTACTCTTGTCCTTTTCCCCCAGAACTGCCATGCTGGTGCTCTTGTTCTTGGAGTGCTATTTTACAGTTGCTAAGGGTGCGATCGCGCTTGGGGAGGTATGCGGATTACGGTGGGGGAGATCGCAGTCGTAAAGGCAGCAAACGAAATGCCGTTTTTAGAAATCTCTAGAACTGTCATAAAAGTGCTGGTCTTATTGCCCTCGTTCTTAAGATGCGATCGCTTCGGAGCAAGTCTACCAATATGGAATAATGTTTGAACAATTCAATTTATGGATTATGAATGGCATAAATCTAAAAACCTTTGTTAAAACCAAATTATACTAGAGCGAACAGCTACCAACCCCTATTACATGAAATCTATGGCAGCAGATAATTTTAAAAAAACAATTCCCGACTTAATATCGGGGTTAACCGTGTATGAATATCTGATACTGGAAACCATGTTTGAGATGTTTGCTGACTTGCGAGAATTAGCGGCTTTTTCTCGCAAAGAGATTCCATCCATTGAAACCGTATTTGACCGCAGCATACCGCTTGTTGCACCCAGACCAGAACGCTTAGACAAGCAGACAGTCATTAACAAATTTCGTAATATCTTGCAATTGCATGGTATACCAGAATCGAAGCCAAATAGATACGCATACCGCCGACAACTACGAGAGATGGGGAGCGATATGTTTTTCTATATAAGAGAGAATAAAAATGCTTTGTCACTCCTGCATACAACTAATTAACGGCAACATTATATTGCTCGGTCTGTTCTCTGCCCAACTTTTGTTAGGGTGCGGTGGTCGTGGTTTTGGGGTAATGATCGCACCCTACCACCGTCTCAACTTCCCCGACAATCAATGAGCTGCCGCTCTAGCGACATTTGCTGCAATTTCTGCATCCACACGGCATTTTTTTAAAGCCAAAGCTGCAGGAAGACCGCGCAAGTACCAGCGGTAGACTTTGGCAATAAATAATTCCTCATTTTCATCCGGTCTCAAGGCTTGTTCTATGGCGCTTCTAACTTGCTCAGGTATCTTCGCTGCTAAGGTCTCTCCCCTGAGTAAAGAAAATTCAAGACATCCCTTGGTTTAGGGCTGTGCCAACTATTTTCTTAGGGTGCGCTCAAAAGCATTTTTTACCCAACGAGCGCACCCTAAGTCGTTTCATCCAGTGCGCCCAATCATCAAGAACCATCGCCATCTCGACTGTTGACAGCAAAGGCTAAATCTTTCAGATAATAACTGCGGTATTTACCACCACTACGAAATCTCAGATAAGGATACGGACCATAACCGTTTATCTTCTTCCATTCAATTCGCGAACCGCCGCGAGAACCACAATGGGGTGATGTTGTTGTTGATGGAGCCACATCTTTTTCATCGTCAATAGCTTCTAGTAGTGCTTTGAGCGCGAGTAATAATTCTTCTCGTTCCGCATAAGTTAATTGGGCGGCTTGTTGGAGAACAGTTTCTACGGTTGGTTTGGGCTTATGTGTTTTGTTCAGTGGCATGGCGTACTTAGGGTGCGGTTGGATGCAGATTTCAACGAGGAGCGCACCCTAAGTCATAGTTTTAGACAGTACACTTAGGGTGCAGTTATAGTGGGATTTCAGGGTTTAGCGCACCCTAAATTGAAGGTATGTTCGTCACTTAGGGTGCGGTTAAAGGCGGTTTTTGGTCGGGAACGCACCCTAATAACTGGGTCTGGATTTTTATTAGGGTGCGCTAATGGTCGTTTTGGAGTTAATGAACGCACCCTAATAGCTTTGGACTGACGCTCAATCTTGTCGTGGGCGATCGGCAAATTCGTTGTGCTTGATATCCAAGACAAACTCTACCCACAGATGAGCTTTCTTACCGTTCTTATCGGTTTTAAGAGCCTCCCATTGTTTGTGTATCCAATCAGGACTGTGAGCGGGAAGTTCGGATTGCGCCCATAACAGAGCGTCAGTTGGAGTTTTCCAAGATTGCCAGGGTTTGTTGAGAGTAGGCTGACACATTTTTCTTTCTTAATGGTGTGAAGAGTGCTGAACAACTTGTGTAGCGGGCAAAAAGCCCACTTATAGTTTTTATGCTGTGGCTACATTTAGGGTTTGTAAGTCCCAAGTTTTCAGCAACTCCCATTCTTGCGACGTTAACTCGTCAAACGGTTTATCAAGGATGGAAACAGGCTTTATGGAAGTCTCAAAAAGTGCTGCTGCTGCTTGGTATGGAGTGCCATAAATCTTGTGGCTAACACTATTTTTCCACGTCCCTTCGTCAGTCATCACAATACATCCGCAGTCGATGTTCCCATCAAGGACTCGGTATGTGCCTTTGGATGCGATGGGTTCAAAAAATAAAGTTCCTGAGTAAATGAGTTCAGCAGCACTATTGGAATATCCAATAACCAACTCCTGGTTTTGAATTTCTAAGCCGAGCGAGTTGGTCTTTTTTGTCGATTGTGTTTCTATCATGACTACAATTGGATTTAGATAGTTTTTGGACGCCCTTGCAGTCAGCGCTACAGGGGCTTTTTGTGCTAGTGGGTGCGATCGCTTGTCTCGCCTTCTTGTAAATTAGACTATGTCTAGACAAAAGTCAATCGTATTTCTAGTCTTTTTATAGACAAGAGGAATTGTGTACTGTAGTAGTTGCCGCTGAAAATAGACATGGAATAGACATCTCTATCAGCCTAGAGCTAAACTGGAATTACAAACTTTGTATTGCTAGACAGAAATGACTTACAGCAAGCAACGAAAAAACGGGTCAACTGACAGAGAAGGACAAATTAACTTTCGGTACGACAAAGATAAAAAAAAGCGCTTGTATGCTATGGCTGAGGAAGAAGGAATATCTGTGAGTCAGCTACTAGCAGGTTGGTGTGACGAATACATCGGAGAAAAGCCCAAGTCTCGGTTAGATTCGGAGGCAAGACTTGCCAAACTCGAAGAGATGATGCAAATTGCACTTGAAAAACTGGAGGGAAAGTCAGCGGCTTGAAGCAGGAGAATCTCTTGCTCAAGCAAACCCTAGCGGAAATTCAACACAAGGTGAATGCGTTTGATTTCAGTGAAATCCTTGCCCCAGAGCAGAATTCAAACATTGGAGTAAAGAGCAACAACAAATGTTAGATATTGTCTATAAAACCTCTTGACTTGCGACTAGAATTTGTCTAGATTAATACAACAAAGCCTCTAGCTCGTTTGTCAGGCGTCGCTAGAGGTTTAGACAATTTCTATCATTGTAAACAATGACTAACCAAAACGTATCAGATAACGAAGATTTCGACCAGCCCCAACCACCGCAATCGAGTGCGATCGCCGTTCGCGAAGCGTCTCCGACAGGAGAAGGCGGGCGCAAGAGCGCCATCGCCATTCCCAGCGATTGGGATTTGCCAAAGTTCAACAAACTGGGTATGCTCACCCAACAAGGCGTCATTATGGGAATGCAGTATTATGCGTTGGGGACTAAACTGGCGTATTCCTACAAACCCGGTTGGCGCTACTACATTTCTCGCGGTCCGATGTGTGATGACACAGACTTGCTAGACGAATCTGAAATTAACCTGTTGCATCCTAACGAACTACGTTCTGAAATAGAGGCAGAAATCAAATTTCACCTTAGCAAAATAACTTCTCTCAGGGAACAGTTGCAACAGTTAAGTTAAACTTGCTTTTCCCAGATTAATGTATTAAGCGATACTTGCATGATGTGAGTATCGCAGAAAGCATCATGACTAATGTACGCGCACCCCCAACCATCATGGGGGTAAACTTCCCATGCCTCCCATTCTTTATTGCACCATGTCAAAACAACTCACAATACCTAAAAGCGATCGCCATTATATAGACTCTCGACACCGTAAAGAACTGTTTTCCAAACGCGGTCTCAACCAACAGTGGTGCGAAGTTAACTGTCGAAGTCTGACTGCCACTCAAGCAACAGAGTTACTGGGATACAAAGCACATAGCGATGGCATTTGGCTTGAAGGTGCAAACTTCCAAGGGCAATTCAAACCAGACAAACCGTGGAAGTCGCAAGACGATAAAAAATCTCCCAAGTATCGATCGCCCCTAGGTGAATACGATGTCATGCTCCCCATCCATCCAGAGAACCCTCATTTTTGGGACGACATTGAGGCGTTAAAGCTAAAGTGTTACATCATTGATGGTCATCCTTGCTTAGTGACGACTGAGGGATTTTTCAAGGCGATCGCCCTTTGCTCCCACGAAGTCCCCACCATAGCGTTGCAGGGAGTAGAAATGGGTTTAACTGCTAGCGCTGCCGACCCCCAGGGCAAACGCTACTTAGTCCCGACATTGGAAAAGTTTGCCCGTGCTGGCTTAGGCTTTATTCATGCCTTTGACGCCGATGCTATTACCAACCCCAACGTCATCGAGGCGCAGCGGAAACTTGTCCACCAGTTAAAAAAATTTAACGTTCCGCAATATAATGTCACGGGACTGTGGACGAAAGAAGAAGGGAAAGGGATTGACGATTACATTCAAATGAATGGAGCAGACAAGTTTAAGCAGGAGGTCTTAGCTAAGGCAGTGAGTATCGACCAATGGGAAAAGCAATTTCAAAAAGAAGAAGACGATGCCAAGACCCAGAAGAAGCTTCCACCCAGAAGAGCCGCTCAAAAGATTGCAGAGCGTTACCGTACAGATTGGAAGTATCATTTAGAACAAAACACTTGGCGCAACTGGAACGGGAGAATTTGGGAACAGACTCATGAAAAAGTCTTTACGCAAGCGGTGTACCAAGAACTCGAAGCAATGCCACAGGTTGAGTACGACCGATTTTCTTATGTAGACAATGTCATTCAGTTTTTGGAGTTAGAGCGCCTGGTGAAGGAATGGAAGATGTTCGATCGCTCGCAATGGATTCCTTTTAGAAATGGCGTGTATGAAGTCGAGAAACGCAAGCTCCACGACCATTCCCCTGGTTTTGGGTTTACTTCATACCTAGACCATGATTTCCCAGAACTGGAACTAGGAGATGAAAGTACTTTAGAACTTTTACAAAAGCACGCCCCCACCTTCTACAACTGGGCAATGCACGCTCAAAAACAAGACCCACTCAAGGTTCAAAAACTCTTAGCTATTATCAACGGAGTCATCAAATACCGCTTCCACGATTTACAGCTGTTAGTTCACCTATGTGGCGTACCGGGTTCTGGAAAGGGGACCTTTGCCCGGATTCTAGAATCTGTTGTGGGCAGACCCAACCACACCAGTGCCAGACTCCACAAACTGGGTGATGATTACACCATTGCATCCCTCATCAATCACCAGTTAGTTATTTGCCCTGACGAGAGAAAACACGTTGGGGATTGGGGAGGACTCTTGGCACTAACCGGGAAGGACTCTATCAGCTATCGCGAAATCTACAGACCTCAGTCTAATAGCAAGTTCTACGGCACCATTGTTGTTATCAGTAACGCCCCTGTCTTCGCCGGCGACACAACTGGCATTGACCGCCGCTTGAGCCTGGTCACCTTTGATGTCCCACTCCCATTCCGCGACCCAATGGTAGAAGCCCAAATGCAACAGGAAGTGCCAGCATTGATTGCGATCGCACTCTCTATGAACGACACTCAAGTCACCGACCTACTCAAAGGCACCGGCGATGCGACTATCCCCGACTTCAAGAGACAGCAGTGGTTGCACAAAACCGAAAATGATTCCGTGGCACTGTTTATGGAGGAATTTTTAGCCCCTGCAACTGAAGGTTTTGTGGCGATCGGTAACAAACACAGTGATGCCCACACCCTTTATGGAGCTTATGTTAAATTCTGTGAAGAAAATAACTCTAAAACTCTATTCACGGCAAATAACTTTAGAAATCGCTTGCTCGAACTCGCTCGCGAACTCAACTGGGATGTGAGGGAGGCACGACAGCGAGATAATCAGTACCGCATTTATGGTATCCGGCTCAGGGAGACTGAAGATACCGCACTTCGGATAAGCGAGATGTTGGGCAAGTGTGTAGAGGTGTGTAATCCGTGTGTAAATGGTGTGTATACCCCAGAACCCTTGGAAAATAAGGAGTGTGTGGAGTGTGTAGACAAAAACCTCTATTCATCGCCTGAAGCGATCGACTCCAACATTGAATTGTTGTTAGATGAGCAAATTCCATCTGATGAAACCTCAAATAATTCCACACACACCCACACACCATGTACTGAAACAGTTTCTAGCTCTACACAAGAAAACACACAGCTTGCGATCGCCGTGGGGAGGTATGCAGATTATGGCGGTGAAAAAGTAGAGATTGTGGGCTGGAAGGATAACGGCAAACAAGTGTGGGTGGAATTATCAAGCGGCAAGCAAATTTTGGTAAAACGCGGCAATCTTAAACCTTGGGTAGACTAATTCAAAAATTCACTCGAAGGAGGAAATATGGCTAAAACTTGTACCTTAAAGCGTCCTGCCAATCTTTCGGACTGGGTGTTGTTTGTAAACGCATTGACCTCAGAACGGACGGGAGAAGCCTACTTAAACAAAGTGAGAACTGCCGATCGCCCTTTTATTAGAATGAGCGTCAATTCGCGCCAAAAGTATCGCTATCACGTAGATTGCGATTTATTGGAGGGGTTGACAGTGGGTCATAACATCGGCTTTACAGAACGGGGCATGAATGAAGTGGAGCGAATTATGACGGGTTTTCCTCATAAAACCAACGTCCTTTTTCACGTAGGCAATTGCTATGTTTATGCCTGTTATTTGAACTTGTCAGATGCCATTCAAGTAGCTAACTCGCTTGCTTTGCTAGCCGATACTGGTGGTATGTGGGACTTTAGGGACAATATACCGGGTTATCGGTAGGGATGCGATCCGGCTGGTTCGTGTCATGAGCGCGGAGCTTATCGCACACCCTAATTGTGCTGAAGTTCTTTTCCCCCAGAACTGTCATTAAAGTGCTAGTGCTGCTGCTTTTATAACTCCTGAGTCTCAAATAGAACAATAGCAGTTTTTGCGATCGCTCTTAGCGCAAGCCGTACCCGGCTTATCGCAACATGACAACTTTCTTAATCTATCTAGTGCCATTAATAATGGATGATGTAGTATTCATTTTTTTGGCTCTAACTTGGTAACAGTATGGAAGAACTTAACTCTCCTGCAAATGTTGATAACTCAGTTCATCCCTTTGCAAAAGATACCCCCCTTGCTCTTATTCCTGTTTATCTTATGGAGGAAGCTAATCAATCGATTTTGCTTTATGAAGGAGCTATGGAAGTTAACTTTGGCTCACAAGAGACACGAGCAAGAGGAAACGGTATCTTACATCTTAAGTGGTTTCCCTCGATTCAAATTGAATTTGAAATTACCAATGCAACGCCTGTTAACTCTCCAATTGATTTTTTTCATGTTTCTGAAAAGAATGATAAACTCTCTCTAACCATGCTAGAGACGGGAATATCTAGTGCTTGCTCTATGCTTGCAGTTACTTTTGATGATTCTTATAAACTTGGTGGAAAGTTAGAAAGAGTGGTTATTGGAGAGTCAAATGCCAAACTAAAATATTTACTAGTTCACTTAGTCAATTTTTCTGACTTTACAGGAGATGACATTTTATACGTGTTCAAGTCTGCAAGTGGCTATCGACGGAGTAGGTACAGAGGTAGGCTAACTTTTGAAGCTGAAGGTTGGAGAGTAACTGTAGACGCTATGAATAATTCTTCTCAAATTTTTAAAGAGCTTGACAATCAAAGAGGCTATGCGTTTACACATACAGCAAAACTAGAAAAAGTTAAAACTGATGAATTTTTCTCAACTGATGAGGTAGAAAAATTTTTATTAGCACTCCTTTTCTTCTTTTCATTTGTTAGAGGAATCTATAGCACGCCGTTTCTTCCAATTGGCTTTGATTCTAATGAGAAGAAAGTTTGGGAATTATGGAAAGTTTCAATGGTTAGTTCTTGGACATACGTTCACTCGTGGTTTTCTGGCAAGCACAATTCTGAAAGCTTAACAGCAATTTTTCCAAACTTTATAAGTTACTGGAACAACCCAAATTGGAATAATCCCTTACTCTGGTCTATCAATTGGTACGTTGAGAGTAACCAAGGTAATGGTACGCCTGATGGAAGAATTATATGGGTACAGTCAGCTTTAGAACTCCTTAGCTGGACTTACTTTGTAACAGAAGGAAGGATGAAAGAAGAAGAATTTAATTTTTCGATTTTAAATAATAAAAAGAGATTGATGAACGAGCATTGATGAAAATATTCCGGTGGGTGCCGATCGCCTCCCTGAGATACTCCCGCCGCGATTGCCAAGGAACGAACGAACGTGAGAGCGCCATCAATCTTTTGTCATCACCACCATTACAGACTGTGCAAGTTGCACACCATCTCTAGAGCGATCGCTCACCCATCTGCCAAAACAAACCATGAATTGCGATCGCCCGAACGCAAGTTACACCCAGAACGTCTTATTGAGAAACTTGTCCGAAACCTACCAACTCAAAGGTGTCCAAAATTTTAGTAGTGCGATCGCAGTATTTACAGTACCTTGCATTTGACCCTAGACTTTAGTTCGGGTTTTTACCTAACAAAAAGTTGAGTTGTTAAATACGCAAAAATATGGATACCATTAGTAAAGGTTTTACACATTTCAAATGGGTGGCTTATTTACTCCATGCTGTACTAGTAGCTTTGGTGGAAGGCTTTTCCTAAAATCTTAAGTAAAAATATTTATTTTAAAGATTTTATAAAGTAAAAAATAAGATTTAACAATAATGCTAAAGTTGTGTATAAGTAATACGGACGGAAGTTGATTCGTATAAAAAGAAACAAGTTCTTGGGAAAAAACAGGGTTCATTGAAGACAAACTTGCAAGTGTAAGGGTGTAAGGGTTAGTCAGAAATTGAAATTTTCTTTTTAGGCTTAACTTTGGTTTTAGGCGATCGCTATTTGATGTACTTAGTAGCCGATTGAAATATTCCAACCAAAGAACTGCTTGCTGTTTAAACCTCCTAATAATGACTAGTACAATTCGTCAGAGGGCAGAAGGCGCAAAAGCTGATAACAAAAGCTTGTTGTGCATTTTCAATGGTTACCTTATTTCCGCTGACCTGTACTAGAGCGATCGCGTTTACCCACATTAAAGACACATACTGAAAATCATGGAAATTATTACAGGTAGCGGTAACGACACTGTTATCAGACCAGTTTTTGTCAACGGTGCAGTATTTCGTAGCAATGACACCATCAACACTGGTGCTGGTAACGACACAATTAACCCAGGACTGGGTAAGTATGAGTATGTTGATGGTGGAGAAGGCTTTGATCACCTGATTTTAGACTACTCTGTTGGTGACACGGGCGGCGGGATGTCTTTTAATACTACCTACGGTACTTCCGGCTCTGCCTCTCGCTCTAGCGGTGTGCCAAACACTTTATCATTGGATACTCTCCAATTCAAAAATATTGAGAAGTTTACCATTACAGGTACTAGCAAAGATGACACCATCAAAACTTACTATGGAAACAATGTCATTAAAGCTGGTGCTGGCAATGATAGTGTGACAGCTGTTGCTGGTACTTTAGATGGTGGTTCAGGCTTAGACTACCTCACCCTTGACCTCTCAACACAAAAGGCTAACCTCAACCTTTCTAACCTCACAAATATTAATATTTCTGGTGTTGTCACTGCCATTAATTTTGAGGGATTTTCGATTACGACAGGCAGTGGCAACGATATTGTTACCCATTCGGGAATTGTTAATGGTACAGTGCTTCGGACTAATGATGTCATTAAAACTGGTGCAGGCAATGACATTATTAACGCCGGACTGGGTGGCGGAAGTGTAAATGATGGTGACACTGTTTATGGTGGCGATGGTATTGACCGCCTCATAGTAGACTATTCCGTTGGCGATACAGGCACTGGTATGCGCTTTAATGGTAGTAGCACTTATGGCTTTGCCATACGACAAGTCAGCAGTACAAACAACACTCGTTTGGATTTTGTTGGTTTCCATAACATTGAAGAGTTCACCGTCACAGGTACTAGCAAAGATGACACCATCAATACTGTTGGTGGAAACGACATTATTAATGGTGGTGCAGGAAACGACACTATCAATACTGCCGCAGGAAATGACACCATTGATGGCGGTGCAGGGAACGATACCATTGATGGGGGTGCGGGTAACGATCAGATGACAGGCGGTACTGGTAACGACACCTATATTGTTGACAGCACTGGAGATACTGTTACCGAAACCTCCACCCTCAGCACCGAGATTGACACAATCAAAGCATCTGTTACTTATACCCTAGGAGCCAACCAAGAAAACCTGATTCTGACAGGTTCGGGAGCGATTAATGGAACTGGCAATAGCCTGAACAATAACTTAACTGGCAATCAAGGTAAAAATATCTTGAATGGCGGTTCTGGGAATGACACCCTTGATGGCGGTAATGGTGATGACACCCTTGATGGCGGCGCTGGTAATGATACCTTGATTGCCAGTTCGGGCAAAGATGTGATGAAAGGTGGCACTGGTAACGACACCTACATTGTCAGTAGTTTGAATGATGACATTATTATTGAGAATGCAGGTGAAGGAATAGATACCGTTCAAGCCCCTTATACTTCCGCGCAGGGCTATACCTTGGGTGCTAACTTAGAAAACCTGATTTTGATAGGAGGAGCAACTAAAGGGACAGGCAATTCCCTCGACAACACACTGACAGGTAATTCAAGAAATAATACTCTCAGTGGAGAAGGTGGTAAAGATACCTTAATTGGGGGAGACGGTAATGATACCCTGATTGGCGGTGCGGGGAATGACATATTAACGGGTGGCAATGGCGGTGATTTTTTCCTTTACAATACTAATGCTGCTTTTACCAGTGCAGCCATTGGCATCGATCGCATTATGGATTTCGTCAAAGGCAGCGATAAAATTATCCTGGATAAAACTACGTTTACAGCCCTACAAAGCAAGGCTGGTAATGGGTTTAGCATCGTCAATGAATTTGCCGTAGTGAGCAGCAACGCAGCTGCGGCAATCAGTGAAGCCAAAATTGTTTACAACCAAAGCAGTGGGGCACTCTTTTACAATCAAAATGGAGTTGCATCTGGCTTCGGCACTGGAGCGGAGTTTGCCAACTTTACAGGCAAGCCGCTACTGATTGCATCAGATTTTGTCATCCAAACTTGATGAGGATTTAGCACATCCAAGCCGATCGCCGGGATGTGGAAATATGCCAATTATCCACTTAGCGTGCGCTTGGGGAGTATTTTCACCTTTAAGCGCAACCTAAGAGCCAACATCCTTGCCCAGAACCGCACTACTACCAGATGTTGAGTACAGTCCATAAGTGCGATGACGTTATTATGAGGGTTGTTGGGGAATGCGATCGCCCTAACGCACCTCACAACTATTCACTTAGGGTGCGGTAACTAAACTTTTGGTGTGCTTTGGCGTGTTTGGAAAAGCCAGAAAATGAAGAGTACAGCAAAGATAAAATCACCACTCCCAGCAAATAACGAACTCAATGGCAAATCTCCTGCGAACCAATAGATGAAAAACAAAATTGCGATCGCCATTTTACAAGCTGCGGCTACAGCAATAAAGAGTTTCTCCGGTTGAGATTTAATCGCAAGCCAAGCATAAACCACTCCAAAAATCAAAACCCACGAAGCAATTACCCACAGACTGAAAGGCGATGTATCATTTGCAAGCCCCAAGGGATTGACAGCCCAATCATAAACTGGGGGAGCAAAACTAATGGCTCCAAATAAATTAAAAATTGCTGTAAATAACAAACAGTATCGAAACCACGTTGCTATAGGTTGGGAGTCTGCTGGGGATGTAATCATAGTCACAGAAGATGAATGAGTTGCTTAGTTATTTACTATCAACATTTTAGATATCATCGCTTTAGAGCCAACGCCCTTGGTTGTGAAAGCAACATAACAAACTTTGGTTAGAAGAAGTGCGATCGCCTGAGGACAACTATCAATTTTGGGTATTATGGAAAACAAGTACAACTATTTCGTTATCTTGAATACAACAGAGGGAGCATACTTACCTCTCAGCCCCGATCAGAACAATTTGTTAACTTACTCGACCGAGAAGGAAGCCCGTGATGCTTTTGAGTTAAACTACAAAGAATGTCACGAACAACAATCAGCAACTGGCTCTGCCAGTGCAGCACTACATTGGTTAAATTTGAAACCATTCGTCGTAGCCTTAAGCGCCAGCTTAACTCCAATAGAAGTTTTAATCGCGCTATCAAATTCCGACACTCCAGACCCAAAGGTATATTCTCTGTCTAGTATTGCTGTACGCTGTATTAGAGCGGCAAAAGTTGACTTAGACACTTGCCGCAATTATAAGGTGTCCCAAATAAAATTGATGAACGAGCATTGATGAAAATATTCCGGTGGGTGCCGATCGCCTCCCTGAGATACTCCCGCCGCGATTGCCAAGGAACGAACGAACGTGAGAGCGCCATCAATCTTTTGTCATCACCACCATTACAGACTGTGCAAGTTGCACACCATCTCTAGAGCGATCGCTTTGACTACAGCATAACGTCAGATCGCACCAACCAAGAGTCCTCATCTTTTAGCTTGCCTAATTTAACCACTGCATAAGTTAACTTGGTTTCCACCTATCTCATATTAGGTTCTCTTGACCAACTTCAAGCAACCACGTATTCTGCTTGATGTAGTATTGCATTAAGTTCTCACTCTAGCTTGGTGATAATGAGGTTATCCGGTCAGCAACGCCAAGAACTACAAAATGCTCTAGTGGATGCTTTTCCTAATAAATCATCACTGGAGCAAATGTTGTCGTTTGGGTTAGACAAAAACTTAGATGCGATCGCTGGTGACGGGAATTTACAGAAAATTATCTTTAATTTAATAACAACAGCAGAGTCTGAGGGATGGATTGAAGACCTAATCTTTGCTGCCCGTCGCTCAAATCCTGGGAACACAAGTTTGCAAGCGATCGCCCTAAGGTGGAGTCAAGCAGAGGAACTTGAAGCCAAAAATTTTGATGTCGATACCCTGGTCCTTTGAAGTACGCGAAAAGGTAAAACTTGATATAAAAAAACGCTACGGTATGATGCAGGTACTGGACATGAGCCAGCCTATTAGATTAAATGATATTTATACTGATGTTGATATTTTGGAGAAAATTACAGCAAACAAGTGGCTGGAGATTCCAGAACTGCTGCAGAACATTGACCCAGAGGGCCCTGACCGCTTTAGACGCAATCGTGTAATTGAAAAGCGAGTACCGGGTCTCCAAGCAGTGGAACAGCACAGTAAGCTGATGGTATTGGGTAAACCGGGAGCAGGAAAGACCACGTTTTTGAAGTATTTAGCAATACAGTGTATTGAGGGACATTTTCAGAGCGATGCCTGCGGCAAGCCGCTTTCGCGTCTACGCTTTCCCATTTTCATCACCTTAAGGGATTTTGCAGAAAAATCTGGAGAAATAAGTATTTTAGAATACATAAGCCTACAGTTATCTGACTTGGATCTTGCAAATGCCTCGGAGAAAGCAAAGCAGCTATTAAAACAAGGTAAAGCATTGGTCTTGCTTGATGGGTTAGATGAAGTCCGCGAGGAGGATACCAATAGGGTTTTAAAACAAGCTCAGGAATTTTCCTATCGGTTTAACTCTAATCAATTTGTTATCACCTGTCGCATTGCTGCTCAAAAATACACTTTTCAAGGGTTTACTAAAGTTGAAGTCGCAGATTTTAACGATGAGCAAATCGCTACCTTTGCTCAAAACTGGTTTCGATTAAAAGATTCAGTCAAAGGTAAGCGATTCATTGAAAAACTTGATGAGAACAAACCCATCAAAGAACTAGCAATGAATCCTCTGTTGTTAACTCTGCTATGCTGGATATTTGGTCAAAAAGGAGATTTCCCAGCCAATCGCAGCGAACTTTACACTGAAGGCGTGGATGTGTTGCTGAAAAAATGGGATGCTACACGTAATATTGAACGCGATCGCGTTTACAAAGATTTGTCTTTGCAGCGTAAGGAAGACTTACTCAGCGAAATTGCTCTAAAAACTTTTGAGCAGAAGGATTATTTCTTTAAGAAAAAGACAGTTGAAGCATACATTATTGATTTTATCTCTAACCTACGCAATGCCAGTACTGAACAGAAGGAATTAGAACTAGACAGCGAAGCCGTGCTGAAATCAATTGAAGCGCAACACGGTTTGCTAGTAGCACGGGCAACGGGTATTTACTCTTTTTCTCACTTAACATTCCAAGAGTATTTTACTGCTAGAGAAATTGTTGCTAATTCTGCTTGGGGAAGATTGGTAGAGCACATTACACAGAAGCGCTGGCGAGAAGTCTTCTTCCTGACTTCAGGGATGATGCGAAAAGCTGATGATTTATTAAAGTCAATGAAACAGAAAATTGATACAATTCTAGAATATGATGAAAAATTGCAGCAGTTTCTCACTTGGGTTGAAGAAAAATCTAAATCTGTAGAAGTGCCTTATAAACCAGCTGCTGTTCGAGCCTTTTATTGGACTTTAGAACAAATATTAATTATAGACTATAACAAGCAAACTCAAAATATATATACGGATGGGTGTTGGTTTCGAGAATTTCAATTAGCAGGTAATATAGATGAAGCTATCGATTATTATCTTACACTTGACTACGATATTGATTGTGCTCAAGAACTTGATGGTGAGATACAAATAATAGAAGATTATTGTTTTAATCAAAAAATTGAAAATCAAGTATTTCCTGAATTAGAAAATCAATATCAAACCGAAGAAGAAAGTATTTTAGAACAAAAGAAATTTCAACTGAATGAAGTTGCTAAGCGAATCAACGATCCATCTAGAAAACTGTATTGGCAAATGCAATATGACCTCGATCTCGCTGAATATATAACATTTGGATTTGAGCAAAAAAGAATACATACTAATGATTTTATCAGAACTGTTATTAAAGAAAATTTAAGTTCTAAACAAAAAGAGCAAATAAAAATCTTAATTTCAAAAAAATCTAATATAGATTTAACTACTGACGATATTTTGAAACAATTTAAAAATATAATATTGATACAGCATCGTAATATTGGGCATGACTGGCAATTCAGCAACGAACAAAAGGAACTTCTGAAGCAGTACTACGATGCAAATATACTACTAGTTGATTGCCTCAACAGCGATTGTTACGTCAGCCATGAAGTGAGACAGGAGATTGAGGATACATTGTTATTACCAGTTAGAAGATGACCTCACCCATTCCCCGGACGTTCGTTTATGCGAATCGCTGTAATCCTCGGATTATAGCAGTCTTGGTAGTGGTGCGATCGCTATCCTTCATGCCGTTACAACAGATTAGTTCGAGCACAGTACATAATGCAATGACGTTATGAGCAGGCGCTCTAGGAGATGCGATCGCCCAAAAGCACCCTCACAACTATTCACTTAGGGTGCGTTCACAAGTACTTTTGACCTAAAGAGCGCACCCTAAGTTGTCATGCATTGCTATTGCTAACACCATCTATTGCGATCGCCGTCGGAGCAACAGAGCCCATCGCACCCCAGTGGTACTTCTCTCCCTTTATTCATAAACTCAGCTTATCTTAAAAATCCGTTTTATTAATCTTTGACCTATTGTAAACTTAGGTAAACAATTGTAAATTATAGTTACAGGCAACAGAAAAGCCTGATACATACAAAAGTTAACCGCAATCATAAAATCATGACAGCAACCATTCAACGTCGCGAAAGCGCAAACGTATGGGAGCAGTTCTGCCAGTGGATTACCTCCACCAACAACCGCTTGTATATTGGCTGGTTTGGCGTTCTGATGATTCCCACCCTCCTCGCCGCTACTACCTGCTTCATCATCGCCTTCATTGCTGCACCTCCTGTAGATATCGACGGTATCCGTGAGCCAGTTGCAGGTTCTTTACTCTACGGAAACAACATCATCTCCGGTGCAGTTGTTCCTTCTTCCAACGCGATCGGTCTTCACTTCTACCCAATCTGGGAAGCGGCTTCCTTAGATGAGTGGCTCTACAACGGTGGTCCATACCAGTTGGTGATTTTCCACTTCTTAATCGGAGTCTTCTGTTACCTCGGTCGTGAGTGGGAATTGTCCTACCGCCTAGGAATGCGTCCTTGGATTGCAGTTGCTTACTCTGCACCAGTCGCAGCAGCAACCGCAGTCTTCTTAGTCTACCCCATCGGTCAAGGTTCCTTCTCTGACGGTATGCCCTTGGGTATCAGTGGTACCTTCAACTTCATGTTGGTATTCCAAGCCGAGCACAACATCTTAATGCACCCCTTCCACCAACTTGGTGTAGCAGGTGTATTCGGTGGCGCACTGTTCAGCGCAATGCACGGTTCTCTGGTAACTTCTTCATTGGTTCGCGAAACCACTGAAACTGAGTCCCAGAATTACGGATACAAGTTCGGACAAGAGGAAGAAACCTACAACATCGTCGCTGCACACGGTTACTTTGGTCGCTTAATCTTCCAATATGCGTCCTTCAACAACTCCCGTTCACTGCACTTCTTCTTAGCAGCATGGCCAGTCATCGGTATCTGGTTTACCTCCTTGGGCATCAGCACCATGGCGTTCAACCTGAACGGATTCAACTTCAACCAGTCAGTAATTGACTCCCAAGGTCAAGTCATCGGCACCTGGGCTGACATCCTCAACCGCGCCAACCTGGGTATGGAAGTGATGCACGAGCGCAACGCTCACAACTTCCCCCTCGACTTAGCTGCAACTGAAGCACCTGCTCTCAACGCTTAATCGATAATATCACCTCAACTTAAGAGCGTCCTCCACAGAGGGCGCTTTTTGCATATTGTGAACCGAGCACTTCAAACTCCACCAAAACCCCACGTTGTTTAATTTGTTTGCTAATATGCCAAGGTTCTAAATTTCCCAGCGCTGAATACTCCAAGGTCTCCGGAACTTCTATCCACTCAAATACTTGAGCCACTGCAGGTTGTATGACAACGATTAAGGCAATAAATAATGTGTAAAATTTCACAGATCGTCCTCTAATTTAAACTTTAGAGTTCCCAAACTACACACAAGCTTTTAGGGACGCGATCGCTTGCGTACTGGATGGTCTGCTAATCAAAGCAAAAAGCAAGGATTATGGGCCAAAACAAACCATGAATTGCGATCGCCCAGGCTCAGCTTAGCCCATCGCAACCAAATTAATGAAGCTGCCCAGTGTAGACAAGCTAGAAATTATCAGTCCTCTTCTGGAAGGCAACAACAAAGGCTTTGTAGTTAAGGTCAACAATAAATTAAGGCGATCGTCCGAACGCACAGTTACACCCATAACACCCTAAAAACTATCCACTTAGGGTGCGTTCATCAGCATTTTTGACCGAAAGAGCGCACCCTAATTCAAATTATCTTGACAAATAGATGAACATATCATAAGGTCTTTGATGTCTCAAAAATTACCAGAGAAAGTTTGTGCGAAGATTTACTCTTCTCCTCGGTCTTGTACTGTCGCTTCTCTTACTATTCCAGCCAAGTGCTTTCGCTTGGAATAAAGCAGGACATATGGTTTCAGCAGCGATCGCCTAAGTATGGAAATGTGCTAATTGTCAACTTAGGGTTGCACAAAGCTGAGATGGCTGGATTCTGAACTATGACGAACCATACTCATAATGTAATGAATTATTGCAAAAAAGCAAAATAGTGAATAAACAGGCTGATGGATAAATATGAGGCTGTTTATCCTAGTGATGGATTAAAAGGCAATGGAACAACTAATTGGTCGAATTTTACACAATTACTATAATCCTATAAATAAATTACGCCGTTTAGCTCTCGCTTGTATGGTTATTAGTTCCATATTGAGCACTATCGGATTTTATTTCCACCAAGGGTATGCTTACGCTTACAAAAAAGACTACGATCGCGTCATTGCTGACTTCAATCAAGCTATTAAACTTGACCCCAACTTCGCTGATGCTTACATCGGGCGCGGGTATGCTTACGTTTACAAAAAAGACTACGACCGCGCTATTGCTGAATTCAACCAAGCCATTAAACTTGACCCCAACTTCGTTGATGCTTACATCGGGCGCGGGTATGCTTAAGTTTACAAAAAAGACTACGACCGCGCTATTGCTGAATTCAACCAAGCCATTAAACTTGACCCCAGCTACGCTGATGCTTATATCGGGCGCGGGTATGCTTACAGTGACAAAAAAGACTACGACCTCGCCTTTGCTGACTTTAACCAAGCCATTAAAATTGACCCCAGCTACGCTGATGCTTACGTCGGGCGCGGGTATGCTTACAGTGACAAAAAAGACTACGACCTCGCTATTGCTGACTTTAACCAAGCTATTAAACTTGACCCCAACTTCGCCTTAGCTTATAACAATCGAGGGTGGGCTACTTACGAGTATAAAAAAGACTACGACCTCGCTATTGCTGACT
>JAWQFQ010000084.1:0-34900 GCA_035967975.1 Scytonema sp. PMC 1070.18
ATAGTTGATAGTTGATAGTTGATAGTTGATAGTTGATAGTTGATAGTTGATAGTTCTTCTACTAACCACTAACCACTATCTACTAACCACTAACTACTCTCTATTAAACTTTTCCAATTCAGATGTCCGGCTTGAATTTGAGATTGTAGGTTTGGGTAGTGGGCGAGGAGGGCGCGGGTTTCTGGGAGAGGGGATTCAGCGCAGGCGATCGCAGCTGCTTTTTGTGCAATTGGATCGGGGTCTTGTATTGCTCTTTCTAAATCCGCTATCATTGCTGTGTTGGCAAACCGCCCCACAAGTCGCCATAATTCTGGTGATACTGAGCGATTAGCTGCCCAACGTTCGCGGGCATAATCTATTAACATCTTCGCTAGTTCTGGATTTGCACGCTCGTCAAGCTCTTGGATGAGGTAGAGAGGGCTGTCTACAAACAGGGCTTTCAGTATCACTTGGTTCCAAGCATTGTCATCAAGATATTCGGCTGGGTAAGGATTTCGTAGAGCGACAGCGTTGAAGACGGCTGTCATGTTACTGCGGATTCCTTCCGAAGCACGAGCACGAAATCTTTCTGGATACGGTAAAAGCGGTAAAGCTTGATACAGTGCAACCAACTCTCCAACATCAGCTGCTGCAAAAACGCGATCTAGGGCTTGCTCGTACTGTTCTGCGTTCTCCTGCGGTAAGGAAAGTACTAATAAGCTGCGAGCCGCTTGATCTACACTCCAATGATAGGGAAACCAACCTTGTCGTATTTCGGAAGCTGCTTTTATATCTTCTAGGGTTAGATTTAAGTCGCTTTTTCCTATATATCGAGGTACAGCACTGAAAGCTGTGAAAAACACTGGCGTATTAAAACCACTTCCTATTTGCCGTCTTTTTTCATCTAGCCAGTTCAGACTTGGCTCGGCAATACGCTGTTTTAGCCAAGTGTATAGCAAGTCGGTTACACCATTATCTGTTTTTTCTAAATAATTTGCATAAATCATAATGCCGAATTAAGTAACTATTACAACAAGGCAAAAGTAAAAAGTCACGCATTCAAAAGTTTGTATGTTTAGTGTGTCAGCTTTTTACCTCCTTCCAATGGTTGGTTTATTTCCGCGCCTCCTGTACTAGGTATAAATCTTCAGATTCTGTAAAGAATAATTAAGGTGGAAGAGGTTGAAAACAAGTACAAGGTATATTAACCTACGGATACAATCTCTTCATCTTCTTACAGGTATAGCAGTGGCTGTTATCTGTTAAACTCATTCCCAATCCCCACGAAAGCATAATTTGTGAAATTTTCAGTCCATTAGAGAAAATCACAACAGGATTTGCAAGAAGCGAAGGCGTAGAATGGGTTTTCTGTAAAAAAAATAATGTATGTCTTTTTTATTTACTTTGACAAAACACAATGGTGTAGGGGCGAACGGTTGTTCGCCCTTACAGGTCTATAGACTCAAGAATTATGAGATTAGGAGCATTTGAACAAAAACTCCTTTAAGCTTAGCTCTTTAAACGCTTGCTTTTTGTAACCGACTCTTCCGTAATTTCACCACAGTAGCCCCAAATGCTAGAAAACCCAAACCTAAAATGGAAGCAGGTTCCGGTACTTTGGTTCCGGGTTCATTATCTACGTTTAACACTTGGACACGACCTTGGAAGAAATCGCCGACGTAAAGCTTGCCATCATCGTAATGTGCTCCTGCTGTCCAGTTGAAGACGCCAGGAGAGAGGTCGAGGGGGTCGCCAAAGGGAAGACCACCTTGGGCAGGAGGTGGTACAATTTCACCAGCTGCATTACGGGCTGGTTGTCCGTATGCAGTGAGGAAGTTACCGTCTTTATCGAATACCTGAACGCGGCTGTTTTGAGAATCGGCTACGTAGATATTCTCATACTCATCCACTTCTACACCAATTGGTTCTCTCAATTGTCCGGGTTCGCTACCACGTTCGCCAAAGGCAAACAGAGGATTACCATCTGGATCGAGTACTTGAATGCGATAGTTGTATTGATCCCCGACGTAGATTCTGCCAGTATTGGGAGATACGCTTATACCAGCAGGTCCTTGGAACTGTCCAAGTCCAGTACCGGGGGTACCAATGGTTCTAACTAAATCACCACTGTTAGCATCGTACACTTTAATCACATCAGCACTGAAATCGGTAGCCAATACGTTGCCTTTACCATCGAATGATAAACCTCCCGGTCCAAAGAAGAGGCGACCTTCTACAGGACCACCAAAGGAAGCATAGGATCTGATAAAGTCCCCAGTGTTGGGGTTGTATACATCGATTTCGCTGTTAAAAACGTCACCTACGTGCAGATACCCAGTTGCGGGGTCGAACTTCAGGTCTGCTGGTTCGTCGAAACCTGCGCCACGTTGCTGGCTACCTGTACCAATTGACCTAAGATAGGTACCTTCAGGGCTGAACACGTCAACTCGGTTACCAAGATTTGGGTTAAAGCTACCGTCTGGGTTCACACCGCGACCATTGCTAACGTAAACGTTTCCTGTTTCATCGCGTACTCCTACACCCTGGGGAACAAAGAGTTCTCCAGGCGCAAAACCGGGAGCACCAATACTTTTGTCGTAGGTTAGCGTTACGGCTTTTGCTTGTGCTGCTACTGCTAGGACGATTGCTCCAGCACTAGCTAAGGCGAGTGACAAGTTTTTTACTAATCCCATGATGAAATCTCAGTGTGATGGGTTATACTTTTTACTAGTTTTGTTCCAGACCTCGGTCTGGATACTTGAGATTTGTGCTGCTGCACAAAGCAGCAGCTTTTTTTGTACATTCCTTGGCGGACACTAAAAAAACGAGGAATTAGAGGGTATCTACCTTAGCTAGCAACTCTTCTTGGCGCTTGCGCTTCATTGCTTTAGCACCAGCCGCAGAAGCTAGTAACATACCTATGAAAGCAGAAGGTTCGGGGACTTTTGTTGCGCCACCAGATTTCACATCAAGCTTGACAACAGAGCCATCGCCCTTGAGTCTGGCTCTGTTAGAGATATATAAATCGCCATCGGGACCAAACAATAGACCAGAAGCTGCTTCAAGTCCGCCCCCACTCCAGATAGTTTCTTGAGTACCATCAGGAGCTATTTTGATAACGGAACCACTAATATCGCCAGTGATCACCCCACCTTGTTGAATGGCTTTCCATTCTGCTTGATTGATGTGTTGCAATACATATAAATTGCCTTCATCATCGTACGCAGCACCGGTTAATTGCGTAAAGCCTTGAGCGCGGACTTTGATTTCTAACGTTTCTGGATCGACATCAAAGACACGTGCTGTACCTTCTGGATATGGAAAAGCAGTGTATTCAGCTACTGTTAAGCTACCATCGGGAGCAACTGTAACACCTGTAGGGACTGATTGTACTGTTGGCTCAAAACCAGGAGCGTCTTCTACACCTGGTGGGAATTCAGTATTTGGGGGTAAAATGCCTTTCGGAAACGCAGCTACATTTTTAATACCACTGCCATCAAGTCCAACGTTGTATATAACGTTAGCACCTCCATCTACAACATAGGCGCGATCGCCCAGGATGGTCATGGCATAGGGGTTATTAATCAAATCAGATCCATCGGGATTGAAAGTAGCTTCATACTTTGCAAAATCGGCAAGACTTGTCAGCGAGCCAGAGTTCAAGTCTACTTTGTACAGTTGTCCAAGTATAGGAGTGTTTAAAATGGTATCGCGATTGTTGGGATCGCCAGCAAGACCCATCAATAAATAGCCATTGCCATTGGAATCAAATTTGAAGTCCGCAGGACCAGCCGCTTGTTCTCCGGAAGGTGTTAGTGCAAGAGATGGGAGATTTGAAATTACAGATGTTGTCGTACCATCAGGAGCAATTTTGAGCAGACTACCTGTATCTCCAGCGCATAAAGGAATAAACTGTGAGCTAGGTGATGGAATACATCTTCCATCTGCTCCATCACCACCAAAACCACTTTCGGTGACATAATAGTTGCCATCTTTATCAAAGTCCCCATTTCTTGGATTGTTTAAACCACTAGCAACTGTAGATAAGGATACGGCTTGAGCAGCTTGAGTTCCACAGGTAGCAGCAACACAAGCTGTGAAAAGTGTAAAGGCAATAGACTTGAACTTCATACTGTATAATTGAACCTTGGTAGTTTGTGAAACGTATACGTTGTTAGTGTGAAGCACCCCACTCATTGGGATGCATAATCAAGAACTCTCCGCAACAGACTTTCTCTGTAGAAAATAACTGGCATCGTGAACTTGAAACTTTTGCCCGTGTGTCAAGAGTCTTCTAGCAACCGATTAATAAACTAGGAGAAGACACGGGTTGAGAGACAGACTCTGAACATTCAATCCTTATCACTTGCCCTTGTTTCGGGCGACCGCCTCGGTTAAGGATATAAAAGGCACCGTCAGAACCAATAGTCATAGCACTAGGTGCTTCGAGTCCATGACCACTTAGGAGGTTTGTACGAGTACCATCAGGAGAAACTTTAATCAAGCTGCCATCAAACTTTCCTTTCCATCCTGATTGATTGGCAAATTGCAAAACATATAGATTGCCTTCCTCATCAAAAGTTAAATCTATTAGTTGTGTAAAGCCATCTGCGTAGACGGTGAGTTGACCATCACTATCAAGGCGATAAACTTTTGCTTGACCTTCTGGAAATGGAAAACCAGTGAATGTACTGATGTAATAAGCACCATCAGGACCCTTAGTAACGCTTGTGGGTACTTGCTGAATTGGCAATTGGGATGGGGTTTGACGATAAGCATCAGCAGGTGGTACGTGTCCCTTGTCAAAAACTTGGGATTGAGAACCTGGAAAAACTGGATTGGTCAGTAGCAGCTTGGGAAGCACTGCTATATCCTTCAAATGTTTCCCATCTGTACCCACTCTCAACAGGTCGTTTGCACCTGCATCAACGATCGCAATATTGTCCTGGTCTATCAGAAGAGCCAAGGGATTGCTGACAATTTCATCTCCATCAGGGTTATTGGCTAATTCGTAGCCACTGATATCAGCAACCGTTGTCCACGAATTTGTATCGAAGTCGGGGGCTATTACTTTTCCAAGGTCAGTATCACTTAACGTGGTATCTCGAGCGCTTGGATTGGCAGCATAACCAATCAAAACATAAGGCTTACCACTGGCATCAAATTTTATATCATGAGCACCAGCAGCTCCAGTCCCATCTGGAAACGCTAAAGACGGCAACCCTGTTAATATACGTTTGATAATACCATTTTCTATCTTTATTACAGCACCACTTGTCCCGTAATATAAATTACCTTGACCACTGGCTGATAGAACGCTAGCCCCTTTGCCTCCCGTTCCCGTCTCTGTTATGTAAAGACTACCGTCAGGCGCAAAGGTCAAACCTTTTGGGTTATCAAGACCATCGGCTAGGACTGTAAATGATGTAATAGTAGAAAGTTGTTTGAGTTTCATTTATTACAACATAAATTGATTTGGATGGATGGGCAGTTAGTAGTTAGTAGTTAAAGAAGCAACTAACAACTAACAACTAACAACTAACTCTTAGTACTTAGAATCAGGCATATAACTTAGACCTTGAGAGAAGGTTTCAAGATTGCCAGCTTTGGCTTCCAGCATACGTTTGATGTTCATGCTTTCAGACCCAAAGTCTTCAATTTGGAGCTTCCCGTGGGGTAGCTGTTCGCCCACTTTCCAAAATGTAATCCGGTGTTGGACAAAGCCTGGAGCTTCTGGATCGCCGAAAGCATAAGCAGCGGGAATCAGCATGACCGGACAGCGCTGATAAAAGTCGTAGTCTGGGTAAAAATACTCTTGCTCTAACAAGTGCCATTTATTAGCAGCTTGCAGTCGCAGGGTTACTTTTACCTTTTGACCGTATTCATCGCGAAACTCGCCTGCATGGGGAGTCATTTCACCGTCTGCGTGCAGCAAGTGCGCCCAATCATCCATGTTTCGTAAGTCGGAGATAAACTCAACTCCCATTTCGATTGGGGCGTTTACGTAGATGGTGTCGGTGTCGATGTAATAACGTCCTCTTCCTGCGGAACTAAGACCGGCTTTGCGCTCTAAATTTCCTTTGAGAGAACGACACTCGGATGTGTGGACCGTATGAATTCCTTCCATGATGAGTGGCGATCGCCGTTTGGGATCGATAAAGCTCACCCAGTGGAAGTACACACCTTTTTCATCTGTTCCCGGCTCTATATAATCAGGAGGGAATAGTAGAACAGGGTAGCACTGATAGTACTTCTTGTACTCAAGCCCGCAGTGCCATTCGATACCGTAAAAATTGAGTAAATCCAATCTCTTAATGTGATAGTAGAGCTGACTGTGATAGCCAGAAGCATTACCAATCCAGGTATCTTCGTCAACCTGCTCCTTCATACGGCTGTAGAGTGTCCATTCGTCTAAGTTCTTTAGACTACACAGATACTCATTAGCCGCTTCTGGTGAAGTCGCAATATATGCTGACGTTGCAAACGTGTTTTTTTCGACTACCATTTGTCACTCCTTTACACCACAGCCATAGCCTTGAGGTGTCTGGCTTTGTTGATTCTGTCTTCTGCCAACTGCTTAGAAGCGTCGTTGGTAGAAATTCCCTGCTTTTGTGCTCGGTCAAAAATTTCGAGCAGGGTGTCGTAAATGTTCTCTACTTGCCGGAAAGCTCTTTCTTCGTTGTAGCCAATCATTTCGTTATAAACGTTGATCAGCCCACCCGCATTGATGACATAATCAGGGGCATAAAGAATATCTTTTGCTACCAGCATTGAACCGTGAAGTTGCTCAACGCCCAACTGATTGTTTGCAGCACCAGCAATAACGGATGCTTTAATTTGAGGAATTGTCTCACTATTGAGAATCCCACCTAAAGCACAAGGAGACAGCACGTCTACATCAAGGGAGTAAATATCATCTGGCTCAACAACCGTTGCACCAAAAAGACGTCTGACTTCTTCTGTTTTCTTGGGGCTAATGTCAGTGACATATAATTTTGCCCCATGTTCATATAAGTGTCGGCAAAGGTTTTGACCGACATTTCCCAGACCTTGAACTGCAACTTTTAATCCGTTGAGGTTTTTGGTTTGCAAGCGAAACTCAACAGCAGCCTTGAGTCCAAGGAAAACTCCCCATGCGGTCACAGGAGCAGGTCCACCAGACCTTTCTTCCACTCCCACAACATATCTAGTTTCTTTGCTGATATTTCTGACATCATCGGGAGTCAAATTTACGTCTTGACCTGTAATGAATCGTCCGTTCAAACTCTCAACAAAACGTCCATAGGCTCTCAACAGGTCTTCGGTTTTGTTTTCAGGGTAACCTATAATCACCGCCTTACCACCACCTACGGGAATTCCCGCGCAAGCAGCTTTATAAGTCATACCACGGCTTAGACGAAGAGCGTCTTTTAATGCAGCTTCTTCGTTGGGATAGGGCAACATTCTTGTCGCTCCCATCGCAGGACCTAAGCTAGTGTCGTGAATAGCAATAATTGCTTTGATAGCTGGGTCTTTACCATGACAAAACAGCACTTGTTCGTGACCCATGTCAGTAACAGACTCAAATAGATTCACTGTTATCTCCTATGTCATTTACTTTTACGGAAGTGTTAGTTGATAGTTGTTAGTTGATAGTTGTTAATTGATGACTGCTAACTACTAACCACTAACCACTAACTACTAACCAGTCCCAATTAAACGTTTGGGAATGAAACATTCGGGAATGAAACAGGTTCGTCGGTCTTTTTAGCCGGAGTTGATTTAACTCCTTGTGCTGCTAGACCGGTGTTGCGTCCTTTGGACGGCGCACGTCTATCTGGGTCAATTACGACATCAATCACAAACGGACCTGTTGCAGCCATTGCTTTCTCAATAGCAGCTTCAAGTTCTGACTCTTTGTTTATGCGGATTCCTTCAGCTCCCATACCGCGAGCAACGGTAGCAAAATCTACTTCAGGAATTAACGCATCTGCACCTGTTAGCCCTAACATTGCCATACCTTGGTGGCACATATTGTAACGGGCGTCGTTGAGTACAATCCAAATCGCAGAAATTTGGTATTTGACAGCAGTGCTGATTTCGTTATTCATTAACATTGCACCGTCCCCAACAATGGCAACCGCTTTGCCATTGCGTGCGGCGGCGGCTCCCACAACTCCGGTCACAGCCTGACCCATTGCGCCAACTCCAGTGCTGACACGGTAACGGTTTGTCTGGCTGAATCTTAATAGATGGGTTGACCAGGTAAAGGAGTTACCAGATTCAGCAAGGACGATCGCATCACTACCTTCAACTACAACTTTCTGGATTGCTTCCATTAATACTTCCGGTCTGACTGGGGAGTCTGGACCATCTGGAATGGCTAGCTTTTCAGGACGGGGTAGGGTGAGTGTTGAGATTCCAGCACTTGCTAAGAGGTCTTCGTGTTGCAATAGCGCTTGTACGAATGCTTTAATATCAGACTGGATAGCAAAGGTTTCTGCTTTTGGATATGCAACTCCAGGTACTGTGGGATCGATATCTACATGGATAAAGCCACCGGGAGGAACAAGTGCTTGATTCCAGAAGGAGGTGGGTTCGCCAAGGCGGGTTCCCAGCACAAGTGTGCGGAAGGGAGTCTGTTGTTGCATATAGGTGAAGACGGAGCTATGACCTCCTAAACCTGTCACACCTATAAATTGGGGATGGTCTTCGCTTAAGATGCCTTTGCCTCGAGGTGAACACATAACCGCTGCGCCAGTTTTCTCAGCAAGTTCGAGAATCTCTTGGGCAGCGTTACGAGCACCGAAGCCTACCCAGATGGCGAATGGACCTTCCGAAAGTAACTGTGCTACTTCCAGAATTGCATTGTTACCGGGAGTTACCAACGAGCAATTGACTCCTTGGAACGAGGGCATTTCATCTAATGAACTGGTCTGTACCCCTGTGGGAATGCTTAGGTGGGCGACAAAGCCTCCTGGTTGTGCCATACCTAAAGCCAGTTTGCGAAAAATCTGTGGTAATTGTGCAGCAGATTCTACTGTTGTCGCATAGTTAAATAACGCTCCAGGGGTAAAAATTCCTCCTGTCGGTAGCGTTTCGCAACTCGTTTCTTGAATAGCCCACCGTCCCCGTTGGGGTGCTGAAGTCGATGCTGACAATAATATGACTTTTGCACCTTCACCACGGGCTGCAAATAACCCGGTAAGCGCGTTGGTGATTCCAGGTCCGGCTGTGGTGAAGACAACTGAGGGGCGATTGGTTGCGAAGTATGCTTCTGTTGCCGCAAAAGCTGCTCCTGCTTCATGTCGATAGTTATGTAGTACTAAGGAACTATTTGATAGTGATCCCCAGACGCTTGCTAATGCGCCACCTGCAACACCATAGGCGCAACATACGCCTAATTCTTCCATCATTCTGGCGATCGCATCCGCAACCGTAAGCTTTTGCTGTGGTTTTTGTACAGCTTGTACGGTCTTAGCTTTGCCATCTTGTTGCTCTTTACCGTTGCCATTGGACTGAGACTCATAGCCATCTGGTTGATAAACCTTGTATGGCTGAGTACCGTTTTGAGAGGGTATTTGAGTATAGTTTTGGCTCATTGCTTCTACTTACTCCCTGATTCTTGGAGAGGGTGCCAGTTAGCTTCCCAAAGCTGCGCTTTCGCTCTCAGCCTTGAGTGCGTGTATCTTAAAAATCTGCCGTTTTTTCTAATCTTCTTACCGTACTTAGTTATTGTTAAGTATATTTTGTAGCTACAATTATATTTAACAAAACTTCACTTTTCCGGAAAGGGGAACGAGACTGTGCTTATGGAAACAAGATTACAGAAGCTCAAGACCTTGCTGCAATGAAGAATCTTTTGATCGGGTTACCAATTCTTTTGCTCTTACTTTGTGCCCAATTTAACGACTAATGGCAGTAATTGAAAAGTTTCCTTCCATCTGTTGAGAGTTTATACTCGCTTCAAATAAAAAAAAAATTCTATCTTGTGGTAGTTTACAAAGGAATAGAAGCTTTGAAATTTCTTTAAGCAACAATTTATACTTCACTTATTTTTCTTTTCCCGTAAAAAACACAAATTTTTTGGTGCTTTACATCAATATAAAATTATTTTAATAATTTCTTAATATTAGAATTTATATTTATCAATATGTAGTACTTGACGGAAGGCGCTTGCCACCAAATCTCCCTGTAGTCAGGACTTTGTTGTTACAATTACTTATCTTATTTACATATCCTCTATCCATTGATAGATGCTTAAGAAAGCAAATATTGCATTGAAAAAGAAGGGTATCTCCAATGACAGATGATTTTGTAAATAATTTTGTAGTTAAATTCATGAACAGAGTAAAGTAAAAAAACTAAAGTGTTCAGGGAGCAGATTACCGATGAAAAAATGATGAAAGTTGTAGGGTTTTGAAAAAAAGAACAGGTGGGACTGAATACAGGCTTGCAGGCTTGCGGGTTAAAAGCTGAGACTGATGTCTTTCGCAGACATGGGTGATGGCTTTTGAATACGTTAGTCTTGAATTTCTCCGAATGTTTTTTGGTCAATGCTCTTTCTAAAAGTGAATCCGATATAAATGGCGTATATAAAAGTTCTGGATGAAATGTAAAATTCTCGTGAAGACTGCTAATAGCTAATAGATAATAAGCTAATAGCAACAAGCAGTTAGCAACTAGTTATGAAAAATGAGCAGCTTTTTACATATCGTTTAGGATTGCTATATCGGGGAAATTATGAGATTAACGTCGTGTTTTTCTACATTATGCATTCTTCGTTTCTATACTTGGTATTAGAGGCACAATATTGATATTGTTATTTCTTAAATAACTCTATATTTCTCATTTTAAAAATTTAGTAAAGTTATCTTAGTTATTCAGGATATTTGATAGGTTATTAGTGGTTGAAAATTGAGCCAGGTAAAAAATATAGGAAGCTTGGATGATACATCTACTAATCGTTATGGTGCCGACTGATAAGCATAAGCATAAGCGGGAGGTGCGATGAACTTTGGTGACTATATGTTGTCAAACTCAAAATCTCAATCAGCGCTGGAACTCGACCAAGAGTTACGGTTTGCACAATTGCTGATTGATCGGGTTGCAGATGCTGCTTTCTGTATAAGTTCTGAGGGGCGTTTTCTCTATGTCAATAACGCATTTTGTACTGTGACTGGGTATTCACGAGAGGAATTACTCTTGATGTCATTGCAAGATATAGACATAGATTTTGTGCAACGAAATTGGCGAAAGCAATGGGCTAGGCTAAAGAAACAGCGTTACCTGTCATTTAAATCTCGATACCAAGCTAGAACTGGTCGATTGTTTTTGGCGGATATTAAGATTTCATATGTAGAACACGAAGGAAGAGAGTTTGGTTGTGTCTTTGCAAAAGACGGCAGTGGTAAACTCATAGAAATGAGTATGCAAAGGTATATTGGTAGACGGAGTGATACTCAAGAGGAGTTGGCGCAAGAGGTGATTGAGTATCAGAAAACGGAGACAGAGTTAGAAATATCGCTTTCTCTGCTGCAGGCTACCCTAGACTCAGCAGCCAATGGCATACTTGCAGTCAACTTTGAAGGGGAGGTGCTATGCTACAACCGGAAGTTTATGGATATGTGGCAACTCCCAGAATCAATCGAGCTTTCAAGGAAAAGTTCTCAAGCTCAAGCTTTCTTTATGAGCAAGGTTAAAGACCCAGAGTTTTTTCTGAAAGCGATATGGGAAATGCCCATTGAATCAGATGAAGAAAGTTACGATTTAGTGGAACTGAAGGACGGGAGGGTATTTGCACACTACTCTGAACCTCAGAAGCTAGACAACAAGATTATCGGTAGAGTTTGGAGTATTTGGGACATCACAGAGTCTAAGCGAACAGAAGAAGCTTTAAGGTTGAATGAGTCTAGATTTCGTGCATTGGCAGAAACTACAGAAGCCAGTATTTTTCTTGTTCACAATGGATGCATTTGCTACGCGAATCCTGCGGCGGAGATATTGACAGGTTATGAAAGACAAGAATTACTGAAGAATTTTGAAATTAAGCGACTTATTAAGGGTAAAAAGTTAAGGCAAGTGAGTAAACAAGACGGAGTTGCTTATTGTGAATATCAAGAAATGCAGATTATCACCAAAAGTGGTACGGAAAGGTGGCTGGCTTGCACAGTAGGATTGCTAGATGGAGTTCTAGATTTTTCCAATTGTTCAGTAGAATTAGTCACTGCGATCGATATTACTGATTATAAACAAGCGGAAACAGAAGTTCGCTTAGCTCTCGAACAAGCAAAAAGACTGAGCGAACTGAGGGAACGCTTTGTTTCCATGCTTTGTCATCAATTTCGCACTCCCCTAAATGTTGTTTCCTTCTCCGCTGACTTACTCAAGCGCCACATTCACCAGTGGACAGAAGAGAAAAACCGATCCTATTTAGATTTGATACAGGTTGCTGTCCAACAAATTAGTGAGTTACTTGATGAAATTCTCTTATACGGTCAAGCAGAATCGTCTAGATTGCAGTGCAATCCAAGAGCACTTAATTTAGATAGATTTTGTAGGGATATTATAGCACAAATACAGTTAGCAGGGGGAAATCAGAAGTTAATTAATTTTATACCTCAAGGTAGCTGCACAACTGCCTATTTAGATCCAAAACTTTTACAGCACATTTTATCTAATTTACTTTCTAACGCTGTCAAGTATTCGTCTAGTAACGGAACAGTTGATTTAGAAATTTACTGCAAATCTAAAGAAGTCATTTTCAAGATTAAAGATTCCGGTATTGGTATTCCTGTTGTAGATCAGCAACAGATATTTGAGCCATTTTATCGTGGGAGTAATATTGACAACATCCCTGGCACTGGTTTGGGTCTTTCTATTGTTAAAACTCTTATAGAATTGCATGGGGGTGAAATTTCTGTAGAAAGTGTAGTTGGTGCAGGCACAACTTTTACTGTGAGCTTGCCATCTAGGGAGTTATGAATTATGAATTATGAATTATGAATTTTGAGTGATACTACGAGACTTTTGCAAAATTGTTGCGTTAGAAGTGATTTTTCACTTCTGTACAGTCGCTTTCAATATCTCGTCCTTACAAGCCCTCGCTCATCATATCATGTCCTTTGAGCATAACCATCATAAAAGTTTCTTAACTTCTTCGCGCCTTTGCGTCTACCCTGCGGGAACGACTGCGCCCTTATGCGTGAGTTTTACTCAAGGTAACTGAGTTCAGCAACTGTTAGTTCCAAAAATTTTAGTGAAATGAACATGATGCACGAATCGTCAAAAAAAATTCTCATTATTGAAGATGATACCATCACCCGCACTATCTTCTTAGATGGTCTTCAGGCTGAAGGTTTTAACACTATAGACGCTGAGAACGGTAATGTTGGTATCCAAAAAGCACAGGAGCATCTACCCGATTTAGTGATTTGTGACATCAAGATGCCTGATATGGATGGTTTTGGCGTTTTAACTACGTTACGCCAAGACCCTGTAACAGCTATTATCCCTTTCATTTTCTTGACTGGTAGCGATACCAAGGCATCTCTGCGTAAAGGAATGGAGTTAGGTGCAGATGACTACATGACGAAGCCTTGTACAGTACAACAGTTGCTTAGAGCTATTTCCGTTAGATTGGAAAAGCAAGCAAAACTGATGCAGTATTGGTATACTGCTTGCTGTCAAAAACTCTCTCAATCAGCTGCTGTCGGTCAGGCTTCATCGGGATCTCCTCAATCTATTTTTCCTACGGTTCCTCAACTTAAAGAAGTTTTTGACTACATTGAGGCGAATTACGACCAAGGAATTACCTTGTGTGATGTTGCTGAAGCTGTTGGTTACTCTTCGGCTTACTTAACAAATAGAGTGGCAAAAATCACAGGCGAAACTGTTAACGGATGGATTGTGAAACGACGGATGACTGCTGCACGTTCTCTACTTCGTGATACTGACCAGACTATTGAACAAATTGCTTCTGCTCTTGGCTATCAAAATGCTTGTCATTTCTCCCGTCAGTTTCGTCAACATCACGGGGTACCTCCACAAACTTGGAGAAAAGAGTATCAAATGAATCGGCATTTGAAAGTCGAGGTTTAGCGGAATCTTTCAAGAAATACGGGGTGTGGGGTGTGGGGTGTGGGGTAAGAAGCGTGTAGGGGAAATCCGGTAGCATCTGAATGATTAAAAAACCGCAGAGAACGCAGAGGGAGAGGACAGAGGATTAATTCCGATACAAACGAATTTGATATCACCGCGCCTCAAGCATCATTAATCGACAAATACTGCTAAAATATCTGTCTTTGGGATGATGCTAGAAATGACTATAAGTGTATAAGCTATGCTAGAGTATATTAAGAAAATACTAATACTGTGTTATAACAGTGAAATAGTTAGTCTGTAAAATGTCCGCGTGCAACATGATCTCAGCACTTTATGGTAAAGGTTGGCTCCACCAAAGCCGTTATAGCAATAGAGGAAGTGCTTACTTGTTTGCACCGATGGTAAATTTTAATGAAATGGCTGAGGTAGGAGAAACTCCACCTTAGTCAAGTAGTCTTAAGGTGGAAAAGCTATAGAAACTTGAGATTGGAATGGCGAAGATAGTACGACATGAAATTCTGTGGTGCGATCGCATAAGCAACAGAGTTTGAAAGCGTTTATCTTATAGTCCACCTGTAAGCGTTCAGCCGTCAGCACTTCAGCTATCAGCTTGTATGAGCTTCTTAGGTATTCAAATGTTACCATGAAGGTCTAGAAAAGGGCCGAGAACAGGCTTGAAAGCTGACTGCTGACGGCTAAAGTGCTGAACGCTGACGTCCACCTTTTCGAGAATTACTGCATTGGTAATGACGTAAAAAAAATTTTAAAGAACTGAAAAGGGTGCTTATATGATTGACTGTCTAAGTTTAAAAGCATCGGTAAATAAATTGGAATTCTTTCCAGAAAAGGTCATTACTGAGTGTGTATCTATATATATAGATTGTTATCAGTTTTCTTGACCAAGCCAACAAAATTAAATCTGTACACAGTTCACAGTTATCAAAAATCTAAGCAAAAAACCTCTAACTGATAACTGTTCATAATGGTTCTAGATTTCTTAAAATCACCTTTGGTTTTGGCATACTATCTGTAAAAGAACGGTAACCTCTTGAAAAATCATAAGGATTCTTGGTAAAGGATTCATCTACTTTTTAAGTACACATAATTCTCTAGAAAATACCGAAAGGATATTCCACTCATGGCTAACAATAATTCTCTATCACAATTCCAGCGCTTTCAAGAAGTTTTAGTCACAAGTTTGCTAGGTGGTCTTCCCAATATTGTGTTGGGACCTAAGCTGCGGAACTTGGTATATCGTAATATTTTCCCCCGTCTAGGTCGTTCAGTTTACATTCAGGATGGAGTAGAATTTATCGGGACTTCTTCTATCTATCTAGAAAATAATGTATTTCTTTTTAGAGGTGTACGCATAGATGGGAAAGGTCATCCAAATAACAAAATTTGCATAGAAGATGGTGTAGCGATTGAGCGTAATGTTAGTATCGGATGTGTAGATGATACACGTATCAATATAGGGCAAGAAACTTTTATCGGACCTAGTGTTTGTATTGCAGGACCTGGCGATATTATGATAGGTAAGCGGTGTTTAATAGCTGCACACACGGGTATATACGCCAATAACCATAATTTTTCAGACCCTATAGAACCCATTAAGTATCAAGGCATTTCTCGTGTAGGTATTGTCATTGAAGATGATTGTTGGATAGGTCATGGAGCTGTAATATTAGATGGAGTTACTGTAGGTCAAGGTAGTGTTATTGGTGCAGGAGCTGTTGTGACTAAAGACATTCCTCCTTTCTCTGTGGCTGTGGGTGTACCTGCTCGCATTATAAAAAGTCGAACCAGCAGTAAACAATTAGTAAACTCTAGAGAGTAATCAGCGATCAGATCGAATATGGTACGGGCGTCCTCGCCCGTCCTTTACAAGTGGCGCACACCAATCCCGCATCATCAGAAATATTGTCCGACTTTTTTATTTGGAAGTCCCTTGGTTCAATTACCGGAAGAGTTGTAGACTCCCCAGTATTCAATTCCGCACTCCTTCAAGACTTTCTGTGCTGGTTCGATTTCGTCATTTGAACCTTCAATTATGACTAAATAATCACCAATATGAAGGCGATCGCTGTAAACTCTAGCTCTTTGTTCAGGAATACCTAAATCTGCGATTGCTTTCACCAAATTATGACTAGCATATTAGGTGCTCAAGCTTCATTAAACCTCTATCTTGAGTAGAGACGCGTTCGCTCTCAGGGCTGTTGGCGGTAATTTCGCGTTCCAACTGAAGAAAAATGTTTTGTAAATTAATATAAATAAATATTGCTCTTACCTACGTTAGATGGGTAACTTTAGCGTTTCAGGTATTGTACTTACCGATACCGTTACATTCATATAAGAGTGTAGAGGTATGAGGGTGTGGGGGTGTAAGGGAAATTTAGGAAATTTAACCCTTATATACCCTTAATATGGTTTGGATAGTTGCATCATTTGAAGGTGATAACTATTCATTAGCTCCATACCCCTACACCCCTACACCCCTATTATTCGGTGCTCGCCCAAGAACAGTTGAACAAAAATGCAAAACTTAATCCTGAAAGACGATCCTCTTTGGTTTAAAAATGCGATCATTTATGAAGTGCCTGTTCGTGCCTTTGCGGATAGTAATGGTGATGGAATTGGCGATTTTCGGGGGCTTACTGAAAAACTGGACTACTTGCAAGAGTTAGGTATCACCGCTGTCTGGGTGCTGCCATTTTTTCCTTCACCGTTGAAGGACGACGGCTACGACATATCAGACTATACCAAAATCAACTCGATTTATGGAACGTTGGAAGATTTTAAGGAATTTTTAGAATCTGCCCATCAACGTGGCCTTCGGGTTATCATAGAATTGATTGTCAATCATACATCCGATCAACATCCTTGGTTTCAACGGGCGCGTCGTTCTCCTAAGGGGAGTGTAGAACGTGATTTCTATGTGTGGAGCGATACCCCAGAAAAATACAAAGAGGCGCGGATTATTTTTAAAGATTTTGAAACCTCCAACTGGGCTTGGGACCCGATCGCCAAATCATATTACTGGCACCGTTTCTACTCTCACCAACCTGATTTGAACTACGATAATCTAGCTGTGCGTCAAGCGGTGTTCGATGTCCTTGATTTTTGGTTGGGGATGGGGGTAGATGGTTTGCGCTTGGATGCAGTTCCTTATCTGTACGAAAGAGAAGGAACAAACTGCGAAAATTTACCTGAAACCCATGCTTTCTTGAAGCAATTGCGATCGCACATCGACGCAAAATTCAAAAATAAGATGTTCCTAGCCGAGGCAAATCAGTGGCCTGAAGACGCGGCAGAGTATTATGGTAATGGGGATGAGTGTCATATGAACTATCATTTTCCCCTCATGCCTCGCTTATTTATGGCGTTGCGGATGGAAGATAACTTCCCCATTATTGACATTCTCAACCAAACTCCAGCAATCCCTGATAACTGTCAGTGGGCGGTGTTCCTACGCAACCACGACGAACTGACACTGGAAATGGTCACTGACGAAGACCGCGATTATATGTATCGGGTATATGCTCAAGACCCAGTGATGAGGCTAAACTTGGGGATTCGTCGCAGGTTAGCACCGCTTCTAGGAAATGACCGTCGTCAAATAGAATTGCTGACGAGTTTATTGTTATCTTTGCCTGGTACCCCTGTACTATACTACGGGGATGAGATTGGCATGGGAGATAATGTTTATGTGGGCGATCGCAACGGTGTCCGTACGCCCATGCAATGGAGTTCCGATCGCAATGCTGGTTTTAGCCGTGTTAATCCCCAAAGGTTATACTTGCCAGTGATTGTTGAATCAGAATATCACTACGAAGCAGTCAACGTTGAAGCACAAAGGGCGAATCCCAACTCTCTATTATATTGGACAAAACGCCTGATTGCAACTAGAAAGCGTTTTGAAGCGTTTGGTTTGGGAAATTTAAAAATTCTGCATCCAAGAAACCGTAAAGTCCTCGCCTTCACTCGTACTCACAATGACGAAACAATTTTAGTGGTGACGAATTTGTCTCGGTTTGTACAAACGGTGGAATTAGACCTATTAGATTTTGAGGGACTTGTACCAGTAGAAATTTTTGGTCAGACCCAGTTTCCAACAATTAGCAACCAGTCTTACTTCCTCAGCCTCAGTCCCTATGGATTTTACTGGTTTGCTTTATCACCCAAAATCACCTTCGCGGAACCACCCAAACCACAAACCGAACTAACTACACTGGTTGTTAGCGGTCAATGGCATAACGTTTGCACTCAAAGAGAGTCAAAAGTGGCGCTGGAAGCAATTTTTCAGGATTACCTGTATACTTGTGGCTGGTTTGCTGGTAAAGCCCTAACCGTTCAATCAACAAAAATTATAGAAGCAATTTTGATGTCCTACAAGGACACAGAAGCTAAGTTGATTTGGTTGCAAGTAGAATATATCAAGGGAGATAGTGAAACCTATCTCATCATGCTATCTTACGCCGAAGGTGAGGAAGCGAGGCGAATCATAGTAGAAAATCCTCAGGCTGCGATCGCTCAGCTTGAAGTTCAAGGTAGAGAAGAAGTCGGTATTTTATATGATGCTGTAGCCGACAAAGACTTTCTCAGCTTTTTGGTCGATGCTGTGGCTCAAAACCGTTCCTACAAGGGAACGGTAGGAGAATTGAAAGCATCTGCAACAGATTTGCTACCACAATTGCAAGGAGATGACTCGGACCTAGAACCACGTATTTTCCGGGAAGAGCAAAAGAATACCTATGTCGTATACGGCGATCGCCTGTTCTTAAAAATCCTCCGCAAACTTGAGAACGGAATACACCCCGATTTAGAAATCCGGCGTTTCTTAAGTGAGAAAAAACTTTTAAAACACTTTGCTCCCATTGCTGGGGCGCTGGAGTATTTTGGTTCCAATAACGGTGGAGCATACCCCGCCCAACCTACGACAATAGGAATCTTGCAAGAGTATATCCGAGATACTCGGAGTGGTTGGGACTTCACTCTTGATAGCCTGCAAGACTACTTTGAGCTTGTGATTACACAACAAGCAAATATCACAGAAGTCCCCGTTCCTTCCGGTTCCGTGTTAGACTTGCAGGGTATGGAAATTCCGGAACTGGCTAGCCAAACTATTGGTTCCTACTTGGTGAGCGCCCAACTGTTAGGTAAGTGTACAGCAGAACTTCATATTGCTCTAACTTGTGACTCAGAGAATCCTGACTTTGCTCCAGAACCGTTTTCATCGCTTTACCAGCGCTCTATCTATCAATACGCACGAAATCTCACCGGACAAGTTTTCCTCTTATTAGAGGATAAGCTCAATTTGCTTCCACCTCAAACTCAAGAAGTGGCAAAGGCTGTTCTAAACCGCCAACAGGATATTTTAGGACGTTACCAGTTAGTCCTGAATCACAAAATCACTGCCATGCGGACTCGTTATCATGGGGATTATGATCTGGGGCGCGTACTATATACAGGTAAGGATTTTATTCTCCATGATTTTCAAGGTAGAGAGGGGCGTAGTTTAAGTGAACGGCGGATGAAACGTTCTCCTCTTCGAGATGTGGCTGGAATGTTACTATCATTCCACTACGCTGTATCCATGAGACGTCGTCTTGAAATAGAAGGAGGAATGGTTCTTCCTGAGGGATTACCCCTAATGGAAGCTTGGGGTCAGTTTTGGTATGCTTGGGTCAGTGCTACTTTCCTAAGAAGTTACTTGGAAAATGCCGATAAAGATACTTTCTTGCCTAAGTCAAACACAGAACTACAAGTGCTTTTGGACGCTTTTATATTTGAGAAAGCTATCCATGCATTGGGTGGCGAACTCAACAATCGTCCAGATTCAGTAGATATTCCACTTCAACTGATTTTGCAACGGCTGTAAATTAGGGTGTAGGGTGTAGGGTGACCGGGTGTAGGGTAAGGGCGAACAGCCGTACCCTCCGGGAAGGCTCCGCCAACGCCCCTACAGCAATCACACACGTATCAGAATTTTCGTGAAATGGTATAACCTTTGGAAAAAACAAAATTTTCCCCCCTACACCCCTACACCCTTACACCCCTTTCTCAAGAAACTCTACGGCGCAGAACTTCTAGTAACGTGGTAAAGGTTTGGGGAAGAGGTGCGATCGCCTCTATCCACTCGCCAGAAACGGGATGTTGTAACTTGAGTCGCCAAGCATGGAGTGCTTGACCGGGTAAATTAACCCCAAGAGAACGACCGGAACTATAAAGGGGGTCGCCAACAATAGGATGACTGATTTGAGCACTGTGAACGCGAATTTGGTGGGTGCGTCCGGTTTCTAACTGGAAGTGCATGAGTGTGTAGTTACCTAAGCGTTCTTTTAGTTTCCAGTGTGTAATCGCAGGTCTTCCGCCATTTTCTACAGGAACCACTGCCATTTTTTTACGCTCCACGGGATGGCGACCAATTGGTAAATCGACAGTACCACTTTCTGTTTTAGGAGCACCATAGACGATACCGAGGTATTCTCTCCCTGCGGTTTTTGCTTTCAGTTGGGCTTGTAAGTGCTGGTGAGCGAGTTCTGTTTTGGCGATCGCAATTGCTCCGGTTGTGTCTTTGTCGAGGCGATGAACAATTCCTGGTCGCTGGACTCCTCCAATTCCTGGTAAATTAGGACAGTGAGCCAAGATGGCGTTAACGAGAGTACCGTCTTGATGACCGGGTGCGGGATGAACAACTAGTCCGGCTGGTTTATTGATAATAAGTAGGGAATTGTCTTCGTAAAGAATATCTAAAGGTATTTCTTCTGGTTTTAGTTCTAAGGGTTCGGCTTCTGGTATTTCTATACTGATGGTATCACCTACTTTAACAGCTACCTTTTTTGATGTGCAGACTTTATCGTTCAGTTGAATGTTCCCCTGTTCAATTAATTGCTGAATGCGGGAACGAGAGAGGTCTGGTAATTTTTGGGAAAGGTAACGGTCGAGGCGATCGCCCTCTTCTGAAACTTGTAAATTGATATCAGTCACAGTTGGTCAATCTTTTTGATGCTGTTACCGATTGTAACGAACATAGGAGTATAGAATATGGGGAAAATATAAAATTTATTGTCAGTGCTTTATTGGATAATTCCTGATTAATAGTGTATAAAAAATACTTCTCTTTTTGTTAACTTTGTATGGCTGAATCTGCAAGCAGTATTGTTTATTGCTTGCAGTCTATGATACATTAAGTCTTTGTTGAATATGCCGTTAAGTACGGTCAAAAGTTGTGTTGATATCAGTATTTGATGCTAATAAAGATACACTTAATTAAGTCTATCTTTTCTAAAACTCATAGTTTTCCGAAGAAAACAAGTATATTTTATATCTAAAAAATATCTATGACTACTTAAAACATGAATTTAAACCTTAAAGAATCAGAAGTATAAAATTTTCATGAATTTTCTTCCATTTATATCTAAGTACAAGCGCCGAAAAGACGAGGTTTTCCTTACAATTTATGGCTTTTGGGACAACGCTGATGTTCATCTTTTCTTCAATTACTTATATCACTCTTCACACATCCTTTAACTTTTTTCTGAAAATTATAGTAATCTAAAAGTTAGTAAGCAAGTAACTTACCATCTACCAATTAGCTCAAAGTTTCTATTTTAGGCATACACTCCAGCTGTTGAGTTTTGTGAGAAGTCCCTGTAAATGGGTACTTCATTATTCTCTAGGGTGACTATTCATTATAAAGTGACGTTATGGTGCTTTTCTAGTACATATGAAGAGATTACAATCTGCTCAATCCATTGTTGTTACGTCCGACAACCTCAGTCACTTTTGGAGAAAGTTTGCTATGGATGTTACTCCTAGAACTTTAAGCCACTTCTAAATCCGTTAATATCTTTATTTTGTTGAGAATTATTAATTTAAATTCAAAACTATGAATATGACGACACTTCCTATTGGTAGATATAGATTTTTTCAGAGAATACAACCATTATTTTTAATCAGTCAAATGACCAGTAAGCCTACGACTGGTTGTTGGCAAGTGTTTAGTCCTTCAGCCTCTTGGTCAATCTATTTTGAGGAGGGAAAACTAATTTACGCTTGCTATACAGATGCAATGTTGGATTTGCTTTACAGACATTTACAGCGTTTAAGCGAACAAATTCCTACTCTTCCCAGTGGGATTGATAAAAATTTACAAGAGATATTTGAACATGGACTTAGCAATCAATCGGTATCAAATCCGGACTATTTAGCTATATGCTGGCTTGTTAACCAAAAATACATAACTTCAGATGAAGCTGGAATGCTCATAGAGCAATTGGCACTTCAAGTTCTGGAACCATTTTTAAATATACAAGAAGGAAGTTATGAGTTTACTACTGAAAGTTTTCTTGATGATATGCCAAGATTTTGTCATCTAGATTTGCATTCACTAGTTAAACAGTGTCAATATCATTCCCAACAACATAAAGAGAATCAACAACAAAATTACTTGCAGCTTTTAACTTCAAAAGCACGAAAATATCAAACAAAGATTGAGCAGAAATTAATAGGAAAATACCGAAGACAACCACAAAATAGCTCTGATAGTATTTCGGATTCCAATTTCCAGCAACAGGATAATATCCATCAGCCCTATTACCAACAATCTGTAGATAAAAAAAATTTTACAGTTATCTGTATTGATGATAGTCCAGTTATGCTCAATGCAGTCAAAAACTTTTTAGATGAACAAATATTTTCTGTTATCGGTATCGACGATCCTTTAAGAGCTTTAATGCAAATTATTCGGATAAAGCCGGATATTATCTTACTAGATATTGAGATGCCGAATTTAGATGGTTATGAGTTATGTTCATTGTTGCGTAAACATACTTACTTTCAACATGTACCCGTCATCATGATTTCAGGAAGATCGGGGTTGATAGATAGAGCTAAAGCAAAGATGGTCAAAGCATCTGGATATTTAACTAAACCTTTTACACAAGTAGACTTACTGAAATTAATCTTTCAACACCTTGAGTAACTTTCAAGAAACACAGGGGTGTAAGGGTGTAGGGGTGTAGGGGGCTTTGCGTCTTTGCGTGAGTTTTATGATTAAGCGCAACTTTACAGAGAAATAGTATAAGAAACCCGGTTTCTTGGAGAAACCGGGTTTCTAGGATTTTGACTATTGTTAACCGAGCAGCATTGAAACGGAATGCTATATGCTAATAAGCGGACGGTTGATAGCTAATAGCTGAATGCTCACTAATGACTAAAGTAATGCTCACTATGAGCAGATTTTAATATTGTTATTGCTTCACAATAAATCTACTTACAAAAAAGGTAAGTGCATATAGTAAGAATTTTCAGTTAAGCAATTTAAACGTTCGACTTTGCTTGATATATGTTAAAAGCCCGTAAGCGTTCAGCCGTCAGCACTCAGCCATCAGCTTTTATAAGCCATAGAGATGTTGATAATGGTGTCTGAAACGCCCAAAAAATGCAAGGGAAACAGGGTTCAAAGCTGACTGCTGACGGCTCATAGCTGAACGCTTACAAATTGTCGTCTTGACACTTCATTTGATAAAGCAAAATTATGTTATCAGACAAGCAACTAGAAACCAAAGTACAGTTTCTAGAAGAAACTACACTCTACCTCAACTCTTTGGAAGCTGTATTATATGAAGTTAAATTAAATAGTCGAATCAGTCAACAATCAATTAGCGCCGGACTCAAAGCCGTTCATTCTATTAAAGGCGGTGCAAGTATCATGGGTTTTCGGATTCTGAGTGATTTGGCTCAACGACTTGAAAATGCTTTGCAATCTGTAAAAAATCAAAAAAAATATTTAGAAAATGATTCCGATTTACATAGTTTACTTCTTTCTGGAGTAGAGTGGTTGTGTCAAATAATCAAATTATATTTAAAGGGGTACACTGTAGATGAGCAGTGGTTAGCTACTTTTTGTTATCCAGTGTTTCAAGAACTTCAAGAGCATTGCGGTTACCAATTTCCTGAGGAGCAGGTCTCACCTCAAATTCAAAATAGTAGGTTGCAGGATATTATTTCTCTACTTTTTCAAACAGAAGTAGAAGATTATTTGCGACGCTTAGAATCTTTAATAGCTAATGTCGAACGTTCTGTCTTGAAAGACGAAGTCACTGCTATAGCACTTGAACTGCGTGATTTAGGAAAAATGCTTCAGCTACAGGCTTTTACCCAGCTTTGCGAGTCCATAGCTCAACAATTGGAAACTGCTGACAGAGTTGAAGAAATTGCTAGCTTAGCATTACAAGCTTGGCGAAGATCGCAGGCTTTGGTTATCTCTCAAATCAATACCTACGCAGCCCTGACAAATACTTAGGGTTACCCTAATATCTCGTGCAATTTCACAACCGCACCAATAACAACAATGGCTGGTGCTTCAAATCCTGTAGCTTCTACTTGCTCTACTATCGTTTCTAACGTACCAACCAGTTCTTCTTGATCTGGTCGCGTACCCCAACGGATTAGAGCAATGGGGGTTTGTTGACTCAACCCAGCATTTGTTAACTGTTCTATTATGTAAGGTAGGTTGTGAATACCCATATAGATAACTATCGTTTCTGAACCGTGGGCGATCGCACTCCAATTGATTGTGGGTTTATACTTACCTACAGCTTCATGACCTGTCACAAAAATGACTGATGAACTGTACAGCCGATGGGTTAGAGGTATACCTGCATAGGCGGTAGCAGCAATTCCCGATGTAATACCGGGTACCACTTCTACTGCTACGCCAGCTTTTACCAATTCTTCCATTTCCTCGCCACCACGACCAAAAATAAACGGGTCACCCCCTTTTAGGCGCACAACCACAGCATTGTCTTGTACCTTATCAATCAGCAGTTGTGTTGTTTCGTCCTGTAATAAAGAATGACGCCCCCGCCGCTTACCTGCATTAATTTTCTCTGCTTGTGGATTAATCATGGATAGAATTGCTGGACTGACTAAAGCATCATATATGACCACGTCCGCGCACTCTAACAAACCTTTCCCTTTGAGAGTCATCAACCCTGGATCTCCTGGTCCCGACCCAACTAAGTAAACTTTCCCTAAACTATGCGGAGATTCCTTCACACCCTTTGTATCTTCACGGTTCATCGTTCTACCAAATCCCAAATCACATCGGCTAATTCTACACTTGCTCCCAAAGGCTCTGCTAGTTGAAAACTAACCTCAGGAAATAGTAATTTTAACTCTTGTTGCTTGAGTGCGATCGCATCGGTTATTCCCCCGGCAAATAAAAAATAGGGCAAAATTGCGATTTGCTTATATCCTGCAGTTATCAACTCTTTCACCCGTGATTCCAAACTGGGGGGATGTGACCAAAAAGCCGTCACTGCACCTAACACTGATGCGAGTGCTTCTACAGGTTGTTCAGAACCGGGGCGACGACTACCATGAGCAACAAGTATTTTCGCAGATGAAGTTATATCAGCTAGCTGTCCGACCAACAACCGTTCTAAACCGGGGTAACTTCCCAAATGGGGTTGTAGGTGTACTTCTATTTCTCTACTGAGAAGTTGCTTCGCAAGCGCCACTTCATCAGGAATGTCTTCCATCACGTGGACTCCCGGCAGCAGAAATAGGGGTATAATTTTTAGACAGTGACATCCTGATGCGATCGCCTCCGTAGCGAATTGTCTAATTTGCTCGTGTAAGGGTTTGGGATGCAGTTCTAGATATGCTGCACCTACAAGAACGTCACTTCTTGCCAAGTAAGCTTGTATCTTGCGGCACAACAGCATTGCTAAATGCCGCATAGCAATTTCCGGTCTTGGGTCGCGACTTCCGTGAGATATCAGCAGGTAGGCAGATGCCATATTGATTATAACCTGTAGACCTGACTTGGCTTAGAAACCCGGTATCTTCAAGATACCGGGTTTCTAAATATTTGATTATAACTTGACTAGGTATAGGGCGTAGGTAATTTTTTCCCTGATTCACCTACACCCTTACACCCTTACACCCTTACACCCCTATTTCTTTTCTGCTAAGGGGTCAGCGATGTAACGGAAAGTGGGTTCGGAGTTCCAAGGACCGCGCTGGTCTGTTCCGTCACTAGACAAGTTGTAATAGATATCGACAGTGTTATCAGGTTGAATGTTACCAAAGAATGGATCTGTTAATTTACCCAAAGACTCCAAAGCTTTCATAAACATTTGGGTATGGGAAATTTCCCGTGTCAAAAGATGGACTAATACTTGCTTGGTATTTTCATCAGGCGCAAGCTTAATCAATTCCTCGTATGTTTGACGTGCGCCGGCTTCAGCAGCGATATCAGCCCGCAAATCACGTACCACATCGCCACCTTCGTTAACATAAGCCGCTGTCCAAGCACTACCTTGGCTGTCTACTAAGTGGGGTCCCATTCCGCGAATAGCAAATAAGGTACTTTTGTATGCTTCCGTTTGATCGACATTCTTGGTATGAGACTCAATGAGTTTGGCGATCATTTCCAGATGGCTGAATTCTTCGATCGCAATGTCTTGTAACATATCTCTAATACCGGGGTTTTCACAGTGGAAAGACTGTGTCCAGTATTGCAACGCTGCTGTCAACTCACCTGTTGCACCACCAAACTGCTCTAGAAGTAATTGGGCGAAACGTGGATTTGGCTCTTTAATTTTAACAGGTTGAATGGATTCTTTTTTGTGATAAAACACAGTGTATGCTCCTTGGTGCTTTTTCTTTCAATCGAGATGGTTCCAGTCCTAGACACAAAGCCTACTTTTTCAACTGGTTTCTTCTCGAAAGCCAAAATCTATCGGCATCTATTAAGAAATGGTAAGGAGAATTATTCCGTTCAACCTGCATCTAGGGAAAGACTTGCTACCTGATGTAAGTCTATCCAAATGAAGTATTTCCTGTGAACTGTTGACTGTTGACTGTAAACAGCTACGTAAGGGTTACTGCTTTTCTACACTATAAGTATAGAAATTATCGAACGCTGCTACCGTCTCAAATTTATAAGAAGGTATCCAGTTGTTAAGAGTTAAATCCGTACGGTAAACACTAAAAATGATAAAGTCTTGTTTTTCCGTACTTGCGGAGATAATTTCCTTTATTTGTGGATTAGCAGATTCTACCAGTTCAGCGCAATTAAATTTAATGATATTTTCAAGTAAATTGGGAGCCTTCTTGCAGACATTGCTTTTCAAGTAATCTGACAACTGTTGCACTGCATACTGTTCGTACTCTTCTTGGTCGGGATTTGTCTTTGCCATTGCCAATCCAACGGCTGATAGACCTAATACTCCTACAAATGTCATAATGGCTAAGAATTTCATCTTTATCAACTGATATCCGCTTTAGCGATTAGACTTTAGATTAGCTGAGTCCGTTCCTTTGAAAAAGGGACTTGATCGATTTGCAAAAGCCATGCTAATATAGCAAATTATATGGCGAGCGTAGCCAAGTGGTTAAGGCAGAGGATTGTGGTTCCTCCACTCGTGGGTTCGAGTCCCATCGTTCGCCCTTGTTATACTTTAAGCGGTCAGCTATCAGCTTTCAGCCAAAAACCTATAACTCATAGATTGTAGCTGAATCGAAAGCTCAGTTTGTTCCCGTGCAAAGTATAGGTTACAAAAATATAAAGTAGCAATGCTTCACAATTGCACCACATTGAATCTCTCGTTGTCATACTAGGGGATTTTCAAGAAATAAATTATCTATCTTGTGGTACGGGCGTCCCCGCCCGTCCAAATACTTGTCGGTGAAACCCGGTTTTTTGGGTCTTGTTGAGAATGCTGTACGATGTCAGCTGAGGGCGCTAAAGCGCAACTACAAACTCATGAAAATTTCTTTTCCTAAACCCGGTTATCCCTAAATTTCTTTTTGAAAAAGAAAATAGTATGCCTCTAGTTAGAATACAAAATGTCGATTTATAGGATAAGCGTAAAAATGTACATAGGTAATATGGGGGCACAAGTTGTTTATTGCTAATTGTGAATTTGGATTGCAAAAGTTGCAAATAGCTGTTAATAACTAACCGTTACCTAGTAGAATCCCTTACCCACAATTAATAAAATATCTCAAGGTTTGCCATGTCAGAATTACTTCAAACCGTCTTGGATAGTGAAGAGAAGAGTGATTTGCGTTCCTTGATAAGTGAGATCCGCCAGCAAGAAAAGAATTATTTGCTGCGGAATGACATTCTCAACTTGTTTCGTGAATTTTGTGATAAACATGATAAGTCGGAAAAGTTTTACACCGCCTCGAATTTAAGCAAGCTCATTTACTACACTCAGGAAATTATTCAAGAAGAATCCAGCTCCTGCTTCATTATCCGACCTAAGATAGCCAGCCAAGAAGTTTACCGCCTCACAGCGGATTTGAGTGTTGAACCGATGACGGTACAGGAACTTTTGGATTTGCGCGATCGCCTGGTAAGCAAATATAATCCTAACGAAGGCGACTTGCTAGAGTTGGATTTTGGTCCATTCTATGACTACTCTCCAGTCATACGCGACCCCAAAAATATTGGTAAAGGGGTGCAGTTCTTGAACCGCTATCTCTCAAGTAAGCTGTTTCAAGACGCTAAGCAATGGTTAGAAAGCTTATTTAACTTCTTGCGTTTGCATCAATACAACGGCGTTCAATTACTGATTAACGATCGCATCAAGACACAACAACAGCTTTCCGATCAAGTCAAGAAAGCTATAGCTTTTGTGGGCGATCGCACCAACGACCAACCTTACGAAGAATTTCGGTTGGACTTACAAATGATAGGTTTTGAACCCGGTTGGGGTAACACCGCAGGACGAGTTCGGGAAACCTTGAGCATTTTGGATGAATTGATTGACTCTCCAGACCCCCAAGCGCTGGAAGCTTTCATTTCTCGTATCCCAATGATTTTCAGAATCGTGTTGGTATCCGCTCACGGTTGGTTTGGACAAGAGGGCGTTTTGGGACGTCCTGACACTGGCGGTCAGGTGGTTTACGTTCTTGACCAGGCGAAAAACCTAGAAAAGCAACTGCAAGAAGATGCTATGCTGGCTGGATTAGGCGGATTGAACGTCCAGCCAAAGGTGATTATTCTTACCCGCTTGATTCCCAATAGTGATGGAACTCTTTGTAATCAACGCTTGGAAAAAGTTCACAGTACGGAAAATGCTTGGATTTTACGGGTACCTTTGCGGGAATTCAATCCCAGCATAACTCAAAACTGGATATCTCGGTTTGAATTTTGGCCTTATCTAGAAACTTTTGCTATTGATGCTGAAAAAGAATTGCTGGCAGAATTTCAAGGTAGACCGGATTTAATTGTAGGTAATTACACGGATGGTAACTTAGTTGCATTCTTGTTATCGCGTCGCTTAGGTGTAACACAGTGTAACATTGCCCATGCTCTAGAAAAGTCTAAGTATTTGTTTAGTAACCTTTACTGGCAAGAGTTGGAGGATAAGTACCATTTTTCGTTACAATTCACTGCGGACTTGTTGGCGATGAATGCTGCTCATTTTATCATTAGCAGTACCTACCAGGAAATTGTGGGAACTCCAGATAGTACTGGACAATACGAGTCTCTCAAATGCTTTACTATGCCGGAACTGTACCACGTCGTGAACGGGGTTGAACTGTTTAGTCCCAAGTTTAACGTGGTACCACCAGGGGTAAACGAGAGTTGTTATTTTCCCTATACACGAACTGAAGACAGAGTTGAGAGCGATCGCAAAAGAATTGAAGAAATGCTCTTTACTTTGGACGACCCCAGCCAGATATTTGGTACCTTAGACGATCCCAACAAGCGCCCACTGTTCTCAATGGCGCGTCTTGACCGAATTAAGAACTTAACTGGTTTAGCTGAATGCTTTGGTCGTTCTCAAGAACTACAAGAACATTGCAATTTAATCCTGGTTGCGGGTAAATTGCGTGTTGAAGAATCGGGAGATAATGAAGAACGGGAAGAAATTATAAAACTGTACCGGATTATAGAGGAGTACAATCTCCAAGGCAAGATACGCTGGCTGGGAGTGCGCTTAACTAAATCGGATTCTGGTGAAGTTTACCGAGTGATTGGCGATCGCCAGGGAATCTTCATCCAACCTGCTTTGTTTGAAGCTTTTGGTTTGACGATTTTAGAAGCAATGATTTCAGGATTACCAACTTTTGCTACACAATTTGGCGGTCCTCTAGAAATTATTCAAGATAGAGTCAACGGCTTCTACATCAACCCAACAAATTTAGAAACAACAGCAGAGAAAGTTATGGATTTTGTTAAGCGTTGCGAGCCAAATCCCAACTACTGGAATGAAATTTCCCAACGTGGAATTGAACGTGTTTACAGCACTTATACGTGGAAAATTCACACAACCAAGCTGCTAACTCTAGCGCGGATTTATGGTTTCTGGAACTTCATTTCTAAAGAAAACCGGGAAGATTTACTGCGCTATATCGAGGCTTTATTCTACTTAATTTACAAGCCAAGAGCGCAACAGCTACTCGAGCAGCATAAGCACCGATAAAAGTTATGAATTATGAATTATGAATTATAAATCCTAAATTTTCATAATTCATAATTTATAATTCATAATTCTCTTTATCTTGTCAATTCATACCAAGTGTTTTGACCGACTACGCCGTCTACTGCTAAATTTCGTTGATTTTGGAAAGCCTTGACAGTAGCCTCTGTCAAAGCACCAAAAACACCGTCAACTCTGGTAGCATAACCATTAGACAATAACAATTTTTGTAAAGCTCTAACAGCAACACCTGAAGTTCCAAAGCTCAATGTTGGCAAATATGGATTACCATAAGCTGGGTATCTTGCCAAAATTGTCTGGTAACGACTTCGTTTACCGACAACACCCCGTTGGCGACGAGAACTAACACCAGAATCGCTTTCCGATGCAATTTGAATCTCTACAAACTTATGAGAGGGAATTGCTGTTGAATTATGTATATTTTTACTATCTGTAGTTGATGCTAATAGGGAGGCGTGGTTTGTTTCTTCCATCTGCATAAATTCAGGTGGTGTAATCTGAGCAGTTGGAACGATTTGAGAAAGCCCCTCTTGTGCAGGTTGCTCTACATCATCGTTTAACTGAACTAGCAATTGTTCGGCTAAACTCGTCAGAGATGGCTGTCCAGTTTTTAACACGCCCGTCATTAGCAGGGCTATTTCTGTCATTGTATTACATTTTACTAACACCCTTGTTTCCTTTGACAGACAAAATTACTGCTGTTCCGGAATAAACAGTATTGACTTATTCAAAAATGTAATATTTTTTCCTGAAAAGCTAATAGCTGAATCAATACTGCAAGGGAAGCGCGAAGATTAGAAACCCGGTTTCTTGGAGAAACCGGGTTTGGTGGTACCTCAAGTATCATTAACCGACAAGTATTGATAGCTGAATGGTTATGAAAATTTTATAAAAAAATTATGAATTATAACATCTTTCATAATTCATAACTTCTAAGTATTATTTCTTATGAATTACCTAGTTAACGCAGCCCACGTTCTTGAACCCACGACTCCGTCTGCACCTAAACCCCGTCGTGCTTGAAACGATCTAACAGCCACTTCTGTGAGCGCACCGAAAGATCCATCCACTCGCACAGGATAACCATTGGCTGTTAACAATCGCTGCAACACTCTAACAGTATTACCTGAGTCACCAAATCTGAGCGAGGGTAACCCGGAGGAGTAAGCAGCTTGCATCATAAGAGGCTGTTCTGTAGATAATTCTTGAGAAGGTTCTTGAATCTGACCTTGCTCTTCGCGATCGCCAGATGTTCCCTTAGTTAACCATTCATAAATCTGTCTTATACACATTTCCACCGTACCTATATACCAAAGAAATAACTTAAATGATAGTAAAGCTTGCTTGATTTTACTCGCAATAAAACCATAGATAAAGGTGAAGACGAATTTAAAATTTAAATGACTCTTGTTTTTATCTATTGTTTCCTTGATATTTTATCAAGGAAAATTTTTATAAATGGTTACTAGGGCGATATTCCATAGCACAATACAGTTTGTGTTAAGTAGATATTTAGAAACCCGGTATCTTGAAGGATACCGGGTTTCTCGTTTCTCACAAATGATGCTCTTAGCTGACAGCTGAAGTGCTAACTGCTTAAAGTATAGTTCTTAGTGGCGCAACACTGAGTTTACTTGAGCGTTTCCGACGCAACAAAGAAGCAGCACCCAGAGAACCCAAACCTAACAAACCAAAGATAGAGCTTGATTCGGGAACTTTTTTGACTAGAGTGTCATAGGTGTAACCGTACTTCAGCCAATTTAAAGCATTTATGGGTCGGACAACATCGTCAGGTGCGTAGGTTGCTAAGTAGGGTTGAATTTCTGTACTACCAATTGTACCTGGATAAGACAAACCACCATCCCAAGGCCACATTGGATCATTGAGATTGTGTCCAAATTTTTCACCTTCGGAAGGATAGAAATCAGGACCTTGACGACTGTCTGCCTGCCATTCAGCCCACAGACGATCCACGTTAGCATGAAGCAGCCAAAAAACAGGGTCATTGGGAGAACCAGGAGTATTGCTCAAAGTCCCGAGCGTTAATATCCTTCGCATGGGATTGTCTTCTGGGTTCCGCAATGTTCCACCAACCAATCCATGAACAAGGTTATGAGTACATGGACTCTGCTCACAGAGTTGTTCATTCCCATTTTCATCAATAGTACTTACCCCTTCTACAAAACGGCGAAACGTACCATAGTCTTCTACTTGGAGAAGCCTTGCTGTTTCTTCCTGACTGAGGGGGAATCCAAACCCAGCTGGGGCATTTGGGTCTGGTAAAAAGCGTATGAGTGAGGTACCCAGAGTTTCGCCTGTACCGATGTTACTGTGCAAATCCGGAATCAAAGTCCAACCTTCAGCTTCAGAGAAATTACCGGACAGCACAGGACCACCTTGAAGGACTGGTCCAGTTGGTATTTCAACTGGTTGTGCTGAGTTAACGTCTATGAATTGTCCCGAACCATTTGTTCCTAAAAAGTCGGGTTGAAAAATAACGTCAACCGCTCTGGGATCTGACCAATCCCAGTAAGGGACAGTGACATTAGGATTGACTGACTGTAAAGCTGCTTCAAATCGGCTTAAATATTCACGATGCCAAGGTAGAAATCCAGCATTTTCGTGAGCGACATCAGCACCCTCCGCAGGTCCGATAGCAGCTCTATCTTGTGGTAGTGTAACCTGACCACCCAGATGCATTGTCATGAATGTCATGGCTCCGGTGTGGATGGCAACAAGCTCGTCATAGACACTGGCGTTCTTGTCGTTACTACCAGGTATAGTTTTTAACGTTTTAATGGCATTGACCAAATCTTCCTTTTCCTGTTGTGTTAAATCCACAACACTTTTTCTTACCAAAGTAGCAGCTGTTGCTGAAGTTTCTATCATAGCTGTTGCTATAGCTATGCCAACACCTAGTGTCGTGAAGAATTTTTGAAGGTGATTCATCTAAAAATCTCTGGGAAGTATTGTATGCGTAAAACTTAGTAATGGCTTAACTTACGATTAAGGCAGAATGAACCTATGTATATCTACTGTGTTAAACCAATTAAGATTATGCAATCTATCAAGAAAAATCACAAGATTTTTTGAAAATCGTTACATAAGTAGTAAAACTTTTATCCTCACTGCCTGTTGTTGATAAGGAAAGCAGATTCGAGGTAGGAAAAAATGATGTTATGGTCATCCTATTTGATTTGTAAAATTGCGAAACTGCACCAAATCCGGTATCTCAAAGAGACTGGTTTTCTCGCCTTTACAAAGGGTTTAGGAAGATTTTACACAAAATTTACAAAGACGAATTTAGACTAGTGATAGATTAGTCAAAATTAGAGATAAAAAAACAATTGATGTTCTTGAAAAGACGAATTTTTCTTTGTAAAAATTTAAATAAACTGGGTTTCAATACTACTTTGATAAGAGAAAATTAGAAAGGCGGTAACTTTTGCGAAACCGAGTTTCACCGACCTCAACTACCGTGCTTCCAAGCAGTATTAAACCCTGCTCAGATAAGCGAGAATTAGAAACCCGGTAATTTCTGTGCAACCGGGTTTCAGAGAGATTTCTAGCTCCTCAACTACCAATACTGTTCGGTTAGCAATCGTTGAAGAGCCAGAAACCCGGTTTCTTAAAGAAACCGGGTTTCTAATTTTCGCGCCTCCTTTGTAGTATTGCCTCAACTACCCTTTACCGACAAGTATTGGATATTGAACCAGGTTTTTGAAATTACTATACTGACGCTTTATGAAACATTAGCCATTTTTGTAGAGATAGTTAAATTTAAAGTTTTTTTGCTCTGCTGCGTGGAATTACGTATTATTTGTTTGCGTCGTAACACAGAAGCGGCACCCAAAGTCCCCAAACCTAGTAGACCATATATGGAACCTGATTCAGGAACTTTTTTAACGAAGGTGTCGTAAGTGTAACCATATTTTTCCCAGTACAAAGTGTCGGCAGGTTTGAATTAAACCTCCCAAATGGGTTCCTGAGAATCCCATCGCTCCTGTATGAATAGCAACAATTTCGTCATAAAGGCTGACATTATTGTTGTTACTACCAGGTAGCGTTTTTAACGTTTTGATAGCATCAACAAAATCTGCTTTTTCTTCTGTTGTGAGGTCAACAACATTTTTTCTCACCAACGTAGCAGCTACCGTTGGAGTTTCCAACACAGTCATGGCAAGAGCCACCACACCCAATGTTTTGACGATATTTTGCAGAAGCTTCATGAGTCTCGTTAGTTACGTGAAATGAGGTATTTATATCTGACTATTTACTAGGGTGAGGTCGGTCAGATTATGCACTTTCAAGAAACATCGGGTGTAGGGTGTGGGGTGTGGGGTGTAGGGTGTGGGGTGTAGGGTGTGGGG
>JAWQFQ010000085.1:0-34880 GCA_035967975.1 Scytonema sp. PMC 1070.18
CTAAACAGAAACAGCCCAAAGAAGCAGAACAAGAACAACCCAGCATCTGGCGGCGGACCAGGGATGGAAGACGTTATTGTCAAATTCCACCCATTCATGAAACGGACGATCGCACGGGAACAACCTTGCAAAAGATGATGGATGAGGAGGGACTGACAGCACAGAGCATTATTGCCGAGGCTGTAGCTTTACGTCAGGCGTACAAGGAAGGACGATTGGTGTTGGTGGAGCTTGAGGAGGTTGCACCTGATATCACCTACACCAATTCCACCGAACACGAGTCAGAAGAGTTACCATTCGGGACTTGGACTTACGAACCCGCACCGGAAAAAGAGGATTGGGTTGTAGAAAGCGACGAGCTTGAAGAAGTTGAACCAGTCGTATCTGAGGAGCGATCGCCCCTTGAAGAATTGATTGAAACGTTTCAGGAAGCTACGAGCTGGGAACAAATCAGAGAAGCGCTGTTGGTTCATGAGGACTACAAGCATTATGCGTGGTCCGCTTTAACACCGATTGAAAAGAAGCGAGTTAGGAGTTTGATACCCCTAGAGGTGAAGAAATTGTCAGAGGCTAAGAAGGCGGGGTTGATTGTTGAGTTTCAAGAACTCAGAGAGGGTGTTTACCAAGTGCGGCGAATGGGGAATGTGTTGGGGGAGATTGTCAGTTCGTCGAGATTGGATGCTTTTTTGGCACAGTTGAGATGTGAGGGGCAGAGTTTTGCTTGAAGCTTGGGATGGGTTGGAGGGGGTGCGATCGCACTCGTGAGTGAGTCGTTTCAAAGCCCACATGAGCGATCGCGCTTTTTTTTAGGTGTCGTACAAAGCTCTGTTGCTTCAGCATCAAGTCTTTCATAGGACTTACTCAAGCCACCTCTTGCGGTAATTATGAGAGCTTGGATTGAGGAAAGAAACCTAATCTACAGATATTATCAGTATTTAATTGAACCTGATATCATAAAAGAAATATAGACAGTAAAATCTTCTTAAGATTATTTTATATTTAGCAAGTGAAATTATCTATTTACTACAGCAATTTTCGGGTAGTAAAACCATTTTGTTGTGACTAATGGTCGTTCGCTCCCAACGGGAATTGTGGTTTAAGTAGATGACAACCTCTGTAAGTTGAAATTTTAAAATTATTGACAAAAAAGTGAGAAAATGAGACTTAGGGTAAAAACAACAGGTGCCATACTAATTTCGCTAGCATTGGCTGGTCTCATTATGGGGCTGCTTTTAGGGAAAGCAGAGCATATTACAGAAAAGACAACAGCATCTCAATCAGAAGCGACTGTATCCCGCCAATATTTTGATATCCCACAAGAAAAAACAAAAACACTATCTCAACCGAAAGCTACTGCTACCCCTATTCCGAAATCGGACACTCAGCCAAGGCGTCTGACAGCAACTCCCAATCTAAGCAATTCTGAGTCTAACACAGAGACAGACATTCGGCTCAAGGGTTTGACAACAGCGTCAAATCCAAATGCTTCTGTTCCCAGTCAAAATTTGGAAAATCAACGCGAACTAGAGCAAAGCAGAGCGATCGCACAAAACAATCCCAGTTTCTCAGTTAAGACTACTGCAGCTTTTGCAGCTTATAAACCCAGATACGAGATTGCTTGGGCAGATCCAAGTAACTATGGAGAAAGGTACGCGAAAGATGTGAATGGAATGCCTGTCAATCTTCCACCTATTATAGTGCTTCATGAAACCGCTGCTCCTGCATCCAGCGCTGTTAACTTTTTTCAAACCCCTCATGACGATGATAATGTTCAAGCCAGTTACCATACAATGATTAAGCTTGATGGGACTGTTGTTTATATAGTCCCGCCAGAAAAACGAGCTTACGGTGCGGCTAACTCTGTGTTCGAGACTCTCAAGGGATTGGAAACAGTCCAAACTAATCCCGAACTTCCTCCCTCTGTTAATAACTTTGCTTATCATATCGGTTTAGAAACACCACCCTCTGGTTTAGAGAATAATGAACCAACTCACAACGGGTACACCGATGCTCAATACCAATCGCTGGCTTGGTTAGTTGCTCAAAGTAATGTTCCAGACGAAAGAATTACCACTCATAAAGCTGTTGATCGTTCGGGTCAAAGAATCGATCCCAGAAGTTTTGAGTTTAATAAGTTTTTAACTATACTTCATTCTTTTCGTGTACTTGAGCTATCAGCTAATAGCTAATGGCTAATAGCTAATGGCTAATTGCTGATAGCTAATTGTTAATGGTTAAGCAGCTAGAACAAAATCAACTTCATTCGTTCCATTCGTTTCCGATTGACCGGATTGGAATTGCTTGTCGTTGATTTCCACGGCAAAAGGAGTATCTTGTAAGTGAAGATTGTAGTCAGTTTTTTTCTCAGTATATCCAACGCTGGCAATCATTTTACGACCTTGGTCTGTGTATAAGAAAGCCAACATTTGATTCTTATTTTGTTCGTTGTCGCGAGCCCAAATAACCATGTATTGTTGACCTTGATAATCGAAGACTTTAGGTGGACGATTCGGGACATAACGACCTGGGTGACCAAAGCTTCTGTCTAAAAAGTCTTGAACAGAGCTAGGTTCTACAGTTGCATAAGCAACTTCTTCTTCAGATACTTGTTCGGCGTCACCTTGACTCTCGTCAACAACTTCTTCTTTCCCACGATTGCGGAAATAATCTACAGCTGCTTTTGTTCCGATTGCACCAACTGCAGCAACTCCAGCACCAACTAGTACATTACGAAGGAGGTTACTTCTATTACTCATTTTTTTACCTATTGGGTAGAAGACACCGAGGTCAATAGTATCATCACTAGTCCTTTTTCCGAAGATTATTCTATTTTTTTACCCCTACACCCTACACCCTTCCTCTGAGATACCAACAAAGCTGCTAACTCGATCGCTGCTTTCATGCTTGTCGCGTCAGCTATTCCTTTCCTTGCGATATCGAAAGCTGTTCCGTGGTCAGGGGATGTCCGAATGAAAGGAAGACCTATAGAAGTGTTGACCGCACGGTCAAATGCCATCAGCTTGACTGGAATTAAACCTTGGTCGTGGTATAGTGCGAGGTAAGCATCAGCTGCCTGTCTAGGCTCAACCTGACCATACCAAGCTTGTCCGGGTTTGACCCACATTGTATCGGGTGGAATTGGTCCTTCTAACTGTAAGTCCGGGCGATTTTTCCTTTCTTGTTCTATCCAAGCAATTAACCAATCTTGTTCTTCGCGTCCGAGTTGTCCCTGTTCTCCGCTGTGAGGGTTTAAGCCTGCGATCGCAATCTTTGCTGTTTGTAACCCAAAATCTGTTTTCAAACTCTCTACTAACAAATCTAGTTTTTCTGTCATCAATTGTGGTGTTAGAGTTTGTGAAACTTGACAAAGAGGAATATGTGTGGTAACTAGCAGTGTACGAAGAATCCAACCTGTGTGGGGCGATCGCGCTACGAATAACATTCCCACACGTTTTGCACCTGACTTTTCCGCTAGAAGTTCTGTTTGACCAGGATAATTATACCCAGCCGCCTTCCAAGCTGACTTGGCTATTGGGGCTGTGACGATCGCATCAAATTGACCAGCCATTGTACGGGCGATCGCTGTTTCCATATAAGCAAAGCTAGCTGCTCCACTGGCTGCATTTCCTGTTCCCAGGATAATGTTATTCTGAGTTGCTTCATCCAATCGCACATCAAGGATGTTAAGTTTTGCGAGATGTGCTAGAGGCTCAGAAGACAGTAATTGAGTATAATTTCTAACTAAATATTCTTGACTACCAATTATGGTTAGGTCACAGTTGATGTTTGTTTCTAAGTTTGCCAAGGCTTTCAATACAACCTCTGGACCAATTCCAGCCGGATCGCCCATTGTCAATGCCAAGCGGGGACGGCTTTGGGATGTTTGTGTTAAATAATACATAAGGAGGGAGGGAGTGAGGGAGGGAGTGAGGGAGTGAGGGAGGGAGTGAGGGTAGGTTGTTAATATTATCTGTTAAGGTAAGACACCGAGGACAAGGAGGTATTGTAGACCAGGAAGATTTCCTCCGTAAAATGGTCTTTTTAGGATTTGTTGATGTTGCCAACCGTACAGAATTTTGTCCGGTTTTCCTCCCTTGTAATCTTCATCTTGTCCATCTTGTCCACCAAGTCTGACCCTAACAAGAAAGTAAAATACCTACCCTTGTGCGCCCTCACTCCCTCACTCCCTCACTCCCTCCCTCACACCCCTTGCCAAATAACTTTACAATTATTAACATAGGTCTAATGTTCCAGCATCGCTTTCAGCCTTCTGGTAGACTTAACTTAATTAAACAAATCGCAAAGGAGAATTACACACATGGGCGGCGAAATGTTGAATGCAGCTCTGTTATCTTTCGGTTTAATCTTCGTGGGTTGGGCTTTGGGAACCTTGTTACTGAAAGTACAGGGCGCAGAGGCTGAAGAATAAAACCTTGTTAAGGATGAAGTGAAAACTATAAAGGATCGAAACAGGGCAAAAGCGTTGACGACGTCTAAAATGTGAAGCCTCAGATCCTAAGCCCTTCATCCTGCAGATTTTTTGTAAACTTTTGTTTACACGAGTGATTCTGATAACATTTTATTGATAAAAGGTTAATTTTTGTAAAAAAAATCATGACAATATTAATAGTTGGTGCCACTGGTACTCTGGGAAGACAGGTGGCTCGTCGTGCGATCGATGAGGGGTATAAGGTACGTTGTCTTGTCCGGAGTGCGAAGAGAGCCGCATTTCTAAAGGAATGGGGTGCGGAACTCGTGTCGGGAAGTCTATGTTATCCTGAAACGCTCAAATCAGCCCTCGAAGGCGTAACCGCCGTTATTGATGCTGCAACATCCCGTCCTACAGATTCACAGAGCATCAGACAAGTAGATTGGGAAGGAAAGGTGGCTTTGATACAAGCAGCCAATGCTGCGGGTGTTAACCGTTTTATCTTCTTCTCTATATTAGATGCCGACAAATATCCAGATGTACCACTGATGGAAATTAAGCGATGTACGGAACTGTTTTTAGCAGAATCTGGATTGAACTACACTATCCTGCGTCTAGCAGGTTTTATGCAGGGCTTAATTGGTCAGTATGGCATTCCTATTTTGGAGGGACAACCTGTTTGGGTGACTGGTGCATCCTCTCCCATAGCTTATATGGACACTCAGGATGTTGCTAAATTTGCTATCCAAGCTTTAAGAGTACCAGAGACCGAAAAGAAAGCTTACCCTGTTGTGGGAACTCGCGCTTGGAGTGCAGAAGAAATTATTAGTTTGTGCGAACGCTTGTCTGGAAAACAAGCTAGGGTCACGCGAATGCCAATCAATTTACTGCGTACAATCCGCCGTGGATTGCGTTTCTTTCAGTGGGGATGGAATGTCGCAGATAGACTCGCTTTTACTGAAGTCCTAGCAAGTGGTAGACCACTGAATGCCCCTATGGATGAAGTATACAAGGTTTTTGGGTTAGCTCCAGAACAAACAACTACTCTAGAAAGTTATCTGCAAGAGTACTTCAGCCGTATAATGAAGAAGCTGAAACAGTTAGATTACGAAACGAATAAAGACAAAAAGCAAAAAAAGAGCCCCTTTAAGAAAGTTAACAGTCAATAGTTCTTGTGACTAGTGGTTGATGACTAATATCTCATTTTTTGAGATAGTAATCAAATAAGGTAAAATTAACATCTATACTTCGTGCGGCAATAAACTGAGCTTTTGGTTGAGCTAAGAGCACTTGCTGCTATGAGTTCTTGGCTAATGGCTGAAGCCCTGATAGCTGACCGCTCAAAGTATAAATAGCCCTACTGCTAGCCCAAACTACAAGCAGGGGATACAGGATGTACAGTTCGTCCATGAGAGGTCACTCTCAGAAATACAAATCCAATCTCCATATTTGGGTATGGAGTTGTGAACTGGAACGATTCTCATAGTCAAAGCACGTCGCAGAAAGTGGATTTTTGAGTGTGCCCAAAGCAGGCATTATATATAACGATGTTAAACCGATAGCGGGTCGAGTCGCTGTCGAGTTGAAAGAGAAGTTCACGGATGCTGGCTGGAATGTCTGCATGACTACTGGCGTCGGTGGAATCTTGGGCTATTCTACCCCGGAAAGCCCTGTGTGCCATACCCCAATAGAAGGTCTAACACCGCCCGGATTTGATTCGGAAATGAAGTTTGCGGTGGTGTTGGGAGGAGATGGGACAGTTTTGGCGGCTTCTCGTTTGGTGGCTCCCTGTGGTATACCGATACTAGCAGTCAACACTGGTCATATGGGGTTTTTGACGGAAACTTACCTCAACCAATTCCCCCAAGCAATCGAACATTTGCTGGCGGGTGAATATGAACTTGAGGAAAGAGCAATGCTTACCGTCAAGGTCTTTCGAGGAGATTATGTACAGTGGGAAGCTCTTTGCTTAAATGAAATGGTGCTTCACCGGGAACCATTGACCTCAATGTGCCATTTTGAAATTGCAATCGGTCGCCACGCACCAGTGGATATTGCAGCAGATGGTGTGATTATATCTACGCCCACAGGTTCTACAGCCTACTCATTAAGTGCTGGGGGTCCGGTTGTGACTCCCGGCGTACCAGTATTACAGCTAGTACCGATATGTCCACACTCCCTAGCTTCTAGGGCGTTAGTATTTCCAGAAACGGACCCGGTCAACATCTACCCAGTCAATACACCTCGACTGGTTATGGTAGTAGATGGGAATGGTGGATGCTATGTTTTTCCTGAGGATAGGGTGTATGTGGAGCGATCGCACTACAGCGCTAAGTTTATTCGCTTACAACCCCCAGAGTTTTTCCGAATTTTGCGAGAAAAGTTAGGTTGGGGTCTTCCACATATCGCTAAACCTACCTCGGTTGAACTACCGTAGTGGATTTTAGATTTTGGATGGAGATGTTAGTAGTTAGTAGTTAGTAGTTAGTAGCTGTAACCTTTACTTAACAAGGCTTTCACAACTAACAACTATCCACTAACTACTAACATTTCGGTCAGATTTGAAATTGGTGATTAAAATGACTGTATATGCCGATAACTATGTCTGATACTTGTACGTGCTAAAACATGGTAAGTAGACGAGTGTTAGATCGGGATCGGCAAATCAGCAAAAAACCGTAAACTTCATTTCTACTAAATCTAAAATCTAAAATCTAAAATCTATATGACGCTTGCTCATAACCCCTGTGTATTGGTCATTGAAAGCGACGAGAGTTTAGCAAATCAGCTGGCTTTCGATCTTAAAGAAGCTGGTTACGAACCTGTGGTTGCTCATGACGGGACTAGCGGTGTGCAAAATAGCCGCGATCGCCAACCGTCTTTAGTTGTGATAGACCGGATGCTATCAGGAGAATCAGGGCTCTCATTGTGTAAAAATTTTAGAAACATTGGTGTGCGATCGCCCGTCTTGGTATTAATGGCAAGAGATACAGTAGATGACCGTATAGCTTGCTTGGAGGCTGGTGCGGATGATTACTTTCTCAAACCTTACCGTTCTGAGGACTTCTTAAACTTGGTTCGCCTTTACTTAAAACCTGATGTCGATTCTAACGAACAGTTGCGTTTTGCAGACCTGGTTTTAGACATAGCAACGCGCCGTGTCATACTCAATGGTAAGACTATTGACTTGACAATGAAGGAATTTGAACTGCTAAAGTATCTTATGGAACACCCACGGGAGGTATTAACACGGGAGCAAATTCTAGAAAATGTTTGGGGATATGACTTTATGGGTGAATCTAACGTCATTGAGGTCTATATTCGCTACCTGCGCCTAAAAATTGAGGATGAGGGTCAAAAGCGACTTATTCAAACGGTGCGCGGTGTCGGTTATGTATTAAGGGAATCGTAGCAAGATAGTGGTTAGTAGTAGATAGTGGTTAGTAGTTAGTAGATAGTGGGAAAACAACTAACAACTAACAACTAACAACTAACAACTAACAACTAACAACTAACAACTAACAAAAATTGATATAATGAAAAGGTTATTTTTGTATTCGATAATATTAAGCGTTTTGCTAGCGGGTTGTTTTGATTCAACCCCAGCGGTCTCTCCAAGCTCTACACCTAGTATTCAAACTCAAGCACCAATGAATTTGGAGCAAAAATCGTCAGTAAATCGCGGTCAGCAATTACCGATTTCAGCTGTTGCTGTTGTTCCTAATGGTACAAAAATCGAGCTGGAAGTGGCGCGTACACCCCAAGAACAACAGATGGGGCTTATGTATCGACCAGCTTTACCAGATAATCGAGGTATGCTGTTTGAGTTCCAGTCAGCATTTCAGGCTAGTTTTTGGATGAAGAATGTACCCGTTCCCCTAGATATGGTATTTCTACGGAATGGAGTTGTTCAGTATATCGCAGTTTCAGCACCACCCTGCACAAGTCATCCTTGTCCTACGTATGGTCCCAAAACCCCTGTGAATCAAGTGATAGAACTGCGTTCCGGACGGGCTGCTGAATTGGCTTTGAAAGCAGGCGATCGCATTAAAATTGAACCTATTAATCATTAAGGAACAGGCGGAGACTCTCTAAAGTTGTTGAAAGTAAAGCTCTAGTAAAAAAAGTATTACGTGTTTGTAAATAAGCTTCTCGTCAAGCTTGTATTTGATACAATATTTTGAAGAATATCTTGCTGTCTTGATGGCGGGTCAGGAAATTAACCCTAAATAACAAAAAAATATTCCTCTAGAAGTACGTGGAAAGAGTAATCAATACGTAAGTATTGTCTCAGGAATCTTCCTTACTATAGGTGTAGTTAGCTATGACACTAAAGTACAAAGGATAAAGCTGACTTCAATCCGTAATTATGCTGCTTGTATATTGAAAAGCAAGTGGCTTTATTGTTTGTTTTTTCCAAAACAGGTTTTTGTAGGGATACCAAACGTAATATGGTCAGTGTTTCCTGGGAAGAGGGTTAGTTTGTTACAAAACACTAGTTGCGAAAAAAATATGACTTGATATACTTAAGTACACTCTATTTTTAGGAGATGAAATCAAGATGTCACCATCAACTTATTCGAGATTTATTCGCTTTTTGGAGGAAGAACTAGCAATTTCGACAGCTTCCATTTCAATGGCGCTTCGACAACGGGAACAAGACCCCGGTCCTTTACCTATGATTCTTTGGCAATACGGGTTAGTCAACATAGATCAGTTAGAACAAATATATGACTGGCTGGAGACAGCATAGATATGATCGGCTCATTAAGGAGAATCAGCTATGCAGAATCAACTCCGCCTCAAGTCGGGGCTGAAGAAAAGCGATGTTGACAATGTAAATTTTCATAGGCTTAGGTATAAATACAGAGAGCGGGCACATAACTTAACCCGCTCTTTTTGATTTTCAATGAATTAGTCTTTGAATTATTATTATTCTTTCTACTCCAAAAATTTTTGAAGCCCAAAAGATAGTGGTGGATGAAAGTGGTAACACTTTCTTGGTGGCTGAATTTCCACAAATTGGACACAGATGGGCGAGACAATTACAAAGAATGGAAAGAATACAATTTGTGCCGATGGAGGAGTGTATGCATTTCGTAACCACGAAGCAACAACAGGTAACCCATTGATATCGATCTTTATCGCATCGGTTAATGGGTAAATAAAGATCAATTTATTGGGTTGGAGACGCGTTACAGCGCGTCTCTATATTGTTTGTTGATTTAACAAAAACTTTTTAAGCTTTTCTGGGTGTTGTTCTTTATTCAGAAGTACTGACTTGTTCAGTCTTAATATGATTGATTGACCAACGATAATCTACTTCCATTGAGGAAACCTGACACATTTCTTCCAATTGCTTTTGCTGTGCAACTGCTTTACGTAAAGTAATAATGAGTTGATTCACCTGATTCCGCAAAGTGGGGTTATTACTAACTGCTGGCATAGTTTGTCTTTCTAACAGTTGCAGTACAAGTTCATAGTGGACAGGTGAAGGAAGAGATATTTGCTCCATGTAGTTGATTTTTGATTTGCAATTGTGGACGAGTCAAAAGGTATTTGTCATTAAATGAATTGTTACACAATCAGAAACAATTTGCTTAAAGCCCTAATTTTGCAGGTGCGGAAGATGCAGCAAAGAGATTAGCGATCGCCTCGTCAGGATTTGGGTGTTTTACCAAAGATTCACCAATCAGGACAGCGGATACTCCCGCTTGTGCTACTAAACTCAAATCCTCTGGGGTATGCAATCCTGATTCGCTGACAACTGCAATGTTTTTGTCCTGCAATTCCTGGCGTCTTGTTGCTAATAATTTGCAAGTTGTTTGTAGATTCACAGAAAAATCTTCCAAGTTACGATTATTAATACCCACTAACGATACATCGTTGATGGCTAACACCCGGTCAAGTTCTTCGAGAGTATGAACTTCAATCAAAGCTGCCATGTTCAAAGCTTTCGCTATTTTAACAAAATACTGCAAATCCTGGTCACTGAGTATAGCAGCAATTAATAATACTGCATCTGCACCCCAAATACGCGCTAGATACATCTGGTAAGGATATATGACAAAATCCTTACATAGCAAAGGTAGATCCACTGCAGCACGAACGCGAGCCAAATTGTCAAAGCTTCCAGAGAAAAACTTTTCATCAGTCAGTACTGAAATACAACTAGCGCCACTTTGCTCATATTTTAACGCAATCTCCACTGGGTCAAAATCCTCTCTAAGTACCCCTTTACTTGGAGACGCTTTTTTAACTTCAGCAATCAAAGCTGGCTTTGTTTTCCCTTGTCGCAGTGCTGCAACAAAGTCATGAGTTGGGGGTGTATCAACGACTTGACGCTGCAACTCCTGCAAAGACAGCTTTGAGCGCATGATTTCGATTTCTTCTTCCTTATGCCAAACAATTTTTTCCAGGATATTGTTTGGTTCAGCATCAGGTAAAGCAACCTGATACCGCATTGTAGACACAGCAACAGATGGGTTGGGACAACGGCGACGGATTTGCATGGAGAATTATGAATTATGAATTATGAATTATGAATTATGAATGATGGGGTGCGGGTGTTTCAGCATTCATCATTCATCATTCAGCATTTATACTGCTCGCTTGTAAGCTTCATCTAACACTTCGGACAGTGTTGGGTGGGCGTGGACTAAGTGAGCGAGGGTGTGAACGGATTGGCGGTGAGCGATCGCTGCTGAGGCTTCATGAATGATATCAGAAGCGTGCAGTCCGAAAATGTGAACGCCTAAAACTTCACCGGTGTCTTTACGGTAGATGACCTTTGCCATACCGTCAGCTTCACCTTCTGCCAATGCTTTAGAATTACCTTTGAAGTAACTCTTTGTTGTTCCGACTTCAAAACCCTCAGCACTGCCTTTTTCCTTAGCAGCGGTTTCGGTCATACCTACGTAGCTTATTTCCGGATGGGTAAATGCTGCTGCTGGGATGCTGTGATAGTCTGCCTCTTTTTGATGTCCGCAAATATTTTCTACAGCTATAATACCTTGGGCAGACGCTGCATGCGCCAGCATCATCTTACCGTTTGCATCACCAATTGCCCATAAATGGGGTACTGGTTCTCCAGCTGATAGCACTGCCATGCTGTCATTAACTGGAATAAAATTCCGACGGTCAAGCTCTACACCGACAGTGTCTAAACCTAGGTTCTTTGTGGCTGGGATGCGTCCTGTCGCTACCAGACAAGCATCAACCTCCAGCACATCTACATCTTCTTTGGTTTTGAAATCAGCCAATTCAATGACCACAGGCGAACCAGGGATGACTTTCTTGGCATATATTCCCACGTAGGTTTCAATGTCACGGGGAGTAATCAGTACCCGTTCAGCCAGTTTGGCAATATCGCGGTCAAATCCCGGCATTAGCTGGCCTAGGGCTTCTATCATAGTGATTTCACAGCCCAAAGCTGAATAAACATCTGAAAATTCCAGACCAATGTAACCACTGCCAACGATTGCTACCCAGTCTGGCAACCATTCTAGCTTAACAGCTTGGTCACTGGTAAATACAGTTTTACCGTCTACTTCAATACCGGGAGGAACAAAAGGTACGGAACCGGGGGAAAGAATGATATCGTTTGCCGAAATTGTCTTTTCGCCGCTATCCGTCGTCACAGTGACTTTTTGCATTCCCGCTATCTTACCCCAACCCCTGATTATATCAACTCCCAAACGCTTGAGGCTATTGGTTAAGTCACCTTGGATTTTTGCGACGAGATTGTTGGCATGGTTAGCAATTGCTTGGCGATCAAAATCTACGCTTCCTAGTTGAATTCCCAGTGACTTAAGGTGATGAGCATTTCTTAACTCTCGCACACGTCCTGAAGCCGCCAGCAGTGCTTTCGATGGAATGCAGCCCCGATTGACACAAGTCCCTCCCATATCGGCTGCTTCAACAATAGCTGTTTTTAAACCGCAGCTAACGGCGTGTAAGGCAGCACCGTGTCCGCCTACTCCAGCGCCTAAAATCACTAAATCGTAATCAAACTCTTGACTCACGTTAGTTTCCCCGTGTGCTTTGCCTACTTAATTTTTCACTGACTAAAAAAATCAGTGCAAGTTTTTCAATTTTAAGTTGTTACTAAATCTAAATTATGATTTAAGCTACTATAGAACATAATTTAATGCTCATTGAGTTTTATTGTAGCAAAAAATACTAACATTCCTAGGCTCATAGCTGAACGCTTACGATAAATTTGTATCTCAGCAAACTAAGAAACGCTAGATTAGCAAAAATAAATAAATTCTCTTAACTGTTAAGCTTTAAAATCTAGCTATGAATTGAATATAGATAGAGGCGCCAATACGATTTAGGAATTTGGACAAGTAGTTTGGCTGAAGGGTTGGGTAATCAACAAGTTGCGTTATCTGCAAGAAAGGCTGCCTTTGAAGCTCGTCCAACCTTTGCTGACTATAGAATAATGGAGTCCTTAGCTGGGGAAAATTGGGAAGAGATCAAAATAGATTTGTTACAAATACTACGCACTCACGGCGGTTGGGGAACGGAGGAGGCAAAAGTTGATATTTTTTTGCATGAGGGGCTTATTGATGATGCTGTTGCGATCGCAAACGAACTCAGTTCCTACAATTCAACGCTGATTCATCGAGTCATGAAAGCTGCAATAGCTCACAAGCCTGATTGGGTGATCGCAAATGCTCGTCGCCGTGCTGAATCGATTATGAATGCAGGTAAAGCAGAGCACTATGATAATGCAGTTGCATGGCTTAAACAAGCACGGGCTGCTTATATAGAATGTGGGAGGAAAGCGGACTGGTTAGCATACAAAGCAGAACTCATGCAAACTCACGCCCGGAAACGGAAATTGATGGGTCTGTTTCAGCAACGCGATATGGTGTAGAAGTCATAAATCCTTTGTTAACCACATCTACAAATTTAAAAAACCAGATAAAAAAGGTGGGTTAGGTTCTACCGTTATTATATTTTCCTCCTCATCTACAGTGACTTTTGCCAAATTAAACTTCTCAATGACCCAAGCATTCGTTGTCAAGTGGGTACTGACTACAGCTACCCGATACTGACTTTCTGTTGATGCTAACGCAGCTGGTAAGAGTAGTTGGTCTGATAAATGTTCATCCACTGGTGCGCCTGTGTCATGGAACTGAATAAATTCCTGACAAGCCATTTCTGCGACTTTTTCTGCTGGTAAACCGAGACGTCCCAAAGCAGCAAATCCAGCCACACTCTTTTCATAATCAGCAGTCAGAAATAACCCAGCCCCCGGTGCAACACCCTTGGCGTGCATTGGCTGCACTGCTACTTTCAATTCTTCTTCTCTCAACACATTCTCAGCACGACTTGCCATTCTCTGAGCAATATGGGATGGTAACTGCGTGACAACGGCTACTCCCCTGACCTGTTGCAAATCACCACGTTCCACTAAGTAAATACCGTTAAGTTGATGACCACCACTGACCATCACTTCTGCTTCTCCTCCACCTTGGGGATACCACCCCCAACGGTTTAGTTCCACCTCGACTTTCACTCCCATCTGGTGCAGTATTGGTAAATAGACCTGTTGTATGTACGTCATAGAAGGGCTGTGACTGACATGGGTTCCACCTCGTAGTGATATTTGGGAATCACCAGTTGCTAGAACTAAGGGTAAGAGAACTGTTTGTAAGACGAGATTGACAGAACCCGCAGAGCCACCTTCTCGAGCTTCACTGACATCAAAGGTATAATTTCCTGCTTGTACTGCACTACCAGGTATAAACTCTAGCGTTGTTGAACCTAGTGCATCGCCTTGCAATTTAGCATGACAAATTGTTGCAGCGGCGCGAACTGCTGTGAGGTGTTGTGCTGCTAATCCTGACTTTGGTCGTCTGGTGCGGATGTTACTTATCCGTATTGGGTGACCTGTGATGGCTGATAAGCTTAGGGAGGTGCGGAGAATTTGTCCTCCTCCTTCTCCATAGGAACCGTCGATGTCAATCATGACTAAATTTTAAAGTGTTTTGAGGGAGTTGAAATCAAACCGGAGATTGACACGTATAGTAATTTGTTTAATCCAATACGGTAGGTGTTAATAATTGCGAGAGGCACAGAAACCTGGTATCTTCAAGATACCGGGTTTCTAAATAGTTGCTGAACACAACTGTGTTATTGTTTAATCAGTAAATATACGTTTGAAGAAGGTAATTATTTCAGCCCAAGCAGAGGTAGCAGCAGCAGAATCGTAGCGATAACCATCGTCTCGCATGAAGGTATGTTCTGCTTCATATTGGACAACTTTGTGAGATACACCAGCATTTTCAAGGGCTTTAGCGATCGCATGACGGTCATTTTCCGGTATGTGAGGATCGAGAGTACCAAAGACAATTAGCATCTCGCTTTTGATTTCACTGACTCTGTGGATCGTATCTGCTACTCCCTTACCTAATTTACCACTGGGAATTCCTGTCGGATAACAGCAGGCGGCTGCTTTGATTTCATTTTCAAAAGCTGCTCGGAATGATAGGTGTCCGCCAATACAAAAGCCTAGAGTTCCTATTCTACCTGGAGCAACAGAACTATCAGTTTTCAGAAAATCGATGACAGCACGGCAATCAGCATCATAATCAGATATTAGGGTGCGACGAGCATCGTCATTACCCCGCATCCGACCAATATCATTTGGCTCAATGACTGAACCAACTGGTTCAATCCGGTGAAAAATCTCTGGTGCTGCTACTACATAGCCGTATCCTGCTAAATAATTAGCTAGACGTATAATGGGATCGCCGAGCTGATAAATGTCGCTGTAGAAGAGAATACCTGGGTAATTTCCGACTGGTTTGGGAGACGCTATATAGACACGCATTAAACTGTCATTTACTCTCAACTCGATGTTGCGCTTAATAATTTGCACTTTCTTGTCTCCTGGTTATGCTTGCTTTTTTAGCTTTTACACTGGGATGGTGAGAAATCTGGAGATATCTCTCAGTTTTCCCCTTTTATAAATAAGATATTTCCTTTTTAAAGCTATTTTAAATACACTCAAGTTGAATGGTAACTGAAATAGTGCATAAGTTTATATGAGCATTCCCTAGTTAGAGTTAGAAGATAAACTCATATACTTAACTCATTAAGATTGGATACAGATATGAAATCTCTTAACCCAGAAGTCATTCGAGCTATAACCCCCATGTTTTTTGGATCTGTCGGAGCTGTAATCGGTGTTGTTGTTTTGGTCTCACCAGGAATCAGTGATACAAAATCGACAGCTGGATTGGGTCTTGCTGGAACAGCAATAGCTGGTGCGGCTGGTCTTGCTCAAACTAGCAAAAATGAGCAAGACTTTTCAGTCAAAAAAGAAGGAGAAAACTTGCGAGTTGACACTCCAGCAACTTCATCAAATGAGAAAAATTAACTATCCCAAAATAGTTAATTAGGACTTACGCATTGACAAAGAAGCCAAAATACCAGATATAGCTTTCTAACCTTTTTGCTCGATTTTTCAATAATATTTTGGCGATCGCCAAAATATCAAAGGTGATGAGAAAAGCCTGAAACAACGTATTTACGTTTATACACAAGATAGTTCTTTTGTACAGTGCGTAAGTCCTATTAATTTTAAATTCCAGTAATTTGCTTTTATCAAGATTTATCAACCGTTCTGGGGCGAACAACCGTTCGCCCTCATCCGACAGTTCCATCATTCCCAATAATTTCCCCTTATCCAAGGATTCCCCATCTTCAAAAAATCATAGCCAAGGTGCCACATCACCTATGAAACCGCGATCGCTTTCATCGTTGATTGCAGGATTCAAATGCGCTACCACTACACGTATCAATACAATTCGTAACTCACCGGGGACTCCTGTATGGCAACGAAATTACTATGAACACATCATTCGTAATGAATCATCATTGCAAAACATTCGCCAGTATATCCAAAACAATCCAACGTCTTGGGAAACAGATCAACTACATCCCAATATTCCATCAAAATGGTAGGGGCGAACGGTTGTACGCCCGCAACGGTTGTCCATGATTAACAGAACGCCCAATATGCAAGGACAGATGGGATTTATGAGGGCGAACAACCGTTCGCCCCTACAATTAATTTAAACGCAGTGTACATTCCAGAATCAATTTTTGATTGACTTGGGAATAGGGCTGGATATCTAAAGCACGGTGAAAAGCTCCAATAGCTTCAACATATCGTCCCAAAGCGGCGTAAGACAACCCCATTCCGTGAAGAGCGCCAAAATGTACGGGATTGAGGTGAACGACCATTTGACAATCTTCTACTGATTTTTGATACTGACCAGTGATGTAGTAAAGAAAAGCACGTCGATTCCATGCTTCGGCAAAATCTGGTTGGTCTTGGATCAGTTGTGTCAAGATATTTTCAGCTTCGCTAATTTCTCCTGTATCGAGTAATTTTTGACTGTGTTCGATGATTTCCAGTCCTTGAATTCCCTTTTGTTGAAACCAAATACGCCAGAGTCTCTTTGTCGCCTCTTCGCGGATTGTTTCATCGGGGTTTTTCAAATCTTCAAGTAAGTTATTGACAAATAAAGAATCCATGAATTCGTGGTCGGTGATAGTTTCTTTTATTTAAATCTCGCACATTATTATCTAATAAGTCACCCTTGAAGTCACTATGTAGGGCTTGAGTACTGAGCGCCTCATCAGTACTGAGTCTTAGCGGATAGGTATTGAGTGATTGCTGGTAAGTCAGAGGCATATAAAATGGCTGTTAAAAGCGAAACTAGGTCGAGCCGAAAAATTTATATTAGGGACGTTCTTTGATTTGTAGCTTAGAATTCAAAAATTGGAAATTGAAACTTGGGCAATTCATGTGTTATCTTTTGTAATCTCCAATACGATTCATCGACTTTTTGCCTAAATTTTTTTGGTCTCGTACTGAGACACAAAAATGCTAAAAAAAGGGCAAAAAGAATATTTTTCTCAGAAATTCCACGAATAGAGCCCATAACTCAAGATGAACATCTTCCTCAAACCCCACACCCGGTCTCAGCCCACACCCTAATTTAAAGTCAGGTCTAATGATTCACTCGCTGTTTGGAGTCATTGGTGATTAAGCATTAATAGCCTACAATTTACAAATCAAAACCTATTGCTAGTTGTTGATTGACTAAAAATTGATCACAAATACCACAACAAACGACTATGCCAAAGCAAAAAAGCATCTACAGGCATATTGTTCTGACTTCGCATCCCAGTCGCTTTGGTCCTAAACCAATTGCTATCCAATGGGGAGCAGCCGATCCTGGAGAACGGGGTCCGGTTATAGCCACGCTAATTAAGCAGGAACACCGGAACGCGATCGGTACCCATTCTGGAAGTTATGCGGTTTATCGAGCATTGGCGGTGGCTAGCGGAGCTCTTCAGTCAGATCACAGGGCAGATCTCACTAACACATCTCCAGTGGAACCGATAGGACCGCATCCTAGCTGGTTCGAGCCAGATAAAATTGTGTCTCTTGACCCACTTGGGGCAATTGTTCACGACGTTTTCTCATCTTACTATGACCAAGGATATGACATACGTCCAACAATTGCTGTCACGAAAGCACACATTAAAATACCTGAACTGCAAGAAGTTGTGGAGCGCGGACGCTTGCAGGTTGATGGCAAGATTATGAAACCTAGTGGCGATTTGGTTGTCACTAAAGCTGCTATTGAACCGGTTTGGTATTTACCGGGGATCGCCAAACGCTTTAACATTTCTGAAGGGGATTTGCGGCGTGCGTTGTTTGAACAAACTGGGGGTATGTTTCCAGAATTAGTAACGCGTTCTGATTTGGAAGTGTTTTTGCCTCCCATTGGAGGTGTGACTGTATATATTGTAGGCGATGTATCAGCTATTACTGACCCCAATAAACCTTTGGCTGTACGAGTCCACGATGAATGCAACGGTTCTGATGTTTTTGGCTCGGACATTTGTACCTGTCGTCCCTACTTAGTTCACGGGATTGAAGTTTGCGTACAAACGGCGCAAGAAGGCGGTGCGGGTATTATTATTTACTTTCGCAAGGAAGGACGGGCTTTGGGAGAGGTGACGAAGTTCCTGGTTTACAATGCTCGCAAGCGTCAAGAAGGAGGCGATCGCGCTGATGCTTACTTCAATCGCACTGAATGTGTAGCAGGCGTACAGGATATGCGCTTTCAAGAACTGATGCCAGATGTGTTGCACTGGCTGGGTGTAACGCGCATCGATCGCATGGTGTCGATGAGTAATATGAAATACAATGCCATTACCCAATCAGGCATTGAGATTGTGGAAAGAGTTCCAATTCCAGAAGAATTGATTCCCGAAGATGCACGGGTAGAAATAGAAGCGAAAAAAGCTGCTGGCTATTATACCACAGGCAATGTCTTAGATACCACCTCTCTGGCTGCTATCAAAGGACGTTCTCTAACAGATTAAAAGGGTCTAGGGGGTAGGGTGTGGGGTGTAGTGAAAATAATCTCTATACCCCACACCCCATTCATAGGGTGTATCAAACTAAGTAGGAGTGAACAGAAGGAATATGAGCATCGCACAAGCGTATCAGGAAGACGCGAGAGAGTTAGTTGCTTATTTGCGATCGCCTGTTGCTATCCGGGAACGGTGCGGACAACTGTTTACAATGGCGGTGGAAGGAAAGTCGCGTCACTTTAGTTGCGATTTGACACACTTGGGACGAGTGGCGGATTATGTCATTTCAGTGATGAGAGAAGAATATCCTGATTTGCAAATCCCCTTTCACAGCCGTTGGCGACATTTTGAGGCGGGAGGTGTCATGCGTCTGGCAATATTGGATGAGTTGCTCGCAGGACTAACACCCGTTGAGAAAGCGATCGCCAAGTTTGATTTGGCAATTATTAGTGTTTTATTAGATGCAGGAGCAGGGGATAAATGGTCCTTTCTTGAAAAAGAAACTCAACAGCGTTTTAAGCGTTCTGAAGGGTTAGCAGTTGCTAGTTTCCGAATGTTTTGTGAAGGAGTTTTTTCCAATCATAAAGAAACTTTCCCCTTAAAAGTGGATGCTCAAAAATTACAAGCATTAACAGAAAACGAACTAGTCAATGGGTTTGGTGTCGATACTGAAAATCCCTTATTGGGAATAACTGGGCGATTAAAATTACTGCAAAAGTTAGGACAAGTCCTAATCTCTTCACCTCATATTTTTGGAGAAACAAACCCCCGTCCGGGGAATTTAGTCAATTATTTAATAGAAAATTCTAGCAATAAAAAGATAGAAGCAGCAACAGTGTTAGATGCAGTTTTACAAGGATTCAGTGATATTTGGTCTGGACGGGTAGAAGTAGCGGGAATTAACTTAGGGGATGTTTGGTTTCACCCAGATGTTGCTGATGATGGTTTAGTACCATTCCACAAATTGTCCCAATGGCTGACATATTCTCTGTTAGAACCGCTAGAAGAACTTGGTTTGAAAATCACTGGCTTAGATACCCTCACTGGATTAGCAGAATATCGCAATGGGGGGTTATGTCTTGATTTGGGGCTAATAAACGTCAAGAATTCAGAAATTTTGCTCAACCCTTTACCAGTTGCATCAGAGATTATAGTCGAATGGCGTGCCTTGACAGTGATTTTTCTAGATCAAATCGCCGCCACAATCCGCGAAAAGTTGAACATGAATTCCGAAGAACTACCATTGGTGAAAGTCCTGCAAGGTGGAACTTGGACAGCTGGACGCAAAATTGCGGCTGAACGCAGAACAGGTGCTATTCCTCCAATACAAATAGATAGCGATGGCACCGTATTTTAATTTGTCTTTTGACTATAACCAATCACCAATGACGAAGATGCACAAACAAGTCACAGTAATTGACCATCCATTAATTCAGCACAAACTAACCCTCTTGCGTCAAGCTGAAACGAGTACGGCAAAATTTCGCGTTCTCCTCAAAGAAATAAGTTTGTTATTAGCATATGAGGTGACACGGGATTTACCTCTGAAATATGAAATGATTAAAACACCACTCGCCCCAATGGAAGCTCCAGTACTTGCACCTGACAAAAAAATGGTGATTGTTTCCATTCAACGGGCGGGACAGGGTATTTTGGACGGGATGTTGGAACTGATGCCTACAGCAAGGGTGGGGCATATTGGATTGTACCGCGACCCTAAAACCTTAATTCCTGTGGAGTATTATTTTAAAGTTCCTCAAGATATAGATAAGCGAGACGTGCTGATTGTCGATCCGATGTTAGCAACTGGTAATTCAGCAGTTGCAGCAGTGGAACGGCTAAAATCCACTCATCCAATGTCAATTAAGTTTGTCTGCTTACTTGCTGCATCTGAAGGTATTGAACATTTTACCAGTATCCATCCTGATGTTCCTATTTATACTGCTGCTATTGATGAGTATTTAGATGAAAATGGTTATATTATCCCTGGGTTAGGCGATGCAGGAGATAGGTTGTTTGGTACAAAATGAGAGTAAAGTAATGCGCGAAAATTTAATCACGAATGATGAAGAACTCAATTTTTCTGAAGAAGCAGAGGTTTTCGTCTTCCCTACTTCTTTTGCCCAGCAGCGATTGTGGTTTCTCGACCAGTTAGCACCGGGCAATCCATTTTACAATGTGTCAACAGCACTTCGCCTGACAGGTTTCCTCAACTTCACCGCCTTCCAGCAGACGTTCAACGAAATTGTACGTCGCCACGAAACTTTACGCACTAGGTTTGTTATGGTAGAGCAGCAACCAGTGCAGGCAATTTCACCTAGCTTAATCATACCTCTTCCTCTAGTAGATTTACGTAATTTTGAGAGTCAAGAACGTGAGACACAAGTGCGGCGAATCGCAGTCGCAGAGGCTCAACGTCCTTTCAATCTCACTACCGGACCATTGCTGCGCGTGAAACTGCTACAACTCAATGAAGCAGAATATGTGCTGCTGCTAAATCTACATCACATTGTTGCCGATGGCTGGTCAATTGGAGTGCTAATTAGAGAACTGGGGATATTATACAAAGCCTTTGCAGAGGATAAGCACCACTCTGTGTCTACCCTCCTGCCAGAACTACCCATTCAGTATGCAGATTTCGCAGAATGGCAACGGGAGTGGTTGCAAGGAGTGGGGGTAAACGGCTGTTCGCCCCTACAAACGCAGTTAGCTTATTGGCAAAAGCAATTAGACGGGATTTCGGTGCTGAATCTCCCAACTGACCGACCAAGACCAGCTGTTCCAACCTACAGGGGTGCAAAACAATTTCTAGAACTATCACACCTTAATAACATGGGAAGCTTGGTAGCCCCGTAACTTTAGTTCGGGGCGGAAAGGCAACGCAGGTGAATTTATTCACCTTCATTTTTTCTAGCCCAATTTTCGATAAGAACCAAATAATATAGTTATTCAACACGGTCTGTCTAGCCCAGTTAAGTACTGTCGAATCATCAGACGTGAACTTAATGGTAAACGTCGTTGGTTCGTACAACTTATCCTAGAAGGTATCCCGTTTCAAAAACCACAGAATTATGTATCTGATGGAATCATAGGACTGGATTTAAATATTAGCAATATTGCTTTTGTAGGTGATAATCATGCTGACTTACTACCTTTTGCTGAAGGTGTTCCTACTTTCACCAAAGAAATAAATAAGCTACAGCGTAAAATGCAGCGTTCCCAACGAGCAAGCAATCCAGACAACTACGAACCGAATTTTAAATCTCGCAGAGGACGCAAAACTGTTACCAAAAAAGGTAAAGTCAAATCATGTAAGGCTCAATGGAAGAAGTCGAGTAACTACCGTAAAGCCGCACAGAAAAAACGTGAATTAGAACGTCGTAAAGCAGCATATGCCAAGTCTCAAAATCGTCGTGTGATCAACGAAATATTGAGACATGGCAAGCATATTAAAACAGAGAATGTTAGTGTGAAAGGCTGGCAGAAAAGATACGGAAAAGCCATCGGAGCCAAGTCACCAGGATTTGTACAATCAGAACTGCAACTCAAGGCTGAGAGAGCCGGAGGGACGTTCATTAAATTTTCTACTAACAAAACTGCGCTATCTCAAACTCCTGCACGATGGCACCCGCATCAAAAAGTCTTTGTCTGAACGAGTTCACAAAGATGTGACTGGTATTCCAGAACATCATCGTGATTTGTTTAGCAGTTTTTTAAGTAGACATATATATCAGGACAATTTGTCATTGCAGGATGCTCTTAATGAGTATCCGTGGGCGGAACCGCTCATGTTGGAAGCGTGGCAACGTCATATAACCCGCTTTTCAAGTAGGCGAGTCCGAAAGCAGGAAGGCTGATTCTCCCTCGGAGCGGGTTTCCAACGAGCCAATAATCTTTGACCAGATAGCTACTAAGAGCGAAAAGTCAAATGAGGATGTGGCGTGAATCTCCTAATTTCGCTCTTAGGAGAGGGTTCAATCCTTAACTCTAGCGCTAGAGGCACTTAGCTATACTGCAAACGGCTAATAGCTGAACTTTTTTCAAACGCTATAAGCCTTGCATAATAAAGCTTTTACCTATTTTGCAAAGTAAAGCTCTAAACCGTTTTTAGTATATCAAGAAGGTGTGACCTTGTTCATGATTTTGCTAACAGCGTTTCAAACTTTGCTTTATCGCTACACGCAACAAGAGGATATTACAGTAGGTGTACCTATTGCTAATCGCAATCGCAGCGAACTAGAAGGGTTAATTGGTTTTTTTGTCAATAGTTTGGTGCTACGTAGCGATTTATCAGGGAATCCGACGTTTCGAGAATTATTAAATCGCGTGCGAGAGGTAACTTTGGGAGCCTATGCTCATCAAGAATTGCCCTTTGAAAAGCTGGTAGAGGAACTGCGACAAGAACGAGATTTGAGCCGTCATCCTTTGTTCCAGGTTGTATTTAGCCTGCAAAACACTCCGACTCAAGCGCTGGAATTACCAGGGTTAACGCTTTCGCAGTTCGAGTTCGACAGCAAAACCGCAAAGCTAGATTTAGAGTTTCACCTGTGGCAAGACTTGGAAAGTCTGAAAGGACAAGTTATATATAGCACCGATTTATTTGATGAAATCACGGTGACTCGGATGCTGCGACATTTCCAAATACTGCTAGAAAGTGTTGTTGCTAATCCAGAACAGCGCTTAACAGATTTGCCTTTACTAACTGCAGATGAATGGCAGCAGTTATTGTTTGATTGGAATAATACGAGGAGAGAAGACGCAGAAAATAAGTGTTTTCATCAGTTATTTGCAGCACAGGTGGAGAAAACCCCTGATGCGATCGCCAACTACCCAGCTAAGAATCCCCTTCTAAAAATGGTCAACGGCTATCCACAGACAGATTTTGTTTTTTTTGAACCTTGCTAGCCGCTAGCGAGTTTCATTTTTTGTCTGCTAGTTGCACCCGATAAGGTTATTTGAGAGTCAATTATAAATTCATATTTTGATTCAGCAATGCCGTGTCCTGACTAGTTAACTTTATTTGTACCAACCTACTTATGTCTTCTGAAGAAGTCTTTGTCTTTCCAGCATCTTTTGCTCAACAGCGGCTGTGGTTTCTCGACCAGTTAAATCCCGGTCATACTATTTATAATGTACCTACAGTCATTCGTTTAACAGGTTCGCTGAACTTAGAGGCGCTAGAGCAGACGTTTAACGAAATCGTGCGTCGCCACGAAGTTTTCCGTACTACATTTCAAGTGTTAGATGGACAACCTTTCCAAGCAATCACTCCCAGCTTAACAATACCCCTTTCTGTATTAAACCTAGGGCAATTCCCTGTCGATGAACGAGAGGCTGAAGCAAAACGCATTATTACTTCAGAAATAGAACGTCCTTTTGATTTATCCTGCGGGCTATTGCTGAGAGTTATGTTACTTGTGCTTTCCGAGACAGAACATATTCTACTGCTGAATATGCACCATATTATCTGTGATGATTGGTCGATTGGGGTGCTGATTCGGGAACTGAGCACTATCTACACAGCTTTTGTCCAAAACCAGCCTTCTGTGCAAGACGCTAGGCGATCGCCTCTACTGGAACTACCTCTCCAGTACGCTGACTTTGCCCATTGGCAACGGGAGTGGTTGCAAGGGGAAGTGTTAGAAACCCAATTAGCTTACTGGCGGGAGCAATTAAACGGTATTTCGATGCTAGATTTGCCAAGCGATAAAAAGCGACCAAATATACAAAGCTATCAAGGAGCAATAGAATTTTTAGAGTTACCGCAACAGCTAACTAATGCACTCGAAGCACTGTCCCAGCAAGAAGGTGTCACTTTATTTATGACTCTGCTGGCAGTATTTCAAACGTTACTTTACCGCTACACGCATCAAGAAGATATTGCAGTAGGTTCGCCAATTGCTAACCGTAGTCGTAGTGAAATTGAAGGATTAATTGGTTTTTTTGTCAATAGTTTGGTGCTACGTACTAACCTAAGTGGAAACCCGACTTTTCGGGAACTGCTAGGCAGAGTCAGGGATGTCACACTCGGAGCATACAGCCATCAAGATTTACCTTTTGAAAAGTTAGTTGAAGAACTGCATCCAGAGCGAAACTTGAGCTACAATCCCTTATTTCAGGTAGTTTTTGGTTTCCAAAATGCGCCAATGTCGTCACTAGAACTACCTGGGTTAGTGCCTAGTTTTATGAATATTGACTTTAAAAAAACCCGCTTTGATTTGGAGTTGCATTTGTGGAAGTGTTCTGAAGATTTTAGAAGCCTGTGGGGAGCAAAGTGGGAGCTTTCTGAAGGTATTAGAGGTATATTGGTTTACAATAGTGATTTGTTTGAAAACTCCACTATTACCCGAATGTTAGGACATTTTAAAATCCTGTTGTCAAGCATTGTTAGAAATGTAAATCAACGTATCGCAAATCTCCCATTGTTGAGCGAACAGGAGTTACATCAGCTAATAATTCAATGGAATGAGACTCAAGTGGAGTATCCTCAAAGTAAGTGTATTCATCAATTATTTCAAGAACAGGTAGAGCAGTATCCTGATGCCATAGCTCTAATTTTTGAAAATCAGCAACTCACTTATCGTGAGTTAAATCATCGTAGTAATCAACTAGCTAAATATTTACAAAAATTGGGAGTAGAATCTGAAGTATTGGTAGGCATTTGTATAGAGCGATCGCCAGAATTTGTTGTGGGGTTACTAGGGATTCTAAAAGCAGGCGGAGCGTATGTGCCATTAGACCTTAGCTATCCTCAAGAGCGCCTAAATTTCATGTTAGAAGATGCACGGGTTTCTGTGTTACTTACACAAGAAAAGTTGCTCAATATTTTTGAGAACTTCTTAAATCCAATTATTTGCATAGATAAAGACTGGGAAATTATTACTCAAGAAAGCAAAGAAAATCTTAAAAGCAACGTAAACAGCAATAGTTTAGCCTATGTCATTTACACTTCTGGTTCTACAGGTAAACCCAAGGGAGTGGCTGTAACTCACAAAGCTGTCAATCGATTAGTATGCAATACAAACTATATAAATTTAGAACCTGCTGATAAAGTTGCTCAAGCCTCAAATATTTCCTTTGATGCAGCGACATTCGAGATATGGGGAGCACTACTTAACGGTGCTCAACTTATTGGCATTAACAAAGATATCATCCTTTCCCCTCAGGAATTTACATTACAGCTAAGACAAAAAGGTATCAGCATTCTGTTTTTAACAACCGCTTTATTCCAACAAATTGCTAGAGATGTTCCGCAGGCTTTTGTAACCTTGCGATATTTACTGTTTGGTGGCGAAACGATTGATGTTAGATGGGTCAAAAAGATTCTCAACAATGGTTCTCCCAAGCATTTAATTCATGTTTATGGACCTACAGAAAGTACAACATTTTCTTCTTATTCTTATATACAAGAAGTACCAGAATCAGCTACATCTCTTCCCATTGGTCACCCGATTACAAATACACAAATTTATCTACTAGATACTAATTTACAACCTGTTCCTGTGGGCGTTGTTGGCGAATTGTACATTGGGGGTGAGGGACTGGCGCGAGAATATCTCAACGTGCTAGAATCCCTACCACTCTCACCCAATGGTAAAGTGAATCGCCTTGCTTTACCTGCACCCGATCTGCTCACTTTTAATACACAAGATTATGTAGCGCCTAGGACACAGGTTGAAGATTTGCTTGTAAAAATTTGGGCTAAGGTTTTGGGAAAAGAACAAGTAGGTGTCCACGATAATTTCTTTGAATTGGGCGGTCATTCTCTACTAGCAACTCAGTTAGTTTCTCGAATCCGAGACACTTTGCAAATAGAAGTGCCTGTACGCTATTTGTTTGAAGCACCGACTGTGGAACAACTGGCTAAATACATTGAAACAATGTGTTGGGCAACAAAAGGTTTGGATAAGTCTGAAACTAACGAAAGTCAACGGGAAGAAGTGGAATTTTAATAAATGTTGCTGATTATTTCTGCAACTACCAAAAAGCTTGAGCGAAGCACTTTTAGCTCTTTCCCAGGAGGAAGGAGTCACTTTGTTCATGACCCTACTGACAGCATTTCAAATATTACTCTACCGCTACACCCAGCAAGAAGATATTGCTGTGGGTGTACCTATAGCTAACCGCAACCGCAGTGAAATTGAAGGATTAATTGGTTTTTTTGTCAATAGTTTGGTGTTACGGACTGACTTATCAGGAAACCCAAATTTTAGAGAATTATTGAGTCGAGTTAAAGAGGTTGCTTTGGCAGCCTATGCTCATCAAGATTTGCCTTTTGAAAAACTTGTAGAGGAACTACATCCAGAGCGGAACTTGAATCAAAATCCGCTATTTCAAGTAGCATTTGCGCTACAAAATGCGCCTATGTCGGCGTTAGAACTACCTAGATTAACACTCACTCCTTGGCAATTTGATACTAAGACAACACGCTTTGATTTAGAATTTCACTTGTGGGAGCAAGAGTCAAACAATGGATTATGGGTAGATAACTCAGGAGGAATCAGCGGTTTTGTCATTTATAGCACCGATTTATTTGATAATGCTACTATTACCAGAATGCTGGAACATTTCCAAATATTACTTGAGGGGATAGTTGCAAATCCAGAACAACGAATTGCTAATTTACCACTTTTAAGTGAACCGGAGTTATATCAGTTATTAGTTGAATGGAATAACACCCAAGTAGACTATCCTCAAGATAAATGTATCCATCAGTTATTTGAGAGTATTGTCGAGAAAAATTCTGATGCGATCGCCCTCGTATTCAAAGAGCAGCAACTTAGCTATCAAGAGTTAAACGTCCGCAGCAATCAACTTGCACATTACCTCAAGAAATTAGGTGTTAAACCCGAAGTTTTAGTAGGACTTTGTGTAGAACGTTCTTTTGATGTGATAATCGGGATGTTAGGCATTCTGAAAGCAGGTGGGGCTTATGTACCTCTCGACCCAACCTATCCGCCTGAGCGGTTAAAATTTATGCTTGCAGATGCACAAGTTCCAATTCTATTAACTCGCCAGCGATGGATCGAACGTTTGAAAAATGACAGTTCACAGACAATCTGCTTGGATCGAGATTGGGAAATTATTTCTCAAGAAAAGGAAGATAATCTCAAGAGCGAAGTTACAGTAGACAACCTTGCCTATGTCATTTATACCTCTGGCTCAACAGGAAAGCCTAAAGGAGTACAAATTGAACATAGAGCATTATTAAATCTGGTTTTTTGGCATCAAAAAGCGTTTGTAGTTTCATCTATTGACCGAGTCACACAGATTGCTGGGGTTGCCTTTGATGCTTGTGGCTGGGAAATTTGGCCTAAATTCAACTCATGCGGGGACGCGATCGCAATGAGTTAACTCAGTTTCGCTACAATGTGATTCTTCATATTGGTGGTGAAAATCTTGATAAAGATGAAAATTCTTCAGTGCTGAACTGGTCCGAAGATAATTTAACAGTGTCAGCAGTGCGTCAGTTATTAATTGAGAATCAACCAGAAATCTTATACATTAATAATGTACCCAATGCGCGGGTGATGGCAGCAGTTAAAACAGCAGAATGGCTATCAGACGTAGAAGGTTTTAAAACTGTAGGTCAAATGCGTAAAGCTTTGCAAGAGCTAGAAAATTTAGGAGTAGAGCCAGAAGATTTCTATACACTAGATGTACCTTACACAGTTGAAATGACCTGGTCAGCTTCAAGTATGGAAGGACGCTATGATGTAGTTTTTGTACGACAAGAGAGAATATATAAAAAAACTATTTTCCCACATAACACGACTCACTCTCGTTCCTGGCAATCTTACGCCAATAATCCCCTACAAGCCAAAGCTGCACGTAAGTTAGTACCGCAGCTACAGACTTACATAGCACAAAAACTGCCTGAGTACATGATGCCATCAGCTCTTGTCGTATTGGAGTCTTTTCCTCTAACAGCTAATGGTAAAGTCAATCGCCGCGCCCTTAGAGCATTCTATGATGCAATGAAGACCCAATTGCCTGAAAGTTACATCGCACCTCGGACTCCTGTTGAACAAGTGATGATGAAAATTTTTGTTGAGGTTTTGGGACTCAGACACATAGGAATTTATGACAATTTCTTTGAATTAGGCGGTCATTCATTACTAGCAACTCAGCTTATCTCTAGAGTGCGCGATGCTTTGCGCGTGGAGTTACCTTTGCGTAGCGTATTTGAAGCACCGACAGTTGCACAAATATCTCAGGTAGTGGAAAGCTTGAAAGAAACCCATGCTCAAAGTCAAGCCCCAGTTTTAGCACCATTATCACGTGAAAGTCGGCGGATGAAGTTATCTTCCTTCAACCAACAGAGCAAGGAGCATTAGTACTATATCTTACTCCCTTTGCAGTACAAAATTACTTTTTTTGAACCTTGGCGCTCTTGGCGTCTTGGCGGTTGTTAATTGCATGCGTTCGCGGAGCGTCCCGGAGGGAAGACAGCGCTACTACGAACGGAATCTAAAAATTTTACGTTTTGTTACATAGTTATGTTTTTCCTTGCAACCTACTTACACAGTTCATGAATGATTGTTGATTCCGTCAGTACCCCCTGAAATTTTTTTGTAAATTTAGTAATATATATGACTTTATTCAATATAAAAAAGAAGTTACTCTATTAATATTTAAGCGGCTCAAGAACAGGAGAGCCGTTGTGTTACGGGAAGCAGAAGAATGACACGCTGGATCTCAAGGTTAATCATCTGTTTAGTGTTATTGTATAACCTGTTGTTAGGGACTGATTTTGCAGAAGCTAGCCAACTTTCAAGTGTTTATGTGCAACCATATAATGGAATACCAGTTGTTGAAAGGTTAGCAAGTGTTGAGAATACGGATAAAGAGACTAGTAAGGAAGATTTTCGACGTTTTCGAGAGATTATTAAGTATAAAGATAAGTTAGAGGGGCTATTTACGCTTTATCGTTCTCAAGAGTCCGGAAAAGTTTACATGGAAATTCAGCCGGAACAGCTAGAGAGGAATTATCTAGCGACAGTGACTTTGGAATCGGGTATTGGGGAAAGTGGAATTTATAGTGGACTTCCCCTACAAGATTTTCTTTTCTATTTCCGGCGAGTTAATAATAATTTGCACTTTGTGATTCGTAATGTCAAGTTCCGGATAGAGCCAAATGAACCAGAACAGCGATCGCTTGCTCGTTCGTTTAGTGACTCTGTTCTATATTCGATGGAAATAGTCTGTATCGACCCATACAGTAAAAATCTTCTTATCGATCTAGATGACCTGCTGATGCAGGATTTTCCTGATTTGACTTCCTTACTAAAATATTCTTTGGAAGCTGATTATCATCTTGATGAGAACAAGTCTTATTTTGATGATATCCAGAATTTCCCAAAAAATGTAGAAGTAGATACAATTTATGGTTTTTCTTCACCGGAAGGAGCATATTTAGTTACCTTACCAGACAGTCGAGCGCTTTCTCTAAAAGTGCATTACAGTTTTTCGCTCCTACCTGAAAACAATGGTTATACTCCCAGACTTGCTGATGATAGAGTGGGATACTTTATCAGTGCTTTCCAAGACTTCTCCAACAATGATGGGAAAGAACCATTTGTACGGTATATCAATCGCTGGTATCTTCAACCGTCTGACCCCAGTGCTGAAATATCTCCACCAAAAAAACCAATCGTGTTTTGGATTGAAAATGCCGTTCCTTTAGAGTACCGCGATGCTATTCGTGAAGGTGTCCTAATGTGGAATAAAGCATTTGAAAAAGCAGGATTCCAAAATGCCATTGAAGTACAACAAATGCCTGATAATGCTGATTGGCACCCCGCAGATGTCCGTTACAACACGATTCGTTGGTTCAATTCTTTAGATGCAGGTTTCGCCAGAGGTCCAGCGCGTGTTAACCCATTCACAGGAGAAATATTGGATGCAGACATTATTGTGGATGCTAGCATGGTGCGATCAATTCAACAAGAATACCGCGCATTGATGGATGTCAGGTCGTCGGGCAAAAATCCTTGTCAAGCCTCTTGGGAAAAATCTCGTCTGCCTTCTAACTTATCAGTTCCGTCTTCTGAACAATGTTATGGCATGGAATCTTCATTTCAAGCCGCTATGGGGGCGTTGGCGCTGTCACTGGTACACAACGCAACACCAAGTCATGAGGAAATGAAGAAGTACTTGCATCAATACATCCGTTCTCTCATTGCTCATGAAGTCGGACACACTCTTGGTTTGCGCCATAACTTTCATGGTAGTGCAATGTTAACGCCTCAAGAACTTAATAACATTGATGTGACTCATACCAAGGGGTTGGTGGGTTCAGTGATGGATTATTTGCCAGTGAATATAGCACCACAAGGAGTACAGCAAGGTGACTATTTCCCGACGGTTGTCGGACCTTATGATGAATGGGCAATTGAGTATGGTTACAAATGCTTCCCTAAGGGGTCCGTGGAAGTAATGAGTCCTGTGGCGGAAAAGCCGTTTCTAGAGCAAATTGCGTTGGCATCGCCCCAACCAGAATTATCATACGCTACGGATGAAGATATTTGGGATATCAATCCTCTTGCCAATCTTTGGGATATGAGCAGTGATGTGCTACTCTATTCTCAATGGCAAATGAATAATGCCCGTATCATGTGGCAACGTCTTGACAAGCGCTATCCATTGCAAGGAGAAAGTTATAGTGACCTGCGGTTACTGTTTAATAGAGTCCTAAGGTACTATTTTCGCAATGCTAGTTTGTTGACTAAATACATTGGTGGGCAATCTTTTCGACGCCATCATGCTGATGACAATAAGAGTCATTGGGCGTTTGTACCCGTTTCATTAGAACAACAACGTCAAGCGTTAGCAAAGTTGCAAGAGTATGTGTTTGCTGAGAATGCTTTTAACTTCTCTCCCCAATTGCTGACTCAATTAGCACCATCACGATGGCAACATTGGGGTAATCCTATACCCGTATCCCGCCTGGACTATCCCATTCATGAACGGATTTTGCGTTTCCAGGGGGCTGTATTGCGATCGCTCTTGAGTGGCGATCGCCTCAATCGTTTGCGGGATACAGAACTCCGCACCCTTCCCGGAGAGGCGATGACCATACCAGAATTATTTGACACTTTGCAAAAAGATATTTGGACGGAAGTTTTAGACTCTGGAAAACCAAAGCCAATTTCTAGCATGCGTCGTTCATTGCAACGGGAACATCTCAATATTCTACTATCAATGGTTTTGCGTGCCATTGATGTCCCCGAAGATGGTCGTACGATCGCTTGGTACGAATTGCGCCAGTTGTGTAAAGCCATTGATACGAATCTCAGACAATACGGACAAAACATGGATATTTATACGCTTGCTCACTTAGAAGAAACCGGCGATCGCATCTCTAAAGCGTTAAATGCACAGTTGATTTCTTACTAATTGTGCATTGCTAATAGCTAATGGTAAAACAGCAATTAGCTATTAACCATTAGCAATTAACAAAAAAAGAAATCTAGAGATCCTTCTTAGGAAAAACCTCTAAATTATCTAGATATTGTAACTGTGCAAGGAAACGTCTTAGTGCGTGCAATAACTTCCAGCTTTACGCTGATACCACTTTATCGTTTGAGCGATGAGGTTTACCGTTGAGGTCACAAAGTTACCTTCTTTGACAATAAACACTACGTATTACCTAAAAAGGCTTGTTACCTCCATCTAGTAAAAAAGAATATCATCAAAATTGATAAAATGATATGGAGCTTTCATATAGTTTTTATTAATATTATCTGATGATATAATATACTCACTCTATGTAGTTTGTGAGAATTTTGATTCTTTTATTCAAAAATACAATGTTCAAGGGCAATTGTGGAGTCCGAAGATACAAGTAGTCAATTGGACTGATTATGCTTCACAAAATCAACGTTAAATACCCAACGGTTACGTATTCTTAAAGAACCTGGCTCACCTTTCCCTTTTGGTGTCAGTATAGGTACTAGGGCTGATGTGAATACTATTGCCTGTAGCAAGATGGCCTCGCTCAACTAGATAATTTATTTTGCACGACTACTGATCCCTTGCAGTATTGATGTTCGTTTTACCATTTGTTGGGTAAAATGTCTCATTAGACATAGGCGTGGAAATTAAATATGCGTGTCCTGAAAGCGTTGGTAGGGGCGAATGGCAGGAGCGCCCCTAAATCTTTTTCACCAGATGTCAATGTTGACCAGACCAAAACCAGCTTTTGTCGGACTTGCTTGGACGTGACACAGAGACTCAACCATAATCACAGGAACGTTTTTCTGTTCTTGCCAACTTTGACTCATTGGCTTATTGTACCCAAAGTCAATCCCCAATATCCAAACACCAATTGTCATCTTTTTTTCCCAAACAACTAAAAAAATGTAAACAAGTTTGAAGAATAGAGTCGGTATGATTTGACATCCTCCCTCTAATAGAATTAGGGGGATTCCAAACATCACTGCTTGGGCTTTCTCTTTCTCAGATTCGGCTTATCCTGAGGAGTTTCCCCACCAGAACAGAGGTCGATATCTCCAACAGACGTTAACGTTCGCGTGTGCCCCACGCTACGGAGTCCTATCTCAAGCTTGTGCGATTGCTCGCTATTATTTTTTAGCTCTCAAAGTCTTTGTTACCGAAGAGTCGTTAGACATCTATACGCGCCGTTAAGCTTATACGTTGGCAACTTACCATTATCACGAGTGCTTTATTTATTGTAACATAATCATGTGAATTGAAACCGTTGGGAATTAGGTCGCGTCCGCTTTCATCCACGAACTAAAGTTACGTGGCTTGAGCGCGTCCCGATTGTTTTTAGGTAAACTAGCTAACTCAACGCCATACTCCCACACCGATAAGATTATGTCAGAGCATCTTTCTCCTCCAACAATCAAACCCCGCATTCCCCATTTTTCCTCCGGTCCCTGTGCAAAACGCCCCGGCTGGTCTGTGGAAAGTCTGAAGAATGCTTGTGTCGGTCGCTCTCACCGTTCTGCAGATGGTAAAGCCAAGTTAGCAGAAGTGATTGAGCGTTCTAAAAAAATCCTTGGTCTTCCTGAAAATTATCGTTTGGGGATTGTTCCTGCTTCCGATACAGGAGCAGTGGAAATGGCAATGTGGTCGCTGCTGGGAAAGCTTCCCCTTGATATATTGGCATGGGAAAGTTTTGGTCAAGAATGGGTAAAAGATGTAGTAGACGAGCTACAGTTGCCTAATACTCGCATTATGAAGGCACCTTATGGCAGTTTACCGGATTTATCCCAAGTTGATTTTAACCATGATGTGGTGTTTCTGTGGAATGGGACAACATCTGGTGTTAGGGTACCTAATGGTGATTGGATACCAGATGACCGACAAGGACTGACAATTTGCGACGCTACTTCTGCTGTTTTCGCAATGGAGATACCATGGGAAAAGTTAGACGTGGTGACTTATTCTTGGCAAAAGGTTTTAGGTGGAGAAGCTCAACACGGGGTGATTATACTTTCTCCCCGCGCTGTCGAACGTTTGGAAACGTATCAAAGCGATCGCCCGATTCCCAAACTCTTCCGTCTAACGAAACAAGGAAAGCTGATTGAAGGCATATTCAAGGGTGATACTATCAACACGCCATCCATGCTGTGCGTAGAAGATGCGTTGGATGGTTTGATGTGGGCGGAAAGTATTGGCGGGCTTCCAGAACTGATTCGCCGTAGTGAATCCAACCTTGCAGCGATCGCTAATTGGGTTGAAAAAAGCGATTGGGCTGATTTCCTAGCAGAGAAACCCGAAACTCGTTCCTGTACTTCAATTTGTCTCAAGATTGTAGATTCTTGGTTTACAAGTTTAAACCCAGAGAAGCAGGCAGAATTTTCCAAGAAATTAGCGAAAACTCTCGAACAAAAAGAAGTCGCTTACGATATTGCATCCTATCGTTTTGCACCTCCGGGAATCAGAATTTGGGGTGGTGCTACGGTAGACACTGCAAATATTGAAGCGTTGCTTCCCTGGGTAGATTGGGCATTTGCGACTGTGAAGTCTGGTTATGAGGAGTGAGGGAGGGAGTGAGGGAGTGAGG
>JAWQFQ010000086.1:0-34769 GCA_035967975.1 Scytonema sp. PMC 1070.18
CAGTAGCGGAGGAAGTTCCACCTCCTGTTGTTGAGGAAACCCCACCACCAGTAGCAGAGGAAGTTCCACCTCCTGTTGTTGAGGAAACCCCTGCAAAAGAACTCGAACCAGAACCAACTCCTACACCACAGCCAACAATTGTATTAACTCCCGAACAGAGTTTGATTGCGACTATCGAAAATCAATTGGCTGAGGTTAGCGATCGCTTTGCTTTCGGTCTGATAAAGTCGCTGAGAGCCAACTTCCGCACTAGTAATCTTACGTTAGTGATTAGCGAAGAATGGTATAATCTGGAAGCTGAGCAACAAGATAAGCTGGCAGCCGAAATGTGGCAACGTTCTAAAGATTTCGATTTTAGCCATATAGATATTATCGATCCCCAAGGTAGATTGATAGCACGAAATCCTGTTATTGGTGATGAGATAATTATTTTTCAGCGTGGAGTTTGAGCATAAGATAAAGGTTTATTTGGAGTGTGGGGGTTCCTCCCGTTGTAGCAACTAGCTTTGTAGGGTGTGGGGTATGGGTGATGGTTAAGACAACGAAACAACCAAGGTTTAGCATCAAATTCTTTAACCAAGCCTCTTTGATTAGACTTGTTGTCTTAGCTATCATTCTCGGTATAGTTATAGTTTGGGCATATTATGTCATGATTCAGATGCCGGGAGAAAGTTTTAGGGGTCAGCTACCACCGTTGACTCAAAAAGAAATCATACTAAGGGATGCTCTAAAACAAGATGTCGAAAAACTTGCCAGTGACATTGGAAAACGCAACTATCTTTACTATCAAGGTTTAGTCACTGCTTCTGATTATCTCAAATCTTCTTTTGCTTCTGTAGGATATGAGGTCAAACAGCAGGAATATACTATCGATAAACAAGCATATTCTAACATAGAAGTTGAAATTCCTGGGTCAACAAAACCAGACGAAATCGTAATTATTGGCGGTCATTATGATTCAGCATTTATCAGTCCCGGTGCAAATGATAATGGTACGGGTGCTGCTGCTACTCTCGAACTAGCTCGTCTCTTTATGGGGAAAAAACCAGCCCGAACGCTAAGATTTGTTGAGTTTGTTAACGAAGAACCGCCTTTTTTCCAAACAGAAAACATGGGGAGTTTAGTCTATGCAAAGCTTTGTAAGCAGCGCCAAGAGAAAGTTGTCGCTATGCTGAGTTTAGAAACTATGGGCTACTACTCTGATGAAATTGGTAGTCAAAAATATCCTGCTCCTCTTGGCTCTATTTATCCACTCCAGGGAAACTTTATTGCTTTTGTTGGTAATTCTTCTTCTGGAAAACTAGTCAGAGATACAATTTCCTCTTTTCGCCGCCACACTCAATTTCCCTCAGAAGGAGCAGCTCTTCTTGGCGTTATTCCAGGCGTTGGTTGGTCAGACCATTGGTCTTTTTGGCAACAGGGATATCCGGCTTTGATGGTGACAGATACAGCGCCTTTTCGCTATCCATATTATCATACGGAACTTGATACTCCGGATAAGGTTGATTACGATCGCCTTGCAAGGGTTGTTGCTGGTTTAGAACGTGCGATCGCAGATTTATCAGGACTAGAGCAATTTCAGTAATAGGATATCTTTGGTATTTAAAATAACAAGAAATATTCACATGGAATCTCTCTTTTGGCAGAAAACTTTATAAAAGTTATAAACTAGGATAATAGAGGTTAAATAATTAATAACATTTTTTAAAACATAATATCAAAACTGGTAAAAAGTTTTATTTTTTTCTAGTGTTTGGATGAATACTTACAGTAAGTTTGGGCGTTGCATGCGCTTTAGCGCAACTACAAACAATTATATTCTTACAGAATCAGAGCAGTGTCTACCTCATTATCTTTGTCAATTTCTATTATAGTTTGTACGAGCGATCGCCCTATTTTTCTTAAAAAGGCGCTTAAATCGCTAGAACTTATAAGTTACCAAAACTTTGAAGTCATTGTTATTGATGCTTCATCAACACCGGAAACCCAAGAATTTGTCCGGAGTTTTTCTCAGACTACTAGACTCAGACTTAAGTTTCTGAATGTTGAGCGTAAAAACATCAGTTACTCTCGCAATCTAGGAATAAAATTAGCATCAGGTTCCATAGTTGCTTTCTTTGATGATGATGCTATACCTCCCTCTAAGTGGGTAGACGAATTGTTAGCTACTTATGCACGTTACGGAGACAAATGTGCTGCGGTTGGGGGTCGAGTTCGAGACTTAACACGCCCTCATTATCCCTTACAGTTCCGTCGTGGTATTACCAATATCTTCAGTGAAACCATCGCCATTCGTCCTGTTGATGCTGCTGATTACAATCAACCAAATGGCTTTTGGTTCAACGGTTTGATGGGTACGAACTCCTCTTTTCGCAAAGACCTGCTTGAAAAAATTAATGGTTATGACGAGTTTTTTGATTACTTTCTTGACGAAACAGATGTTTGTTTGCGCTTAATACAAGCAGGATATGAAGTTCATTACGCTGATGTTACAGTCGATCATTATCCCCAACCCAGCCACAATCGCATTGACCAAAAACACCTCCAGTGTTGGTATGCTCTAGCAAAAAATACAACTTATTTTGCTCTTAAGCACGGATTGAAAAAAATTCCATTCCCTATTTTTGTCGTTCGTTTAACTTCACTTCTCATCTACCGTTGCTTATTGAGAATACTTCGCCTGAAATTCACACATCATCTTCCCAACGCAATTATAGTTAAATACATTCAGCAAGCTTTGGATGGAATTCGCGTTGGCTGGACAGCAGGGATAAACCGCTATCAAACTACTCTCAACAAAGCCAATTTGACTGGAGAGACTTGTTAACCTAAATTTGTTCGTAATCACAACCTGAAGGGCGCGAAAATTAGAAACCCGGTATCTCAGAGATACCGGGTTTCTCGTCTTTTCTAAATGATTTAGGATTGCTGTATCTTTTTAAAAGCAAAAATCCTGCTTTTATGTCTGGATAATGTTCTATCTGAAGAATTTTTGATGAAAAAACCGCAGAGGCGTAGAGAACGCAGAGGAGAGAGATACTAAATTATCAGGAGAATTTTTACAAGTTAGAAGCTTAATTGTGGGTTTTGAAATCACTAATTTTAGACATAAATGTCTGTAATTGTGTCTAAAATTATAGTTTTTAAAGCTTGATTTTGTTAGACATATCGATAAATATAGAGACAAGGATGCAGCACACAAAAAGCTGAATTCAAACAAAAAAAGCAACTAACGGAGGTAAAATTTCATGTCTAGAATTACAATTTCCGACCTGTCAGCACATTCTAACTCTTTTATTAACGAACTACCTGAAACAGAAATTATTTATGTAAATGGTGGTTATGAAGACGATGTACTAGCTGCTTTTACATTAGGTTATGGTCAGTTTGCATTAGATATCGCCAAGATTTTGCAAACCACCTTCTTGAAAGGCTTAGGAATTTTAGCGATTTACCAGTTAGTAAAATAGTTTGAATCGCGTAAGTATTTAGCCTTTAATAATTAGCTGTCAGTCATGGATATTTAGTCAGTTTACTGGATATTTGAGAATACAAATATTCTAAAAAGCTGACTGCTAATTGCTAAATGCTTACCTATTTGTAGTCTCGTGCATTCTACCTCTGGACATCTCTTAATCGCACTCGGATAAGCAAAAATTAGAAACCCAGTTTCTTGAAGAAACCGGGTTTTTAGTACTTCAACTATTGTATCTCTTGTAGTATTAGTAACGCTTTTGTGCGCTAAAGCGCAACTACAAACTACTAAAAAAGTTTTGAAGACGCGTCAAGTCGCTATCTAACAGAGGTTCGACCTTTAAGAGGTACAAGAGCTTTATGTAGAGCGCTGGGTTTAGCATCCAGATAAACTTGACTACAGTTACTTTCGTTGTAACCTACCACAATTGCTCCGATTGAAGCACCAATCGCAGGATACATTTCTTCTATCATCTCTCCTTCATCTAAAAAATCGGGTATTTTAATTAGTCCTTTAACTTTAGACTCACCAATATCTACAAAAACACCAAAAGGTGTATGGTGCTCAACTTTACCTTGTACAAATTGACCAAGCTTGTACTCAGACTTGATTTGTTCCCAAGTTTTACTGTTCATATTGTTTATTGTGGCTTAAGTACACGCGGAAATTTATTGAGGAACAAAGAAACTCTTGTGCGCTAAAGCGCAACTACAAACCACTAAAAAAGTTTTGAAGACGTGTTATGGTGCAATACTGCGATTGTTTTCAATAAAGGCGGTGCAATAAACCCGGTATCTTGGAGATACCGGGTTTATAATTTTCGCTTATTCGACAAATATGGCGTTATGGTGCGTTTTTATAGCAGTTGAATCTTTAAGCTAACTTCAGCAATTCTTGTAAGGTTGGTAATTTTTCTTGTGGTTCAAGCTGTGTGACAATTTCTAATTCTGCAATTTGTTCCTTTAACCAATCTGAAAACAAATCGCTCATAATCTTTAAACGTAATTGTTGATTTAGCTCTGGTTTAATAATCTCTTCAACGGAGATAAGATGAGCTCCTTTGGAGGTGATTATGGGTTTGAGTAGCTGGGGGGGATTTGCAGCAAAGACAGCAGGGGCTATTTCTGGTGGAAAAGTTGTACGAGGTCTTACACCACGATAGCCTCCTGTCCGGCGTAGTTCTGGATTTTCAATGTATTGACGAGCAATTTCTTGAAAGTTGGTTTCTCCTTCAGTTAATGCATAAAAAAGTTCCCAGGCTACATCTTCATCATCTAAGACGATTTCATAGGTGATGGCGGTAAGGTAATCAAGTTGGTGTTCGTAAAAGAAGGGTTCTACTTTATCTGCAAATAAATGATGTGCTAATTTTGCAGACAAAAGATTCATTTCGGCTAATTGCTCGAACTCTTCTATGGAAAGATAGTGTTTTTGTAGCCATAACCATGTGTCCTCTGCTTTCAGGAGTTGGTTGGCTAATCGCAAGCTATCCGCTGCTTGTTGTAATGAATTGTTATCGATTTCAATCCCTGCTTCTTGAGCAGCATTTATAATGATTTTACGAGTTGCGATCGCTTCTATTAATCCTGGTATCTGACAAGAAATTTTTAGCTGATAAATGATGTCTTGTAGGGAAACATTCACGAAATTTAACATGAGTTACATCTCCAAGTTACTTATTGGTAGGGCGTCTCATATCTTGCAAAGTCAAAAACCGGGTTTGGTGAGAATGACGACGCTAGAAAAACTAAATTTTTTGTTTAGAAACCCGGTTTTTTAGGTCTTGTATCGGGTATGAGAAAAGAGTTTTTTTGATTCACCTAAAGTTCTAAACCACCTTTTTGTAACTTCTTAAATGGATCTAAGATGAAATCAATCACGTGGCGTTGGCGGGTAATCACTTCTGCGGTTGCGGTTTGACCGGGACTTAAGAGGATGCGTTTGTTACCAGCTTGAATATAAGCGCGATCGAGTGTAATATCTAATTCAAAGGTTTCTATCTTGCCTTGAGCTGTCTCCTGGATTTTGGAATCTGGAGAAATCCGGCTAACTCGCCCAGGTACAACACCATAATCTTGGAAGGGATAAGCATCAAACTTCATTTTGACCGCGCTTCCTACCTTCAAGAAACCACTATTTTGGCTAGGTATATAAGCTCTCAAAATAAAAGGAGTTTCTTTGGGGGCGATTTGGGCTAACATCTGACTGGGTTGAACGACAACACCCGGTTTTTTGATGGGTAACTCAAAAATCACGCCGTCAACAGGTGCTCTCACGACTCTTTGAGCTATTTGAAGCTTCAAGGATTGTATTTGACTGCGTGTTTGAGCTATCTCATATTTAAGAGTGGACATTTGTGTTTGTAGGTCTTTGAGTTGTTCTTGATTTTTCAGGAGGGCGAGTTTTCCTGTATGAACTACACTTGTATAACTGCTTTGTTGTTCGGCTAGTCTCAGTTTTGCTTGTTCAATGTCTGCTTGTGCTTGACGCATAATAGCTTGGTAGCGGTTTTGCTCTTCGGTTAAGCGCAGTTGAGCTTGTTTGATATCCGATTGAGTTTGCTCGTACAATCTTTGACTTTCTTCTGCTGTTTTTTCCAATTCCACAATTTTGACTTGCGGAACCGCACCTTTATTGACAAGTTGATGATAACGTTGGACTTCTCTTATATCCCTATTGAAACGGCTTTTAGCTAACTCAAACCCTGTGCGGCTGTACATTATATTTTGTTTAGCCTGCTCGACTAAAGCCTGTTTCTCTAATTTTTGAAGGTTGTAAGTACTCTGCTTTGCATCTAAGTTTTGCTTGGCTTGATTTACTTGAGCAATTTTTTCTAATTCCTGGGATTGGTTTTGTTGCTCTTGAACGTTAATTGCAAGCTGTAGTTGGTTTTTGAGTAAATCTAGTTGCGCCAACCGATTTTTTTGTCCTTCTATCTTTGTGTTCGCTTCTTGCAAATCTGTTCGTAGAACATCAGACTCTAACTCTACCAAAACCTGTCTAGCTCGAACTTGTTCTCCTTCTCTAACTCTAACAGCCGTGACACTTCCACTGACTGGAGCATCTAACCTCTGTGCTGCACCTAGTGGTTCGATACGTCCTCTTGCGCTTCCTGTCTCATCTACTTTTGAGAACATCGCCCAGGGTAAAGCGATCGCACTAAAACAAATGAGAAAATACAACAATGACCGACTCCAACGCTTTGGTAAAGCATCAAGTAATTCCTCTGTACCGTAAGACCAATCATGGGGACTCGCGACGACAGCATGATTTTCTCTGACGGAATGAGGTGAAATCTCTGTTCTTTGCTCGTCTTCGTATGTAAAGGCTGATGAATTATTAGATGGATTTGTCATATTTTGATGTTCTCTTTATTCTTCACTCTATCTTTTTAGCATTTAGCTATTAGCATTTAGCTATTAGCTGATAACTAACTGCTAAATCGTATTAACCTGCTGGCGTTAGTTGTTTTTGATTGAGGTAGTAATAATGTCCTTTCTTAACAATTAATTCTTCGTGGGTTCCACTTTCCACCAGAACCCCTTGGTCTAAGACAAGAATTAAGTCAGCGTCTCGTATGGTGGAGAGGCGATGAGCAATAATTACACTGGTGCGTCCTTTAAGAATAGTCTTCAGATTGTTCTGAATAATCCGTTCTGATTCTGCATCTAGGTGACTAGTAGCTTCATCAAAAATCAACAACCGAGGATTTCCTAACAGCGCACGTGCGATCGCAAGGCGTTGTCTTTGTCCACCAGACAGCATTCCACCACCTTCACCAATTTGAGTTTCGTAACCCATTGGTAGTCGTCGAATAAATTCATCAGCCCCAGCCAAACGCGCTGCTTCCACAATCTCTTCTAAAGAAGCTTCTGGATGTGCAATACCAATATTTTCCCGAATTGTACCACCGAACAAAAAAGTATCTTGGTCTACCACGCCAATCTGCTGTCGCAGAGATTTGAGAGAAATAGCACCGATATCATAACCGTCTATCAAGAGTTTGCCATCACTAGGAGCATATAAACCCAGAATTAACTTGGTCAGGGTTGTTTTCCCAGAACCACTACGCCCTACCACTGCTACGGTTTGCTTGGGCTGGATTTCAAAGCTCAGATTCTCCAAGACATTCATCTCGCTGTCTGGATGGTAGCGGAATGTGACATTCTCAAAGCGGATGTGACCCCGAAGTCTCGGTAAGGACTGACGCGGTGAGAAAAGTAAATCTTCTTCTGGTTCTGCGTCAAGAACATCATTAATCCGTTCAGAAGAGACAATGACTTCTTGCAATTGATTCCATAGTACTGTGAGACGCTGAAAAGGACTAATGATATTACCCAATAACATATTAAAGGCAACTAACTGTCCAATAGTCAGCTGATTTTGAATCACCAACCACGCCCCAAACCATAATAAACCTGTAGTTGCTAGGGATTCGATGGTAGAACTAAATATTTGCAGTTGGTTACCAATGACCTGACCGCTAAACATTTTTTTCGTCAAATTATTCAGCAGTTCTTCCCAACGCCAACGCACTGTTTGCTCAATAGCCATTGACCGGATAGAACGAATTCCCGTCAAGGATTGAATCAGATAACTGTTTTCTTCGCTAACAGCATTAAACACCCCACGGCTAATACGGCGTAAGAAAGGTGTAGCGACAAGTGTCAGGATGAAGAAAGGTGGTACTGTTAGTAGGACTAGCAGTGCCAATTTCCAACTGTACCACAACATCAAGCCTACATAAATAACGACTGTCAGCAAATCAAGGATGATTGACAGTGCTTCTCCCGTCAAAAAGCGCTGAATTTTTTGATTTTCCTGAACGCGAGAAATGATATCGCCTACATAACGGGACTCGAAGAAGCCCAAGGGTAAACGAAAAGTGTGTTTGATAAAACCCACCATTAACGTTACTCCCACGCGATTTGCAGTATGGTCTAGCAAATATTGGCGCAGTCCACTCATCGCGACACGAAACAAAGCAAAAATCAGCAAGCCCATTCCCACAGCTGTTAGAGTCAAGGTGCTACCCTGAACTATGACTCTGTCTAGGAGCAATTGTGTGAATAGTGGTGTGACTAGCCCAAATACTTGAATAAATACAGAAGCAACAAAGACTTCCAACAAAACTAAAGAGTGAGGTTTGACTAACTCAAACAGCTGCCAGAATGGTGTAGAGGCTTCTTGAGTTTGTTTGAGTCCTGCTGTGGGCTGTAATATGAGAGCATAACCCGTCCACTTGGCGATGAACTCAGCATGGGTCAAACTGCGCTGACCAACAGCGGGGTCACAAATAATCACCCGTTTATGAGTGATTTCATACACAATAATGTAATGTTTACCTTCCCAATGTGCGATCGCAGGTAAAGGTTGTTCTACCAATTTATCGAGACTAGCTTTCACGGGACGGGTTGTAAAGCCTATATTTTCTGCTGCTGCTGCTAAAGCACGCAAAGATGAGCCACTACGGTTAACGTTGGCTAAATCCCGCAAGCGATTGATACTAAAGCGCTTTCCCCAATAACGACCAATCATGACCAAACACGCAACTCCACAATCTGTGGCGCTTTGTTGTTCAAAAAATGGATACCGCTGAGTCAACCGTCCCCAGACTTGTCCTACTTTCACTTTAGGGCTAGGAAAGTAAGGACGCGGTCTTTTCTGCTTTGGCTGTGATAATACTGGTGAGGGAAATGGAATAACTTCACAAGATTTATTTGACTGTGGACTCCCAGTCAAACGTGAATCCCAACTTTTCGCACGAGCTAATAGCTGTTGGCGAATTGTGGGGTATCGACTCATTAAAGTCTGTAATGTTTGTCCATTAAGATAGCAAAGCTTGAGGTTATAAGAAGCTTTAGCAGAATACGGTCTTAGATTTTCCTCTGGAAATAGAGTGATTTCACCAAAGGATTCTCCGACAGAAAGAGTGGAGATTAAGTTACCAGAACTATCTAATAGTCTGACCTTTCCTACAAGAATTATGTAAATCCCAGTAAGAGCATCTGTAAATTGCCAAAACTGCTTCGCTGCTGGTGGTTCCAGAATTTCTACTGTTTTTAAGCACAAGGAAAGCTCTTTTTCTGGAATTTGTTCACCTAAAATTGTCTGAAGTTGTTCTAATTGTTGTTGAGGAAATTCTGAAAGCATATCTTTACCATTGAGGTTAATGGTTAATGGCTAATAGCTAATGGCTAATGGAAAAAACAATTAGCAATTAGCAATTAACAATTAGCAATTAACTAGTTCTGAGTCAGGTTAAATGACCAATGAAACATTGGCTCGAAGTTGGATTGCAAGTCGTTTATTGTAATAGTAGTGCTCTGGCTCTGGTTCGTTGGTTGTTTCTGGGAAGAGCTTTTTTGTTTTTTGGAAAGACCCATTTGTTTTAACAAGCGATTGATGTGGCGATCGCTAATTTCAATACCCAGTTCTTGAACGAGTTGTTTGCTTAACCATTGGGCTGTCCAACTATCAAACCCATAGCCATACTCCCGTGGACTGTGATTTACCAGTTCTCTTAATCTTTCAATATATTCGTCATTGACGGTTTTTGGTCTACCTTTGGGTTGTTCTTCCCATTTGTGTGCTAACCCTGCTTTGGCTACTGTACTCCAGTAACGCGCCATCTCCTTAGAACATCCTAGGATTTCACAAATTTTGCTCTGAGATTTTCCTTGGTCAGCCAGCAACATAATTTCTATCCTCCGACGATATTCTGGCTGTAGATTGGCGTGTAACTTTTTTAGTAAAACTTTACGTTGAAAAGGCGTTAAAAACTGACTAACAGTATATTCATACTGATTGTTGCTTTTTTTCATGCTTGTGACTTGTTTTTAGCTTGATATACTTGTGAAACGCACTCAGCTATCAGCAGTCAGCAGAATGAGGGGTTGGTTACATTCTCAGAAGACCTTGTCATCCTGTTGTGACAAACATTATACAGATTTTATGGATTAAATCAATAAAATGGAGGGAATTAGCTAATATCAAATTTATCGAAATTATCCACAACTGATATTTTGTAACATTCCTAACAAAAACTAAAAAACCGGATTTATCAACAAAAAATTAAGCTTTTCTAGAGCCATCATTTTCAACAACCTCGGTTTCTTACCCGTAGAGCAAGATATGTTACAACATTTTCCGTGAAAAAGTAACGTCTCCTTTTACTGTGTATTTGACCACTGTTATTTAATAGTAAATTTTCCGAGTATTCGTCAAGACTTTATTTCTGCTCAGATCGAGATTTTTCTATTTCTTTACAAAATCTTTATATTATTGAAAAATGTGTTTTTTTTACTTATTTGAAGATTGTATCATATCTATCATTTTTTCTTGATTAGATGACTAATTTATCCCGAAATGAAATAGTATAATTACGAGTACTATTATTAACAATAAAAAAGTATTTTAGATTTCCCTATTGAAGTAGCAATGCTTGGTAGTTTTGTAAAACTGGCGAACTATAGAAACCCGGTATCTCAAAGATACCAGGTTTGGTGGCTCCTCAACGATTGTATCCCTTGCAGTATTGAATACTGACCAAACAATCCCGGTAATTTGAGGTTTTTAGATGAAATTTGACACCACGATTACTATGAGTCGATTTGTATTTCCAGCAATGCTAAGTGCGGATGAGCAAGATGGAGGGTTTGTAGTCACGTTTCGTGATTTACCAGAAGCAATTACTCAGGGTGATTCGCTTGAACAAGCACTGAGTGAAGCGGCTGACTGCGTGGAAGAAGCGATCGCCGCTCGCATTGATAACAAACTTGATGTCCCGGAAGCATCACAACCTGAAGGAGGGGAGTATTTAGTTTCTGTACCAGTGCAGACAGCACTGAAAGCCGCATTGTATATAGCAATGCGTGAAAAAGGAATGACTAAGATGCAGCTTGTTTCTATTCGTGTATACACAGAAAAGGGGGTCGTCAAAATTAATTTAATTAAACTTGACACCCCTTGCTAAAAGTTCAATCAACTCACTGCGAGTTAAGTTATTGTTTTGCGCGATCGCATCCAAATTGTTCCAAGCAGTATCGGTGAGTCGAAGCGATCGCAAATGTTTTGGTTCTTGATAATCCTGCTCAAACTTACCAGAGCTAGAACGCTTGCGTCGTGAGGATTTTTCTCTAACTGCTGCATACCTATCCCCATCAGTTTTTTGCTTCCTAGCAATCAAATTTACCAAACAATCAACCAGTCTTTGCCGTTCCATTGGCATAATTTCTCCAGCCTGGAGCATATACTCAATCATGACATAATGGACCAAACTACCCAAAAATATCCGTGTTGTGGCTTCTGGATCGGTGAGTTCCAATTCAGGGTGCGATCGCAGATACTGAGTCAAGACTTGAACAAAATATTTATCTATATTGCGAACCATATAGTGCGCCAGCATGGGAAATCTTCCAGATTCACCAATGATTAAGCGGATTAAATCTAAAAATTCTGGCGTATCATTAACATTTTTACTCAATTGATTCAAAAAATTATTTGCCAAACCTGCTAAAACTTCCTTTGGTTCGCCTTGAAAGACGTCCGGGTTTTGTGGATTCAACACACCTCCACAAGTTGCGATTAAACGCTCAATTAAAGCAGTAAATAATTTTTCCTTATCTTGAAAATAGCTGTAAACAGTTGTTTTTGAAACTCCCGCTGCTGCTGTCACGTTGTCCATCGTGGTTGCAGAAAAACCATGTGTTAAAAATTCCTGCATTGCACCTCGTAAAATCGCCTCAACTTTGTCTACAGACTGTGAAGTCTCCAAATGATTAATGTGATTTGCTTGTTTAACAGTTCTTCTGGTTTGCATATAAACAAAGGGAATAAGGATAAAGTTCTCGTTTCATCATCTAGCACCTCAGCCGTCAGCTTTGAAGCAGATTTCGTTCTGCGATCTGGACATCAATGGTGAAGCGAAAACACCTTTAAAGTTAGTAAGAGCTGATAGATGACGGCTGAGGTACTTACCATCATCTCGTATCTCTTATGTTTCCGCGCTTTGGCTGCTAGTACAGCTTCACCTTACTCTGAGGCTCATCACAGGTAATTTCTTAGTTTGTGTCTTTACTAGTATCCCATGTATTACATATTATTTCTACTCTACTCTTGTGGTCCGGGCGTCTCGCCCGTGAGCCAGCTGGTATAGGCGAACGACCTCACAATCAAAAATATTCCTATTTCACATTTTAAAACAAGCGTCTTGACAATAAAAACTACACTGTTTAGTATAGATGCAGATTGACTAAACGATTTAGTTTACTTGTAGCTACCCGGAGAGCAATTATGTATGGTACGTGACACATCTTTTTATGTCTCCAAACTCCCCAAAATCAAGCCTCGACTTGTAATACTTGGTGCGACGACTAGTCTCGCTTTGGGTGGAGTGCTGTTATCTCAAGTTTTCATCAACCAAGTATTACAAACTAAAAACACAAAACAAGAGCAGCAGATACTGATTCCTGAAATTAAGACAGTGACAGCATTAGGTAGACTTGAGCCAGAAGGGGAAGTCATTAAGCTTTCTGCACCATCATCAAGTCCGAGCCAGGGAAATCGAATAGACAAGCTATTAATCAAGGAAGGGGAAGAGGTAAAAGCAGGACAGACCATAGCAATTTTAGATAACAATGACAAACTCCAAGCTGCATATGAAAAAGCCTCCGAAGCAATACAAGTCGCCCAAGCTAATTTAGCAAAAGTCAAAGCAGGTGCAAAAAGTGGAGAAATTAACGCACAAAAAGCCGAAATTGCCAGAATTCAAGCACAATCCTTAGGTGAAGAAAGAGCGCAACGGGAAACCTTAGCGAGATTAGAAGCACAGTGGGAAGGAGATCAAACTGTACAACAAGCGACCATGAGAAGGTTAGAAGCAGAATTAAATAATGCTCAATCAGAGTTTAATCGCTACGAGCAACTATATAAAGAAGGTGCTATTTCCCAATCTGATTTTGATAGCAAACGTTTAAAGGTAGATAGTGTTGTTCAACAATTAAACGAAGCAAAAGCTACTTTTGAACGGACTAAAAAAACAGGAAATAGACAAATTCAAGAAGCCAAAGTAGTTCTTAATCGGATTCAAGATGCAAGTAGTCAACAAATCAGTGCAGCAAAAGCAACGCTAAATAAAATTGCTGAAGTGCGTCCGGTAGATGTTGCAGCTGCAAAAGCTGAATTGAGACAAGCAGTAGCAGCAGAAAAAGAAGCAAAAGCTAATTTGGAGCAATCTTTTGTCAAAGCACCAAAAGACGGTGTCATTTTGAAAATCAATACTTATTCTGGTGAAACTGTTTCTAATGATGGAATTGTTGAGCTAGGACAAGTCAAACAGATGATGGTAGTAGCTGAAGTTAATCAAACTCGTATTAGTGAAATAAAAGTCGGTCAAAATGTGCGGATAATTAGTAATTCTTTGGGTAGTGAGCTACAGGGAAAAGTAGATTTTATTGGCTGGCAAATACAGAGACAAAATGTTATTAATGCAGACCCTAGTGACAATATAGATTCTAGGATTGTAGAAGTGCGCGTACGCTTAGATGAGAAATCTAGTCAAAAAGCTGCTAAGTTTACTAATTTACAAGTCAAAACAATTTTTGAGTTATAAGAATTGTTAGTCTATCTCGCCATTAATCATCAATAAAGCTTTTAAAAGAATTATGTTAGGATTTATTCAACAATTTCAACATCGTACTCCCTTAGGTTGGTTACAACTTTCACGTCATAAAGGACGCTTCCTTGTCGCACTTTCAGGAATTGCTTTTGCAGATATTCTCATGTTTATGCAGCTTGGCTTTCAAAGTTCTTTATTTGAAAGTAATACTCGTCTCAATCGTGCAGTGCTTGCAGATATTGTTATAATTAGTTCCCAAGCCAAAAGTACCCAAAATTTATCTACATTTCCCCGACGCAGATTATTTGATGCTTATGACGTACCAGGAGTCAAAGCTGCGGAACCGATGTATATCGCAACAGTGTTGTGGAGAAATCCACAAACACGGAAAAAAGTTCAGGTACAAGCAATTGGATTTAATCCGGAAATACCTGCTTTAAATATACCTGAAGCTAACGCGCAATTGGATAAAATTCAATTACCGGATAGGTTTTTATTTGATAGAGGTGCAAGGGGAGAATACGACAAAGTGATCGCTCAAGTAGAAGCAGGACAAGATGTTTCCACAGAAGTAGGTAGGCGAACCGTTACTGTAACTGGACTCTTTAGGCTTGGTGCTTCCTTTGCTGCGGATGCTATTGTGCTTTCCAGTGTAGATAATTTTTTACGCTTGTTTCCCCAGCAGCAAGCAAGTAGTGTCAATGTTGGTTTAATTTACGTTCAACCAGGAGCCGATCCGATTCAAGTTGTAGCTGGGTTGAAAGCGTATTTACCAAATGATGTTAAAGTTCTGACTCGTGCAGAATTTGTCCAATTTGAATTAGACGTACTTAATAAAGAAAGTCCAATTGCTTTTGTTTTTACTTTTGGTGTAGCCATGGGCTTTCTTATTGGTGTAGTTATTGTTTATCAAATTCTTTCAACAGATGTAAATTCTCATATGAAAGAATACGCAACATTCAAAGCAATGGGTTATACAAATACTTATTTACTAGGAGTCATTTTTGAAGAAGCAATCATCATCGCTACCATTGGATTTATTCCCGGTTTTATCATTCCATTAGGGTTTTATCAGTTAGCCGCAAATGCAACAAATTTACCTATATATATGACAGTTGCACGAGCTATTACTGTTTTTCTTTTGACTCTAATTATCTGTGCCATGTCGGGAGCATTTGCAACTCAAAAATTACAATCAGCTGACCCTGCTGATATGTTTTAATTTTAAATTAAAAATAAATATGAACAAATTATTAATAAATGAGCCTGCAATTTCCATCCAGAATCTGAACTATTACTTTGGCAAAAATCAACTTCGTAAACAGGTTTTATTTGATATAAACCTAGAAATACAAGTTGGTGAAATAGTGATTATGACTGGACCATCAGGTTCGGGTAAAACAACACTGCTGACAATTTGTGGTGGCTTACGTTCTGCTCAAGAAGGCAGTGTAAAGATATTAGGAAAAGAATTATGTGGAGCTTCAGCAAAAGAACTGACAATTGCTAGACGCCATCATGGTTATATTTTTCAAGCCCATAACTTACATGCTAGCTTGACTGCAGTTCAAAATGTGAAAATGGGTTTAGAAATTCATTCACATATTTCTCCTCAAGAAATGCACAAACGGTCAAGAGAAATGCTGGAATTAGTCGGATTAGGAAATCGAGTGAGTTATTATCACGATGACCTATCAGGAGGACAAAAACAACGGGTAGCTATAGCACGCGCATTGGTCAGTCAACCTAAGATTGTTTTAGCAGACGAACCAACTGCTGCACTTGATAAAAAGTCTGGGCGTGATGTAGTTGATTTAATGCAACAATTGGCTCAAAAACAAGGTTGTACAATTTTGTTAGTAACCCATGATAACCGTATTCTAGATATTGCTAACCGAATTGTTTATATGGAAGATGGACGTTTAGCTGCTCAACCAGAAACAGTGGAGATTTCTCAATAGTTCAACTTGTGATGATCTGATTTATTAAGGAAGCTGACAACTTGCACCATTCTCAACAGACTAAAAAAAATCGGTTTCTCGACGTAAAATTAAGCTTTTCTAGCGTCGTTATTCTCACCAAACCCGTTTTTTTAAAGAAACCGGATTTGGAGCGCTCCACGTAACTCTTAACTGAACCCGATTGAGCTAAGGACTTCAACCCATGATGATTTGAGCTTGAGCGATTAATGATTCGGCGTATGCGAAAGGGTCGATGGTTGGAACCTCTCCTGATTCGCGAATTTTTTGCTTGAGTTCATCAGGTAACATCTCTGGATTCTCCAAATACTGACGAGCAATCAGGTTTTCGGTAATCAAAACACCAGCCGCTTTACTCTGAGCGCTTTTGACGATTGTCGAAATGTCATCAACTTGTTGTGAAGACTGCGATCGCTCGTCTTTAACAGCGTAGTTTGGTACCGCTTTAGAGACTTGTTGCGTTTCAGCAATAGCCAAACTAGCGATTGTAGCTAGTTCTTTATCTTCAAGGGGTTTGCTTGAGTCGGGAATTGGGTAACCCTCCATTCCTCCAGTGGACTTGATATGATTGTGTAGCCCGTCCATGTGGGCTATTTGTGCAGCATCCAAGTACGTTTTTCTTTGTATCTTCCAAGTTTTAATACGGAGATACTTTATCATCGCGGACAACACTGGTCTATCTACCTCATATTTTTTTTGCAAATTTTTTAGAGAAATTTTCTCAAAATTATCAGTCTGTTCTGTGTATTGCATGGTCTTGTTTTGTGATTCGTTCTGTTTATTAGGCATAGTGGTAACTTTGCAAATATCTACTTCTCATTGTTTCCCAAATGTTTAACTAACAGTATTGTGATATTTCGGATTCTTTTGTGAAGATTTGGTTAAGGAAAGTGTTTATTAGCAAAATACCTCAGCAGCTGACGACTGAATGCTGGGTATGTCACAATATTTACCAACTTGCGGAATGACTTTAATGCGGTGATGATAGAGATACAATTTCTTTGAGCTTATGAGTCATTGCTCCCCCCTGACTATCTTGCTAATTGATGGTTGTCCTGAAAATCGGATGGCGTATTCTCGCTTTTTGATGGAGGACAGCCTGTATACCTATCGTATTTTGGAGTTTGAGACTGCCACAGAGGCAATGAAATGGTGTCAGCAGGAGATACCAGATGTGATTGTGCTGGATTTTTGGTCACCCGATTGGGATGGGTGGATGTTTCTTCAGAAATGTAAGGAACACCTTAGCAGTGCTCAATTTAATGTTATTATATTAACAAATGAGTATGATGAAATTATTTATCTCTGCTCCAGGCAAAGCGGTGCTCAGGATTATTTAGTCAAAGACACGCTTACGCCTGAAATCCTGCAACGCGCAATTCATAATGCGGTGGAACGTATGCGTTTGACCCGACAGCTAGAACAAAGTCGGGAACAGCAGCAACTGATTGCGGCGATCGCTCTGCGGATTCGACAGTCTCTCAAACTCGAAGAAATTTGGCGTGTCACAGCAGCAGAGGTACGTCAGTTTCTGAAGGTAGACCGGGTATTAGTCTATCAATTTCAGCCGGATATGAATGGCACGATTGTTGCAGAGTCCGTGCTTCCAGGTTGGACGGTTGCTCAGGGGGTGCAGATTCAGGACACTTGCTTTCAACGGGGGGCGGGAGCAGACTATCGTCAAGGGAAAAAACGGGCGATTGACGATATTTATCAAGCAGGCTTAACAAACTGCCATTTGCGGCTACTCGAACAATTTGAAGTCAAAGCCAACTTGGTGGTGCCCATTCTTGTAGCAGACCAATTGTGGGGATTATTAATTGCCCATCAGTGTACTACATCTCGTCACTGGCAATCGGTTGAACTGGACTTGTTAGACCAACTTGCAGTACAAATATCAATCGCGATTCAGCAGGCGAGTGCTTATGAACAGATACAAGCAGAACTGATAGAACGAAAACGGGCAGAAGAAACTTTACGCGAGAGCGAAGAGAGGTTCCGCATGACCTTTGAGCAAGCAGCCGTGGGGATGAGTCACGTATCCCTGAACGGACAGTTCCTTCGCCTCAACCAGAGATTTTGTGACATTGCTGGGTATCCTCAGGCTGAACTCCAAAAGCTGACGTTTCAGGACATCACTCACCCAGACGATTTGACAACCGATTTGGAGCAAATGCAGAAGCTGCTAGCAGGCGAAATACAAACCTACTCAATGGAAAAGCGCTATATCCGCAAAGATGGCTCAACGGTTTGGATTAACCTGACGGTTTCGCTGATGAAAGATCGCTTTGGCGCACCCAAATATTTCATTTCCGTGATTGAAGATATCACAACCCGCAAGCAGGCAGAGATGCTGCGAATAGAGCTACAACTTCTTGAGAACATCCTCGAAATAACACTTGCAGGTTACTGGGACTGGGATATTTCAGGCAATAGGGAGTACTTAAGCCCTATGTTCAAACAAATGTTCGGCTATGAAGATTGGGAGTTACCCAATACACCAGAAACTTGGCAACGGTTGATTTTTCCAGAGGATTTGCCACAGGTTGTAGAACGCTTCAACCAACATATCCAAAGTCGCGGACAGATACCTTATTACAACGAGGTGAGATATCGACATAAGAATGGTTCTACCGTTTGGGTTATCTGTTCGGGTCGTGTCATTGAGTGGGATCGAGACGGTAATCCTCTGCGTATGATTGGTTGTCACATCGATATTTCAGAACGCAAACAAACTGAGGAACAACTTCGTCATCTCTCCGAACGGTTGAGCTTGGCTATTCGCTCTGGAGGAATTGGCATTTGGGAATATGATTTCGTCCAGGAAAAACAAATTTGGGACGACCGTATGTATGAACTTTATGGAATTGTCCCAGGCAATTTTGCTGGTACCCTTGATGCTTGGTTAAACTGCTTGCATCCAGATGATCGGGATAATGTGCAGGAAACTATCCAGCAAGTCTTGCAAAAAAACAAAGAGTATGATACCGATTTCCGAATTGTTCAACCGAATCAAGAAGTACGTTTCCTCAAAGCCTACGGTATTCTCAATCGCGACCATCAAGGCAACCCTATACGTATAATTGGAGTGAACTTTGATATCACCGATCGCAAACAAGCCGAACAAGAACTGCGACAGATGAATGAGCAACTTGCTCACACTAATGTCGAACTTGCTCGCGCCACTCGCCTCAAAGATGAATTTCTGGCAAACATGAGCCATGAACTGCGAACACCTCTCAATGCCATTCTGGGTATGTCGGAGGGTTTCTTGGAAGGCGTATTTGGCTCCATCAATGAACATCAGGTAAAAGCGATCGCGACCATTGAACGTAGTGGTAAACATCTGCTAGAACTTATCAACGACATCTTAGATTTATCTAAGATTGAGTCCGGAAAACTGGAACTCGAATTGAGTGATGTTCCGGTCAAAAACCTTTGTGATGGCGCTCTTGCATTTGTTAAACAAATGGCGTTGACAAAAAATATTCGCCTCAGCACCAGCATTTCCGAAACCCTCGGCTATATTCACGTAGATGATCGCCGCCTGCGTCAAGTTCTGATCAACTTGCTCAGCAACGCTATCAAGTTTACGCCGGAAGGGGGATCTGTGACTCTAGAAATTTGGGTGGAACAAGCAGGGGTGCAGGAGCCTAGGGGTGCAAAGGAAAATGATTTATGCTCCTCATCTGTTCCTTTCCTTTGTTTTTCCATCACTGACACTGGTATCGGTATTGCTTCAAAGGACATCAGCAAGCTGTTTCAGCCCTTTATTCAGCTTGACAGCAGTCTCAATCGCCAGTATAATGGCACAGGCTTAGGTTTAGCATTAGTACACCGAATTGTGGCACTGCATGGTGGAACAGTGTCAGTTAGTAGTGAAATAGAACAGGGCAGTTGTTTCACCGTTCGTATTCCCTACCTTAGTAGCGATCGTTCTTTCTTTACACAGGTAAAGGCTCCATTCTCCAGCCATCAATTACCTACCGAGAATGCTTCAGTTTTGATTGTTGAAGATTCGATTCCAGCTGCTGACCAAATGACTCGCTATCTCAGCGAAATCGGATTGCAACCTACTGTCTATCCACGAGGTGAAGGAGCCGTCGAAGAAGTACAACGCATTCAACCAGCTTTCATCATCTTAGATATTCAACTCCCAAACCTGTCCGGTTGGGACGTGCTTGCTCAACTCAAAATCAATCCACAAACTCAAGAAATTCCAGTTATCATCATTTCAGTGATGGACGAGCATACTAAAGGACTGGCTCAGGGAGCGTTTGACTACCTGGTTAAACCCATTACTCGCCCTCAGATCAAAGCAACGCTTGAGAAACTGCAATATCCTGTCCATCCTAACTCGCCTGCTTTCATTGTCACGTCTGACCCCTCTGTAGAACCCCCTCTCATTTTGCTGGCAGAAGACAATCAAGCAAATATTGATACGATATCCGGCTATCTTGAAAGTCGGGGGTATCGTCTCACTTTAGCAAAAAATGGACAACAAGCTATCAATACTGCCAAAGCTCAAAGACCTGACTTAATTGTTATGGACATTCAAATGCCAATAATGGACGGGCTCGAAGCGATACGTCAGATCCGAAATGATCCCCAAGTTGTTGGCGTCCCTATTATCGCGTTAACAGCATTAGCTATGCCAGGCGATCGCGAAATTTGTTTAGCAGCCGGAGCTAGTGAATATTTAACCAAACCGATTAAACTTAAACAGCTTGTACTCACAATTCAACAACTTTTAAAAAAGTAGAAGATATGCGCTATGGACTCTCAACCATCTATTTTAGTCATTGATGATGAACCGGATAATTTTGATGTTGTGGAAACGTTGCTAGATGGAAAACAATACCAGCTATACTATGCTCCTAGTGGTAAACAAGCCCTTGCTCGTCTCACAAGTTTTCAACCCGATGTAATTTTACTAGATGTGATGATGCCCGATCTAGATGGAATGGAAGTCTGTCGCCGCATCAAAGCTGACCTGCAATGGCAAGCCGTTCCCATCATTATGATAACAGCATTAACTGCTAAAGAAGATTTGGCTCAATGTTTAGCAGCGGGTGCAGATGATTTTATTAGTAAGCCCGTCAGTGGTGTTGAGTTAAGAGCCAGAGTTCATTCCATGTTACGGATTAAGCAGCAATATGACAACCTGCAAGCCTTGCTGCAATTGCGTGAAGATATGGTCTATAGTCTCGTACATGATTTGCGGAATCCCCTTGTCAATATCTTTCTCTCAACGGAAATTCTCCGCTTACCTAACTTGACACCTGAAAAGCAGGAACGAAAGCTCAATCAAATTGCGAGCGCAGGACACCGACTCCAATCATTGATTGATAGCTTGCTAATTATGGCAAAGTTAGAATCAGGTAAAATGGTCCTCAATTACACAGAAGTGGATCTGTGTGAACTCTGTAAAGCGGCTTTGGAAGATGTTGAGGCGATCGCAACTCAGAAACGTCTGACTCTAGTAAGCGAATTACCCGAACCTGGTGGCATTATTAAAGTAGACGCCGCTATCTTTCGGAGAGTGCTGGATAATTTACTCTCTAATGCAATTAAGTTCTCTCCCACAAATAGTCAAGTCACCCTGCGAGCAGAGTATTTAGAACTAGGAGGCGCTAAAATACAAGTGGCGGATTTGGGTACAGGAGTCCCTGACAAATTACGACAAACTATTTTCGAGAAGTATGAGATTGGAACTGTGATACAAGGTGTTTCGCAACTTGGTCTAGGACTGGCTTTCTGTAAAATGGCAATTGAAGCCCACAATGGCACGATTACTGTTGAAGATAATCATCCCCAAGGTAGTATTTTTACTATCTTTCTTCACAAGAATTATCACTAAAAACTGTAATAAATAAGCAACAAAACATAAAATCTTTACCCGGAACTAAAGTTCGGGCTCAAAGCTCAAGCCCATTAAAATGGGCTGAAAACCTTTGGGACGTTTTTCAAAAGGAAAACAACGTTTGATATGTGTCAAAATTGTCAACAAGTCATAGAACAGCTAAATATTAATATTGAACTTTTTTTTGAAAAATTAGAGACGGGTCATAATAAAAAACTACTCAGCGAATTGGACAAGCAAATTATTTGTCAATCTCTCTTAGGATACTCTCGACAACACATAGCCAATACGGTTCATTTATCCGAACAGAATATTCGCGATCGCCTGAGTAAATCTATTTACCCTAGAATAGCAGAAGCCCTGGAAGTTGACCAAGAGGAAATAGCTGGTAACTGGGTTATCATTCTCAATTTTCTCCTCAATCCAAAAATAGGCTATAAATTAAATCCTGCTCCTCAATTAAATCATGATAACTTTCAGGGTAGCTTTGGAAGACAAATTTTTCTTTATCCTCCCAATCAAGAGATTGCTCAGTTACAAATTGAAGCAACGCAATTTTATCAACAAGGGCTTTACTATCAAGCCTTTAGATGTTTTTTGTGGGCTTGGAAGAAAGAGCAAGATATTTACAAAGTCGGTAATCCAGAAGTTTTAATTTATCTTAATAATAGTTTAGTTGAATATAAACAATCTCTTTTACAAGAGCAAGGAATTAAAATTTACACTTTAGCTGTTGTTGTCCCATTTTATCATAATCAAGGTCAGGTAGCTACAGAAATTTTGAGGGGAGTTGCTCAAATTCAATTAGAAGTTAATGTCCAATGTTTTGATAAAATTGGTCTAGGTGAAGAAATAAGTTTAAATGAAGTTAAGCATCAAAGATACTATTCTCTAAATAATACAGATTGTTCAATAGCTTTAAAACTTCTCATTGTCAACGATCCAAATAATTTATACGATTCCTACAACCAAACAGCCGAAAATTTAGCAAAGCTAGCACCAAAATTAAATATTATTGCAATTATTGGTCACTACTCAAGCGAAATGACTAAAAAGGCTCTGCAATTCTATGCACAACACGGGATACTTCTAGTCAACGCGAGCAGTACATCAAATGAACTTTCTCATTTATCTGGTGGGGAAAGTTTATCTTTCTTGAGACTGACAACTCCAGATACCATTAACGCCATGCGATTGGCTAATTATTTGACACAACAATTTTTAGAAAAAAAACAAATAAAAGTAGCTATATTTTATAATAAAAACAGTCACTACAGTACCTCGTATAAAACATTAATTCAAGAGTCTTTAGAACAGCATAAACAACAGTTTCTTATTGTGAAAGAATGTAGTCAAATTAGTGAAACATATTACCAAATTCAAGATGATTTAGAAGAAATTAAACAAAATAGTGTTGATATTATTATCATCATTCCAGATGGAGGAATTGAACTGAATTCCCTAAATAATGCAGGACTGATTAGCCGATTGAATCTTGATAACTGTCTGATAGCTGGTTCCGCAACTTTTTATCAAGAGAATGTTTTACATTGGATTCACGAGCAAAGTCAGCATAATTTAAACAATCACGAGAGATATAAAATTATAGCTTGTATTCCCTGGCATTGGTACAGTAAGGAAAACGGTTGTCATAGCAATAATTTGCTAGCACAAAAATTTTGTCAGCATGGAACTCAATTATGGGGAAACGAAAACTTAACATGGCGCAGCGCAACAGCTTTTGATTCAGTGTTAATCCTACTCAGAATTTTGGAAAGATATGAAATCCAAGACAGTCAATCATTACTGATTCACATGAATCAATATTTTAAAGAAAAAAGCAATCAAGTCAGGGGAGTGACAGGAATGATAAAATTTGATGAAAGAGGCGATCGCATTAATCCGCCAACAGAAATAGTGGCGGTAAAAAGGAATGCTCAACAGCAAAAATGGCAATGGATGATTGCAGGAGATACGTGATAATTAAATACTGCAAGGGATACAATTGTTGAGTAGCCACCAAACCCGGTTTCTTTAAGAAACCGGGTTTCTAACGCCACTACTGAATCGACATCCGTCGCAATAATATTCCATAACCGAAGTAGAAATTTGCCAAATCCCATTGTTATCCTACTTTTAGACCATAGAGGAGGTGGAGCAATGTTAAAAGTTTTTGCTGACCGGGGCGGTACATTTACGGATTTAGTTGCGGTGACGAGCGATCGCGCGATCGCCGACAGACACGCGACATCTTCCGACCGTTTTTTAATTGTTCCCCTTCCCAACCAGCAATGGGCGATTATCTATAAATTACTTTCCGAAAACCCGGAACAGTATCAAGACGCAGTGGTACAAGGTATTCGGGATATCATAGGTCTTTCGCCCAACGAACCCATTCCCTGTGAAAAAATAGAAGTGGTAAAAATGGGGACAACAGTAGCAACCAACGCACTGTTAGAAAGACATGGCGAACCCGTTGTGCTACTCATCACCAAAGGGTTTAAAGATGCTTTGAGAATAGGCTACCAAAACCGTCCTGACATCTTTGCTCGTCACATCATCTTACCAACGATGCTTTACAAACAGGTCATTGAGGTAGATGAACGCTACGATGCTAACGGTCAGGAACTAACACCTGTTAATATCGAACAAGTTAAACATGACTTACAAGCAGCATACAACACCGGAGTTCGCAGTTGTGCTATTGTTTTTATGCACAGCTACCGCTATCCCAACCACGAACAACAAGTCGCTCAACTCGCCCAAGACATTGGATTTACCCAAATCTCCGTTTCCCACCAACTCAGCCCGTTAATGAAATTGGTCAGTCGGGGAGACACAACAGTTGTAGATGCTTACTTAACACCCATTCTTCGCCGCTACGTCAACCAAGTCGCCACTCAGTTAAAAGGAGAAAATCAAGAAAAGCCCCACACCCCAATTAAATTGATGTTCATGAAATCTGATGGGGGTTTAGTCGCCGCTGAACAATTTCAAGGAAAAGATAGTATATTAAGTGGTCCAGCTGGCGGAATTGTGGGCGCAGTTCAAACCAGCCAAAGAGCAGGTTTCGACTTAGTTATTACCTTTGATATGGGAGGAACAAGTACAGATGTCGCCCACTTCAAAGGAGAATATGAAAGACAATTAGACACAGAAATTGCTGGAGCGCGGATGCGAGTTCCCGTACTAGCGATTCATACCATCGCAGCGGGAGGAGGTTCCATCCTCTTCTTTGATGGTTCTAGTTATCGTGTTGGACCCGAATCTGCGGGGTCAAATCCAGGTCCTGCTTGCTACCGTCGTGGGGGACCATTAGCTGTGACAGATGCTAATGTTATGTTAGGCAAAATTCACCCCCAATATTTTCCCCCTGTGTTTGGACCCGATGGGAACTTACCCTTAGATAAAGATATTGTCCTATCCAAATTTACACAATTAGCTAAAGACATTGCAGGTACAACGGGAGATACCCGTACACCCGAACAAGTTGCAGAGGGATTTATTGCGATCGCTGTCGAAAATATGGCGAACGCAATCAAAAAAATCAGCCTACAACGGGGCTACGATGTTACCCGATATGTGCTTTGTTGTTTTGGAGGAGCAGGAGGACAAGTAGCGTGTTTAATCGCAGATACATTAGGGATGAAAAAGATATTCCTCCACCCATATGCTGGAGTTCTTTCCGCATATGGAATGGGATTAGCTGATGTCCGAGCGATGAGAGAAGCAGGAGTAGAACAACCATTAACCCAAGCATTAATCCCTCAGTTACAGCAATTGATGAAGTTTCTAGAAACCCAAGCCAGAAGCGAACTCAGTTCAGACGAAACAAACACTGAAGAAGAAATTGTCCGAAAAGTGAACTTAAAATATGAAGGAACCAACTCTACCTTAACCATCAATTTTGCCAATGATGTAGCAGAAATGCGAAAAGAATTTGAAATTGAACATAAATCTCGCTATGGTTTTATTCAAACAGAGAAAATCTTAATTGTCGAATCAGCTTCAGTAGAAGTTATTCAAAAGATGGATACCCCCGAAGAACCCTCAATAACTCGTACCCGTCCTATAGAAGAAAACCCTACCCCTGTTGAAACAGTACAAATGTTTACCTCCAACCAATGGCATAATACTCCCATTTATCGACGTGAAAATCTACAACCACAAGATATTGTAAAAGGACCCGCCATCATCGTCGAAAAAATCAGCACAATTGTTGTTGAACCTCACTGGGAAGCAAAGTTAACCGAACGAAATCATTTGATTTTACAACGGTTGTTTTAGGTTGTTTTACTAATGCAAGGTTGTCAAAAACATGATGTAGACAGTTTCATGAACTATACGACTCCCTGCGGTGGTCTAATAATAACCTTTATTTTTTTCAAACAGAGACTCAAGTTGCATCTTTTTTGAGAACTTTAACCTTTAAAATTCACTATGACTAGTAAATTTACGTTAAAAATTACATTTGAGTTATCTGATAATGATGCAGAAGAAATAGAGAAAAAACTATATAGCAAGATTTTAAGCGGACAATTGATGTTAGTTGAAGATGAAATCTTAAGATTTTTAAATATTTCTGGAAAGCTAGAAATTAAGAAAGATGAAATCATATAGGAATCCAGTTTGATTCGGTCATACCCTACCTCACATCTTGCACCATTCTCAACAAGACTAAAAAAACCGGGTTTCTAAACGATAGATTCAGGCTTATAGACGATATGATTGGCAAGAAACCCGGTTTTTAGCCCAGGTGCAAGATATAAGCTACGGGACAATATTGTGTAGGTTTTGACAAAAGTAGGAGAAAACAATGCACACAACATCACAACCCGATCCAGTCCGCTTAGAAATCTTCAAAAACCTCTTTCAATTCATAGCAGAACAAATGGGAATTGTTCTCCAAAACACAGCAGCATCAGTCAATATCAAAGAAAGATTAGATTTTTCCTGCGCCATCTTCAACCAAGATGGATTATTAGTCGCCAACGCCCCACATATTCCCGTACATTTAGGTTCAATGAGTGAAAGCGTCCGCAGTTTAATTAAAGATAAAGGCGACACCATAAAACCCGGAAATGTGTATTTATCCAACAACCCCTACAACGGAGGAACCCATCTTCCCGACGTAACCGCAATTACCCCCGTCTTCCCAGAGTCACACCCCACACCCCCCACACCCCTTTTCTACGTCGCTTCTCGCGGACACCAAGCAGATATTGGTGGAATCACCCCTGGTTCCATGCCCCCCAATAGTACCACAGTAGAAGAAGAAGGAATTCTCTTTGATAATTTCCTTTTCGTTGAACAAGGAGATTTTCGAGAAATTCCAACACGAGAGTTACTCTCAAACCACCGCTATCCCGCTAGAAATCCTGACCAAAATATAGCTGATTTCAAAGCACAAATTGCTGCGAATGAAAGAGGAGTTCAAGAACTTCATAAAATGGTTTCTCAGTATGGGCTTGAAACAGTACAGACTTACATGAAGTTTGTACAAGACAATGCTGAAGAAGCAGTCAGAAGGGCGATTGATGTGCTCAAAGATGGTTCATTTATTTATAAAATGGACAATGGAGCGCAAATTCAAGTGAAAGTGACTATTCACCGAGACAATCGCAGTGCTACCATTGACTTTACTGGAACTTCCCAACAACTGAATAGTAACTTTAATGCACCACTAGCTGTCACTCAAGCAGCAGTTTTGTATGTTTTCCGGACTTTGGTTGATGATAAGATTCCGCTCAATGCTGGGTGTCTAAATCCGCTAGAAATTATTGTTCCCGAAGGTTGTATGCTAAACCCAATTTATCCAGCCGCAGTGGTTGCGGGTAACGTCGAAACTTCTCAAACTATTGTCGATGCTTTATATGGGGCTTTGGGTGTGATGTCAGCTTCCCAAGGAACGATGAATAACTTTACTTTTGGGAATGAGCGGTATCAATATTATGAAACCATCTGTGGTGGATCGGGAGCGGGAATTGATTTCGATGGGACGGATGGTGTTCATTCTCACATGACAAACTCTCGATTGACAGATCCTGAGGTTTTAGAATCCCGTTATCCTGTACTGGTTGAGAGCTTTGGTCTTCGTCTTGGTAGTGGTGGTAAAGGAAAACATTCCGGGGGTGATGGGGTTATCCGTCGTATCAAGTTTTTAGAACCCATGACAGCTAATATTCTCTCCGGTCATCGATTGGTTCCTCCTTTTGGACTTAACGGTGGGGAACCAGGACAAGTAGGACGTAACTGGATACAACGTCAGGATGGGACTGAAGAAAATTTAGATAGTACAGCCACAGTCGAGATGAAACCTGGTGATGTTTTTGCGATCGCAACTCCTGGGGGAGGGGGATTTGGTGAAACACGAGGGTGTGGAGTGTAAAATTCAAGCTCCGTGTCCATCGCCCAAAGGGGTTGGTCACGGATGCGCGCATACTCAGATGTTGTGTAAATCTTACTTACGATAGAATAAGGTAGTAAATGACAAAAATTGAGACTTAATTGACATAACTGAAAAATAGGTTAATTTCTCAATACTTTTGGTGTTAAGAGTTACAAGGAATGCAAAAACCCGTTATTTTGGACAATACCTTCGCCAAAATGAGGTATCACAAAACAAAGCATTTATAAATGACTTATAAAAATGCTGTTGATTGATGAATGGTAAGTGTTCAGCCGTCAGCTATCAGCTTTTATGAGCTATAGAGGTGTTTGTAATGGGACAAGGAACTATAAAATGCAAGGAAAACAGGCGATCGCAAGCTGACTACTGAAGGCTGAAGTGCTGAACGCTTACGATGAATGATACGTAGAGGCTGGATTTATTTTAGTAATATATGCTAGGGAAGATATCTGTGGTTATATAATTACAATATTATGAGTTATTCCAGACCTTTAGGAAAATCTGATACGCAGTACCGTCGGCGTGGAAATGACTGGCGGTTATTTTTGCGTCTAGTACCTTACGCCCGTAGACACAGACGGTTGCTAGCGCTATCGATGTTACTACTCGTACCTATTGCGATCGCAAACGCTGTACAACCCCTATTAATTGGACAAGCTATTTCTCTGATTCGCAATGAACCCAGTACATACGAGTTTTTTAGAAACCGCCCCTCGCAGGGATTGTACATTATTGAAGGCTTGTTCCTGACAGCCGTGATTATACGATTGCTAATCACAGGCTTTCAAGGTTTCTTGGTACAGAAGGTAGGACAACAAATTACTGCGGAAATTCGCTATGAGTTATTTCACCACGTCACATCTCTAGCTGTACGTTTTTTTGATAGAACACCTGTAGGTAAAATCATTACCAGGCTCACCAGCGATGTGGAAGTGTTAGGCGATGTATTTGCGACTGGCGCAGTTGGGATAGTATCAGACTTATTCTCCTTAGTGGTGATTATCGGTTTCATGTTTTCTGTTAAGTGGCAACTTGCTTTGTTACTATTGTTACTACTTATACCAGTAGCTTTGTTAATTATTTACTTTCAACAACAGTACCGCAAAGCAAATTACAAATCTAGGGAAGAACTTTCAGTCTTAAACTCCCAGCTACAAGAAAACATTGTTGGTGTGAATGTCGTACAGTTATTCCGACGGGAAAGATTTAACGCTGAGATGTTCCGCAAGACAAATAACCGTTATATCAAAGAGGTTGATAATACTATCTTTAATGATTCTGCTGTTTCTGCAACCCTGGAATGGACTGCTTTTATTGGAATTGCGGGTGTTTTGTGGGCGGGGGGTTACTTACTTTTAGGAGATAACTTGACTTTTGGTACGTTATCTGCATTCATATTATATGCCGAGCGATTGTTCCAGCCTTTACAACAGTTTGCCGAAAAATTCACCGTCATTCAATCTGGGTTCACAGCTATGGAACGGGTTAGCGAAGTTTTGGATGAACCTATCGAAATTCGCGATCGCGGTAACCCAAGATTTTCAATTCTAGACTCGCGATTAGGTTACATTAACGATGTCACAGATAATCCCGAAATTGCGATCGAGGAACCCAAACTCGGAGAAATCCGCTTTGAACACGTTTGGTTTGCATACAAAGATGATGAATACGTCATCCAAGACTTAGACTTTATCATCAATCCGGGTGAAAAAATTGCCTTAGTCGGTCCCACGGGTGCGGGGAAAAGTACCATCATCCGCTTATTATGTCGTCTTTACGAACCCAGTCAAGGACGGATTTTAGTAGATGGTATAGACATCCGAGAAGTACCCCAAGCAGAACTACGGCGTTATATGGCTGTTATCTTACAAGATGGCTTTTTATTCGCAGGTGATATCAAGAGCAATATTTCTTTAGGAGATACCTATTCCTTAGAAGAAATCCAACAAGCGGCTGAGAAAACTAATATATCCCACTTTATTGAACAATTACCCGAAGGTTACGACACCCAACTCAGAGAACGAGGTACTAATCTTTCCAGTGGTCAAAAGCAACTATTAGCATTTGCGCGTGCTGCGATTCGCAGTCCGGAAATTTTGGTATTAGATGAAGCCACTGCGAGTTTGGATGTGGGGACAGAAGCGTTGATTCAGGAAGCTTTAGACGAACTTTTACTAGGACGTACAGCAATTATTATCGCTCACCGCTTGTCTACTATTCGTAATGTCGATAAGATTTTTGTGCTGAAACAAGGACAACTCATAGAACAGGGAAGTCATGAAGAGTTGCTTCAACAAGGAGGATTATACGCCACTTTGCACAATTTGCAAATGTTGGGAACTTAGGGAATTTGTTAATTGCTAATTGCTAATTGCTATTAACCATTAGCCATTAGCCATTAGCCATTAGCAGTCTTACTGACTGTATATCGCCAGCTTACTTGACGCCAGCCAGAGGCTATCTACTGAGTACTTAACACACTTGGATTCTGTTGTAGCGCTACAAGAAGTTTTTAGACTGAGCATTTTAGTTTCGTCTTTCACCAACTTGGCTTGATAACTGTGGAGAGAACCATCTGGTTTTTCAAATGTTACCTCGCCTAAAACTAGGTTTTCATCAAGGTTTTGATTCAGAATTTTACCTTCAACTTTGTAATTAAACCAATCCCATCCGTGACGGAGGATGAGTTCTCGTTCTAAAACCTGAATTGGATTGGGTAAAATTCCCCAGCCTCGATAAACTTTACTTAAACTTTCGATGTCGCCAGTGCGTGTCAGAATTGTTTGAAATGACTCTTGGTCCAAAGTACCATAGTATCTTCCTTCTGGAAAATCTATGGCTGTTGGTGCAAACCGATGTCCGCCAAAATGGCTGGATTTCCAAATCCGAACATTGTCTAAGCCTAGATTGGCGACGGATGCGATCGCATGGAAGAAAAAGGGATTTCCATATCTAGCACAGCATCTATCGTGGCTACCATGAGTACATATTAAGATATCTCTAATGGGGCTGGTTTCTATGCGATCGCAAAATCCTCCCCGCAACCATTTTTTAATAATAGTTGCAGCTTGTTCAATATTCTCTAACTGAAATTCCTGCTTGTGATACCCTTGACTCAATCCCTCTTTGCGTTGATAAATTAATAGGTTTGTCTTTTCTGCTTTATGGGATGAATTGTTAGCAATTAAGAGAACTACAATTGGAAGTTTATCTTTTTTTATTTGTTTGACCAACATTTGTAAGTTCTCTGGAACCCATCGAGAACTAAAAGCTTCCGATGTCCAAGGTGGAGGACATTCAACCAATATATAAGTTTGGTAGTTAGTTGCACTACCAATGATTTCTTCTCCTGATTGTCGAGAATTGTCAGAACAAAAGAAAGTATTCATCTAACTGTGGTTTACTGTGTAATTAGATTTTGACGAATAAAGGAGTTTACAAACAGAGATTTTGTTAGCCATCGCTTTTTAAATATTATTTTCTTTAGTCAAGATTCATATTGCTAAATTTTCTCAATTATTCTAAAAAAATAAAGAAACAACCTCTTCAACTTGTCAAATTTGTCAAGCATAGGCAGATGTGTATCATCGCGATCGCTCGACAGATGCTTTACTAACTTAATACCAAATTTTAGCAACTACTGACTAGCTATGTCACCTCCTTTAGCATCAAATTCTCACTCTTGAAAGGGGTTGTACTAAACCGATTGAAAGCAAGTTTCTCAATTTTAATGTGAAGGACGCAAGCAAGAAACAGCTTTCAGGCAGATTTTGCTTATTTCTCTAGCAATTACTGCCTCCGTTGCGCTTAATCATTTATTTACCCCATTTTGCCTCCTGTGCATGACTTCAGGAGTTAGATGAGATTACTGTTATGACTCTAGCTGAAAGTCAATACTAAATGCAAGTCTTTAGCAATTTTTCTAATTTATACTGCAATTTCAGGATCGCAGCGAATTAACAAGGGCTGAAAACCTTTTAAAATACGAGGTTTTGCATTCCGGATAAAATTATTTTTATTATTTTTTTGTAGAAAAAGTTTGCAAACGTCCTCAGGTAGTTACTTTTGCTCATTGTCTTTTTGAAAAAGCCATCATGAACTACACACACCCTGACACCAATTCTCTAAAATACGACAACACATTCAAATCCACAAAACCCAGACCAAATAGGGCTTTCTTAATTACGAATTACGAATTACGAATTGGTATTACACCCCTTTTTCTAAGCTAATATAGGAAATTAAAACATTTGTAACTATGGCTGTTGCTTCCTTCCACTTTTATGCAGAGTTAAACGATTTCTTACCCCCGCATAAAAGGGAGGTGACAATAGCCCATGCTTTTAATGAAAAAGCGTCAATTAAGGATACAATTGAATCTTTGGGTGTTCCTCACCCAGAGGTAGATGGGATTGAGGTCAATGGACAGTGGGTGGATTTTTCCTACATAGTCCAAGATGGCGATGTTATCAATGTCTATCCAATTTCTGGAACAGGAGCTAAGTCACTCAACGTCACTGTTAGACCAAAACTTTTAAGTGAAATCCGCTTCGTTTTGGATATTCATTTAGGTAAGTTAGCAACATCTCTACGTCTTTTGGGTTTTGATGTGCTGTATCGCAATGACTACGAAGATGAGGAGTTAGCGCGTGTATCTAGTAGTCAAGAACGGATTTTGTTAACTCGCGATCGCGGTCTGTTAATGAGAAGTATTGTGCAATACGGATACTATGTTAGAAATACTAATCCACAACAGCAAATTGTAGAGGTCATGCAACGCTTTAGTTTATATAAATTAGTATCGCCTTTTCAACGCTGTTTGCGCTGTAATGGATTACTAAAACCTGTAGCAAAAGAAACCGTGATTGACCAATTACCAGAAAGTACTCGATTGTACGTTGATGAGTTCTATCAGTGTCAAAACTGCAACCAAGTGTATTGGAAAGGGTCGCATTATGAAAGATTGCAACAGTTTATTGACTCTGTGATGGCTAATGGTTAATAGCTAATAGCTAATGGCTAATGGTTAATGGCAATTAGCAATTAGCAATGAACAATTAGCCATTAGCACTTAGCAATTCACACTTAGCAATATGGCACTTATCTTAGCACTTGATTTTGGCGGAACAAAGTTGGCAGCGGCGACGGTAAATAGTGGTTCTCAGGAGTGGTTGAGTTACGATCGCCGTCTTTCGCCAAATCATGGAAATGCTGAAACGGATTTGGAGATGATGCGATCGCTGATCGAGTCTGTACTTCAAGGGGGGAAACCAGATGCGATCGGTGTCAGCTTTGGGGGACCTGTGGATGCAACAACTGGTACAGTCCGGCTGTCTCATCATGTGTCTGGATGGGAGAATGTTCCTCTGCAAGAGTTGCTAGAGAAAGAGTTTGGTGTTGGGTGCAGTGTCGATAACGATGCTAATGTGGCGGCGTTGGGGGAACACCGCTTTGGTGCGGGTCGGGGGTACGATAATTTGTTCTACATCACCGTCAGTACTGGTGTGGGGGGTGGTTGGATTTTAAATGGTCAACCTTGGCGGGGTGTGGAGGGGATGGCTGGTGAAATTGGACATATGGTTGTCGATCCTTTGGGTCCGGTTTGTTTGTGTGGGAAGCGGGGGTGTGTAGAAAGGTTGGCGTCGGGTCCTTATATGGCGCAAGATGCGAGGGAGGGTTTGAGGAATGAACAACAGAGGCGCAGAGAACGCAGAGGAGAGGTTTTGAGGGAGTTGGTGGGGGGCGATTTGGAGTTGATTACCGGAAAGGTGGTGAGTGAGGCGGCGGCTGGTGGGGATGATTTGGCTCAGGAATTGTTGTATCGGGCGAGTTGGGCTTTGGGTGTGGGTATTGGTAATGTGGCTAATTTGATGAATCCGCAACGGTTTGTTTTGGGTGGTGGTGTGACGAAGGCGGGGGAGGATTTTTGGCGGGTGTTGCGAAAGGTGGCGCGGGAGGTGGCTTTACCTGAGGTGCATTTTGATGTTGTTCCGGCTTCTTTGGGTGATGATGCACCTTTGTGGGGTGCTGTGTCGTTGGGTTTAGAGGTGTTGACGATTGACGGTTGACGGTTGACGGTTAAGAGAAGAAATCTCTCTTGTAGTATTAAGAATTGCAAAGGGAAAAATCATGTACTCTCCTGTAAACTTTCTCACGATTGAAGAATACCTCAAAATCGAGGAATCTAGCGATATTCGTCACGAATACGTCGATGGGCAAATTTTCGCAATGGCGGGTGCTAGCGAACAACACGTTTCTAATTTTTGCAAATCCTACGCAGTATTGAGAAAGAATCGCAAAGACGCTGATTCAATACTACGTAGGTTTTGGCTTGATCCCCCCAACCCCCCTTGTCAAGGGGGGCTTCAAACCCTCACAAGGGTAGGTTTTTTACTCTTGGGTGTTGGCAAGACTTGGAGGACAAG
>JAWQFQ010000087.1:0-34763 GCA_035967975.1 Scytonema sp. PMC 1070.18
TAGCTATTAGCAGTCCTCACAAAAATTTTACATTTCATTTAGGACTGCTATATTATGTATCTTTTTCAACTTCTTTCTCGCGCTACTTCTAATGCCACATCTCGCCACCAAAACTCATTCTCAAGATTCTGTTTATGTGAGCCTTCAACGATTAACAGACCCAACATTTCTGCTTGTAACATATCGCCGACCAAATCTACCTTCCCTTCCATCAAAGCCTCTGCAGGATTCTGTTTACCGTTGATTATATCCATTAGAGTTTGTGAGGAAAGAGTGACCGTACAGTCAGCTTTCCCGTTTTCAGTGCTAATCCAGTTACTGGGCTTAGTCAAGTCAATTGTCCAGATTCCACCTTCATCACCAGTTATCACTATCTTGTAAATGGTTTTGCTATCTGGCTGTTTGTCAATCCATTCCTTTACACGCTCAGGAAGGTAGTTTAGAAAAATTTCCTCAATACTGGAAAAAGTCTTACCCTGTTTTGGTATTGTATCTATTGGGGAAGAGGACAATGTAACATTATCCCAATCAGAGCCTACCACTGGATAGTCCAGTTCTTCAAGAAGTGTGTTCATCTCTTGAAGGAGAGGCTCCGGAATATGTGAACGGCTAATCTTTGCACCTTTGCCTATGGAATTTTGGTGAATCTGTGATGAGTAAATTAACTTTGGATCTCCTAAACCTGGGTCGTGATTTACCGAGAATACCTTGTCTAATAAAGAGATATCCCATGCAACACCTAAAAAGGTAAACAGGGGTTCTAGGGTTTCAGTCGGGTTAGTCACTATAGACTCATACTTGATGCGAAAACATTGTGCGCTATTGTCGCGCTCGTAAATCAAAAGCTTTTTAGTTTGGTTAATCCAATGATTTACCATTTTACTGACAGTATCTTGAGAGTTCCGCTCAGCCTGGGGCGCTATTTCAATTAAGGAGTGTACCGTATCCATAGCATGTCGATACAAGCAAATGTATTTTGCATCCGGAAACACCGCTTTGAGCGTATCAATATAATCCAAATTGCTCGGTGTTTTTTCACACCATATGCTTTTGTTCTTAACCGCAGCATACCTGTTTAACAAACCTGACATTATCTGCCTGATCTCAGCAAGCACCATATGGTTTTTTTCTGCTACATCAGCAATATCGGAAGCTGCTCCAACTGTTGATGCCACAAAGTGATACAAATCTTGACACACTTTCCCTGTATTTAGTTCACCAGGGCTAGCTATGTCTACGTGCGTGTCCAGGATGTAGCGCAACAATGATGAACCAGAGCGACCACACGACAGGATAAAACTTCCAGATGCTAGACTATCCTTCTGCTTACTATTCATCAGCATCTTCCTTATAATTTGACTATTGACAACCGCCCAAATTAAGTATCAAAGAACAAAAAAGTATAGGACTCTTATTTGATTTTTATTTTTGAACAAAACTCAGTACACCTAAATCTTCTAGAATCCTCCTGTTGCCTGTAGCAAGATTGCCTGTAGCAAGATTGCCTATTTGCCTGCCTTATGGAAGGTTGCCCAGAGTACTGAATATCTGCCGTTGATTATCGCTAAACGCTTTACGACCGTGCATGAATCTTGAATTATCAATCATTGCCAAATCTCCAGATTGCCATTGTATCTTTTCTATTAACTGGTCTGTGACTTTCTTGATTTCGTCGATCGCTTCATCGGAAATTATTGAACCATCGGCAAAATATGCTTTTCCTGTTCCTTGATACAATGGCAAAAGACTGTTGGCAAAAGCATCATAATGACCATACTTGGTTTTCACCAGAGCAGAGCAAACATACTCCATTCTTATCGAGTCATCATCATTGATTTGGTATGTGACACCTTCAAGATTATCCAATACTCGCTGAACATCTGCCATAGTAGCATCTGGTGATACAAATCTTTTGAAGATATCAAATGGGATACTCTCGTAAACAAATATTAGTTTTTTGTCAATAAATAACTGTTTTGTTTCTTCACTTAGGTTTTCCCATACTTGAACGCCATCACAGAATATCGTTTCACCATCCTCTGCTGCTGGTACACCACAGCAAAACCAAATCACATCAGGGCGAAAGGGAGAGTATGCGTGTTCGCTGTGGACAACACACTCACCCATTCCTGGATCTACGAAATGGACAAATGGATCTGAATCAACTCTGGGTCTGACATAATCTTGAACTAAGTTAGAACTGAACAGTTGTGCAAACTCTTTCATTTGCTTGTGAGTCACCCCAAAGCCTCGAAAAAGAATCACTCCTGATTCAATGAACAAATCCATAATTTCTGTCACAGGCAGATGAAAAACATCTTGATAATTGTCACTATTATCAATAATCTTTCCTGTATTAGTTCCTAGTGACTCGATTGTAATCATCATTTTCACCTACTAAAACTTTGAGTCAAAACTTATCTTGGGAAAAATCCGGTTGATGCACATTATTGGACTTTGTTTACTTGTTTAATAGAGAGAAACCTTTCAGCTTCAGCCTTGATCGCTGTGTCTTTTGGGCTGCAGCTATTGCTTTGGGCTCAAAACCCGATTCTAAAATTGTTGGAGTACTTTATGATTGAGACTGAAGCTGAAGGCACATCAAACACTAATGCCTGATAGACAACTGAGCGCTTCTGCTTTATCTGTTTGAAAGTGTCAAAACAGAAGTTTCTTGCTTACACACGGTGAATATATCTTTCCAGAATTGCTCCCATGCTTTTTGGAGCACAGTCTTTTGAACATCAAAGGCTTGACTTTCTTCCGCACTAAAGGCTGCACGAGCACGCTGAACTATCTTAGCTGCTACCTGAGTATGTTCAATTTCTACCTCCGCGTGCAAAGTGAAAAACTCTAAAGCTTCTTCTGATAGACCAAAACTACGCAGTATGGAGAGCAGTGGTCCATAGGTCTCAACTCCAGACCCTTCTACAAATTGATAGGTAGCCAAAGCACAGGGTAAAGAACCCCCAAACCCTTTTTCCAATTCGCAAACATACCAACGTACACCTTCAACCACCTTGTCTGGAGAGAGGGGCAGACGGGTGATATCCACGCCTACTGCTTTAGCGAATTGCTCAAAAATGATAGAGTGAGCTCTGTTTTGATCCCCTTGTCCTAGTTCCTGATACAGCATATCAGCTAACAAGACCAATGATTCGCGATCGTGTGCAGCAACAACTTGAAACAGACGAGAAAATGCGACTGCTTGGTGCAGCGAAAAATAGTGATAGTTTTCGCTAAATACCCGAAGCGCAGGAAGTGGGTCATCCTGCTGTGCAATCCAGTCCAACCACAGTCGCTCGTTGTTTGTTGTTCTACTTAAGCTTGAAGATGATAGTTGCAATCCAGAAACCATAATTTGAAATTTGTGGGTGTATTTATCTGAATGGAAACAAAACTTACGCAATCTAGAGTAACCGGCTTACCTTTCATTCGGCGTTACATGAATTTAACAACAGACAAACATTTGAAAAATGCCTTTCGCAGATTGCACCACAACACAATTTATAAATTCACTGTGAACCAACTTGACCAATCAGTAAACTTTTCAAGGACAAGTTGAAGGCAAAATCTATAATACCCGATTAAGCGAGCTTCCTAGCAAACAAAGCTCTGTTCCAGGAGTTAAGTGCTGTGCAGAGGCTGAGAGGCAACAACGGTTAAGCGATTTGTACTAATAATGCGATCGATGTGCTCAATGCACATTGTCAGGTTTCTTGCGTAAGCCCTAACTAATCTATCACCGTTGTCTGTTTTTGCATAGTTGTTGCGTTACAAAAATTGATTTTTTTTTGACTAATAGTTACGTTTTGTGTAAACCTTCATGGTATGGTGCTACACTCTTATTTGATGTTGAGGGATAGCTTGATATCCATATGACTCAAACTGACTTAGGTTCTGTTGCGTCAAAACAGATTTCCGCACCTGAAGCTTTCAACTTTGATTATTCCAACATAGACCCTGAACTTTTTCAACTCATTCAACAGCGCACCAATGAAATTAAAAGTTTAATGCGCCGTAGCGCTCAAGATATCATTGACATTGGGCAAAAGTTGATAGAAGTCAAGCAGCATCTCGGACATGGCAAGTTCAGAAAATGGCTCAATCATGAGTTTAGTTGGAGTGTATCATCTGCTAATAAGTTCATGCATGTTGCCAATCAATTCAAATGTGTAAATTTTACACATTTGAATCTAACAGCCTCTGTGATTTATCTTCTAGCTTCTCCGTCTACATCTTCAGCCGCTAGAGCGGAAACTCTAGAACTTGCTTATAATGGCGAAAACATAACTTACGCTAAAGCAAAGGAAATCGTTTACAAACACAGAGGAACTGCTTCATGCAAGGGAAGCCAACCAGTTAGCACTGATATTTCTGTAGAATCTACTGAGTCAGTGTCTGGTAAACTCTCAAAAAGATTGGAGCCTCGCATTCTGAATGTGGACTCTGCATCCGAGGAGTTGACGAAAAAGGCAGTGGAGGCTGGCGAAAATGCTCCATATCTTTATGCGGAGAGCGCAGCACCCACTCGTAGATGTGAGATGAACAATATACCCAATCTACCCACAGCTAGACATAAAATAGAGAATGAAGTGATTAGTGACATTGCGATCGGCATTAAAAACTTGACCCCAGAACAACTCGCTGCAGTTATCCATATATCTGTCAGTCATGGATTAAGCACCAACCACTTGAAAATTCTAATAGAAACTTCTCGAGAGGCACTTGAGGATAGACAAGAAGTGTGTGTTTAGGATTGAAAAGTACGGGATTGAGTACTCCCCCCACGCATCTTTAATTAGGTGGCTAGCCAACAGTCTTTTAAGATTTTTCTTATCTTCCTTATTTTCAGTATAGCCACTTTCTGCATTCTTTACAAGCTCATCAGGATACGATTGCACCAATAAACATTTTAAGTAAGTCGTTAAGGCTGATAGTTGTTCGTAGGCTTGAGTTCAGTTATGTTCAATATTAAAGTATCAAATGATTTAACGAAACAATTTCTATGAAATTGGAAAATATTCGAGCAATAGTCACTGGTGCAGCCAGTGGGATTGGGCGTTGTATCGCTCTTGAACTTGCACGTATAAAAGGTGTCCAAGTCGTAGGAGGGGATATTGATGTAGATGGTCTCAAAGAGCTAGAAGCTGAAAGTGCCTCGTTACCAGGAAAAATCTACGGAATGTATCTGGATGTAGCTAACGAATCCGTAGTGAAATCTTTTATTTCCCAAGCTTTTGAAAAAATTGGTGATGCTAATACTTTGGTTAACAATGCTGGTATTCTCCAAGATGGTCTACTCGTAATGAGCGAGGAGGATGGTTGGTTGCGTAAGCTACCAACGGCACAATGGAAACGAGTCATTGATGTCAATCTGACCGGTTCTTTCTTCATGGCCAGAGAATTTGCTGCTGAAGTTATTGAAAGAAATATATCCTCAAGTCTCATAGTGAATATCTCCTCCATCACAAGGTCTGGCAATCCGGGTCAATCTAATTACAGTGCCTCTAAGGCAGGTCTAGATGCTGAAACACGGACTTGGGCATTGGAGTTGGCTCCTTTTGGGTTTCGAGTTGCAGGTATAGCGCCTGGACTGACAAAGACACCTATGTTAAATCAAGTATCTGAACAAGCTCAGGCAGAAATGATTTCTAAAATTCCTCTGGGAAGGATGGCTGAACCTTACGAAATCTGGCTAGCTATGCGTTTTATTATTGAATGCGATTATTTTACAGGCAGCGTTATTGAAGTAGATGGTGGAGCCAAATTTTGAAAATCAAGTTGGCTCCAAGATAAAAAGTCAGAAATTTTAATGTTTGTCTTTTCCCAAGTTATGGTATCTTGTATGGGGGATAAATAGCTAGGAGTTTATAGAAATCCTAAATCATTCGTAAAAAATTTGATGAGCTAATAGCTAATTGCTAACTGCTAACTGCTTTTTAACTATTAGCTATTAGCAGTCCTCACAAAAATTTTACATTTTATTTAGGACTGCTATATCACATTAATGGTGATAGGCAATTATAGTTTGTAGTCAGGACTGAAAAGAAATGGAACAAAATAATGACACTATTTACCTGGTTGTAGTGAATCACGAAGAACAATATTCTATTTGGCCTAAATGGAAAAAGGAACTGCCATTAGGGTGGATATCTGTAGGAAAAGAAGGATCAAAAGAAGAATGTTTGGCATATATCGAAGAGGTGTGGGTAGATATGCGACCCCTGAGTTTGCGTAAAGCTATGGAAGCACAAAGTCAAAACCTATAAGGATTGGATAAAAGCTTAAGTCTTCTGTGAGAGGGCTAAAAGCAATAAGTCAGTAGGTATGAATAAATAGAATGAATGCATTGAATCTGATAGTAGTATAGGCTTGACAGCATCTTAATTAATTTTTGTTGACAGAATTAGGTTGACCTGCGCCTACTTACTAACCTGACAAGTTAATGAGTGCAAAAACAAGATGCTGTGTTTAGGTGTTAATGATTCATAGTTGATGCAGTAATCTTTGGAATTTAGATTATGTCCAGAAGTTCAAATGAACAAGGTCATGAAATTGATGAGCAAGATTCCAAAAATCATACACCAGGTTTTTTTCTCAACACAAGCAGTGATACCAGAGCATTATTGTCGTTATAGTCAAACAGTTAAAGAACATCATCGCCATTGGGAATATGTTGTTTGGGATGAAACCAAGTCCAGAAAGTTTATAGAAGAAAATTATTCTTGGTTTCTGTCAGTGTTTGATTCTTATCGATATCCAATTCAGCGGATCGATTCAATACGCTATTTCATCCTATACCACTATGGTGGATTCTACATGGATATGGATATTGAATGCCTCAAACCAATTGATGATTTACTAGAAGACTTTGAGCTAGTGCTTTCTCAAGCCTTTAATAGCTACAGTAACACTGTTATCGGTAGTGTCCCTGGCTATCCATTGTGGTTAGAAGTTTTTGAGTTGTTGAAAAAACGTCAAGATAGCTCTGTGCTTAGTAGTCGTTTTTTCTTAAAAAATTCTATGCCATATTATATCAATTACAGCACAGGACCAATTTTATTAAGTGATTGTGTAGTAAAGGGAAGATTCTCTGAAAGACCAGAAGTCCGTATTTGTCCAGGATACATTTTTGAACCGGATACTCCCAGAGAAATCAATGGAAAATTCTTAAAGTTAGAAGACAAAACAGAATCGTACACGATACATCATATGACTACGCATTGGCTTCCCTGGTATGAAAAAATATTAAGTCAGATTTTTAAGGTTCTTGTCAAACCCTATTGGAGTCTTCGCTCATGGAAATACTTAAATAAATAATCCCTATTTTTAAGGTAAGAAGATTAATAAAAATGGCTAAATATAAAGTTCCGAACAGTCCCAAAACTTTTAAGCGCTGGCAAAAGCTCCAATGGCTGACCAGACAAGAGGAATATCTACAAGAGTGCTACAAAAAATATGGGGATGTCTTTGCTCTGAGAGTTGGACCAGATTTTATTCCTTACGTATTTATTAGCAATCCTCAAATAATTCAAGAAATTTTTGCAGCTAACTCACAACAGTTGGACTCAGGGAAGGAAGCAACAAATAATCCATTTTTCCTTGGGGAGCGATCGCTAGTTTCACTCGCAGGACAGCGCCACAAACAACAACGCAAGTTATTAGCACCTTGTTTACATGGAGAACGCATACAAATCTATAGTCAACTGATTTGCTCTCTAGCTGAGCAAATGGCTAGCAACTGGACGATTGACCAACCCATTTTCATCTATAAAGCCCTTCAAGCAATTATGTTGGAATTAGGCTTCCAGGTTTTATTGGGCTCAAAAGATGGTCAGCGTTACGAAAGGTTAAAAGAGCTTCTGATTTCAATGATGAATCCAGAAAATCCTCTATCGCGATCGCTCGCTTACTATATCCCGTTTTTACAAAAGAATATAGGTCCGTGGAAGGTTTGGGAAAAGTTCACAGACGAACAACGGCAAATCAACGAAATTCTCTATGCTGAGATTCATGACCACCGCCAGAACCCCGATCCATCTGGAACTGATATCCTCTCTTTAATGATGGCAAGCCGTTATGAGACAGGTGAGGCGATGACAGATGAAGAGCTACGGGATGAGTTAATCACTCTTATGGCGCAAAGCCCTGAAGTCACCGGGACTAGTTTAGCCAGAGCATTTTATTGGATTCTTCATAACTCACAAGTGCATCAAAAACTGCTGCAAGAGCTTGACTCTCTTGGTGATGCTCCAAATCCCAAGGAAATTATGCGATTGCCTTATTTAGATGCCATATTCAAAGAAGTCATGCGAATTTACCCTACAGCACTGTTTACTTTCCCAAGACTAGTAAAAACAACGCTGCAAATTCAGGACTATCAATTTGAGCCTGGTACAGTGTTGCTTCCTTGTATTCATCTCATCCATCATCGGGAAGATGTATATCCTCAAGCCAAACAATTTAAACCAGAGCGTTTTCTGGAACGAGACTTTTCTCCCTATGAATATTTCCCCTTTGGTGGTGGTCATCGTCGCTGTATTGGCTCAGCATTTGCACAGCTTGAGATGAAACTGGTTTTAGCAACAGTGTTATCTCATTGGCATTTGGAACTAGATCGGAGTATGCCAAAACCATCATACAAAGGTGCTCTACTACCACCAGTAGGTAGTATCCAAATAGTACTGAAGGGAAGACGGTCTCGAAATCAGCTTGAATCAACAACCCCACATCATAACCTGTCTGTCATTCATTAAAGTTTGATGAAGGTAAAAATGTCTGCAAATCAACTCCCTCAAGGACCTCAAACTCATCCTTGGTTGCAGCAACTCCAATGGCTGACTAGAGGTGAAGAATACTTAAAAGAGTGCTATCAACGTTATGGGGATATCTTTACTTTACGGATTTCCTCAGATTCCACTCCTCATGTGTTTGTTAGCAATCCCCTGGCTATTCGAGATATTTTTGCTGCTAATTTAAAACAATTGGATTCTGGTAAAACAGCAGGTAACCATCCATTTTTACTGGGGGAGCAATCACTCGTTTTACTGTCGGGGGAACGTCACATACAGCAACGGAAGCTCTTAGCGCCGCCGTTTCACGGGGAACGGATACAAACTTTGGGTCATACCATTGGTCAGCTAACAGAACAAGAGGTTAACACTTGGAAAAACAACCAATCGTTCCCAATCTATCAATCTCTTCAAACAATATCCTTAGAAGTCAGTCTCAGAGCCTTATTGGGAGCAAAAGACAATGAGCGTGATGAAATACTCAAAAAACTCTTGATTACATTCCTGAACCCAAATATCTCCACATTACAAACTATATTCTTGCATTTTTTGTTTTTGCGCTGGGATCTAGGTTCGTGGAGTACCTGGGGAAAGATGATACGTCGAAAGCAGCAGATTGACGACATCATTTATGCAGAAATTAGTAAACATCGCGAGCAACCCGATTCATCCCGAACTGATATCCTCTCATTGATGATAGCCAGTCGTTATGATACGGGTGAGCCAATGACAGATACAGAGTTACGTGATGAGTTACTCACCCTCATGACACAGGGTCCAGAAATTACCGTAACTGCATTGGTGAGAGCGTTTTATTGGATTCTGCGTAACCCACAAGTCCTTGAGAAACTGTTGCAAGAACTTGAATCCCTTGGGGACAACCTTGATGTCAAGACCATAATTCAATTACCATACTTAGACGCTGTTTATAAAGAAACTTTAAGAATTTACCCTCCACCAATGTTTGCTTTTCCACGCCAAGTTAAATCAACGCTAAAGATTCAAGATTACCAGTTTGAAGCTGGTACAATTTTATCTCCATGCATTCATCTCACTCATCATCGCGAAGATTTATATCCGCAACCAGAGCAATTTAAACCAGAACGTTTTCTTGCGCGAGAATTTGCTCCCTATGAATATTTTCCTTTTGGTGGAGGTAATCGCCGTTGTCTTGGCGCAGCATTTGCACAACTTGAGTTCAAAATTGTTTTAGCAACGGTCCTATCTCGTTGGGAACTAGCACTAGATGATAGTAAATTAACAAAAGTAACCCCTAAAAACCCTCTCATACCGCCACCTATAAATAATGTATATATATTGGTAAAAGGTAGACGAGCTTAAAATAAGTGCTAATGGCTAATGGCTAATGGCTAACTGATAAAGAATTTATGGAAGGAGAAGTAAAGATGACAGAGCCACAAGTATATTTAAAGCAAAATGTTATTTTAGAACCTTTATTTAATCAGTGGTATGCGTGGTCATACTTGATTTCTCCTGTTACAGCTGCTATGTATATAGCTCATTCGCATTTAAAGATAATGCAATCGTTTGTATCAGCACCTCAAGTACATATTACGACTCTAAAGAATCCCAAAATGCTTGGGGGACCATTTATCAATTATGGTACTGACAAAGTTGAAGAGATTAAAAACTTAATGGAGAAAACTCTCAACGAGCAAGCTCATATGTTAGAGCTTGCAGAAGCTATAAAAACTCTTAATACCATGTTACTTGATGAAGCTACAGGTTATTCTCTTGAAGCTCTTTATCAAAAGGTTCCGGAAATCTTAAAAGGTTATGTAGAGTTAGTTTATGACTTGAATAATCATCCGGCGTTCAGATTGATTGAAGGTTTCTTGTATAAAAGTTTATATTATAATAAATCGTCACAAAGTATCGCATTATTTGCTATTGAAACTGAAGAACAGCGCTCTTTTGCTTTTAGTACACCTCGAATAAAAACAGAGAAAAATTTACTACTAAATATTCCCTTTTCTTCTCCTGCTATAGATGATTTGTTTAGGATGAAAAGAACATCTCATTCTTTGAGTGATATTAAAGAGAAGCTAAGTATAAATCCTGACCAGGAGGAACTATTTTTATCATTTTTTACAGAAGAAAAGTATCAGCATCATTCTCAATATACCAATGATGACGTTAGAATTCGCTACTTTGGTCATGCTTGTCTTTTAATTGAGTCAAAAGATGTTAGCATTTTATGCGATCCGATAATCAGTTACCAATATGATAGTGAAATTTCTCGTTACACATATTCAGATTTGCCAGAAAAAATTGATTATGTCTTAATCACTCATAATCATCAAGATCATTGCTTGTTTGAGACTTTGTTACAGTTAAGACACAAGGTAGAAAATATCGTTGTTCCAAAAAGCAATGGAGGGAGCTTGGTTGACCCATCTTTGAAATTAATCTTACAACAAATAGGTTTCAAAAAAGTTATTGAACTTGACGAAATAGAAAATATTGATATTACAGATGGAACTATTATAGGATTACCTTTTTTAGGAGAACATGCTGATTTAAATATTAGAACTAAAATAGCTTATTTACTGAAAATAAAAGGAAAGTCAATTGTCATAGCCGCTGATTCTAATAATATTGAAAATCAAATATATCAACACCTGTATACGTATTTTGGGAGGATTGATGTTTTATTTTTAGGAATGGAATGTGAGGGAGCTCCATTGAGTTGGTTGTATGGTCCATTATTAACCAAACAGTTACCGAGGAAAATGGACCAATCCAGAAGATTTGATGGTTCTAATTCGGAAAAAGCAATAAATATGGTTCATCAATTAAATCCCCAGCAAGTTTATGTCTATGCAATGGGACTCGAACCTTGGTTAACTTATATTACCTCAATTCAATATGATGAAAAATCTAGTCCAATAGTTGAATCTAATAAATTAATTACAGAATGTAAAAACCATGGGATTGAGGCTGAAAGATTATTTGGACAAAAGGAGATTTTTTGGAAATAAGCTCTGTTTGAATGTAAAAAATATTAGACAAAGAATCAATCATGCATTTTGGACTGATAGTACAAACATTTGAAAGTCATCTAATTCCTTTATTATCGCTAGCAGCCGAACTAAAACAAAGACATCATCAAGTGTCATTTTTTGCTGCTCCAGGTAGTATAGCAGCAGGTCAGTCCGCAGGTCTCAATATTATTGACTGTGCTGCTCTTAAAATACCTTTGAATCCGCAAGACCACCTGACTAAACAGTACGATAAGAAGAACAATACATCTCAAGAAAAAGTATTAGACACCAAGACAGTTGAGAGCAAATACGAAACTTATTTATTAGCTGTTTCTTCTTGGATAACACATAATACTAAGACTCTTGATTGTTTATTAGTAGATGCTTTTAATCCCTTTCTATATATCCTAGGAGAAAAGCATCAGATTCCTTACATTTTACTCGATATTAGTATTCCGTCATTATTTAGTTCTGAACTCCCACCGCTTAGTCAAACCTGGTTATATTCGGACTCGCTAGTTGACAAAGTACGTAATCGTTTAATGAATACTCTGTATAGATTCATGATTCGGTTATTGAGCAGTGACCAGAAAATCCAAAATAAGTATGCTGACCTCTGGGGTCTACCTCGTTCTCAAGAATGGGGCGATTCTAGAAAAGCGCTAGCTCTAATCTCGCAAGTCCCTGAAGTATTTGAGTTTCCTCGTAGAGATAAAAATAGATACATCTATACAGGTCCTTGGATAAATCCCGCCCGACGTATTCAGGTTGATTTTCCTTGGGAACGACTTAATGGTAAACCACTCATTTACTCTGCGCTTGGTACTTTGTTTAATGACCAAACTGATGTTTATACCATCATTGTTAATGCTTGTTCTATAGTAAATTGTCAGCTAGTTCTTTCAGTTGGACCTGTGATTCCAGACACGGTTTTGGAGAATTTTCAACGCTCATATCCTCAGTTCATTTTTGTACGTAAAGCGCCGCAAGTTGAACTTTTGCAACGGGCGACAGTGTTTATTACTCATGCTGGAACCAACTCGGTTCTGGAAGCCCTTCAAGCAGGAGTCCCTATGGTAGCAATACCTTTGGGGAACGACCATCCAACCATAGCTGCACGTATCTGTTACTACAACGTAGGAGTGAGTGTACCACGGAAAAAGTTGAACTTGGAGCGGCTTCACAAAGCACTTCAAGAGGTTTTGAATAATATAACATTTTATAATGAGAAGGTTCTTGGTTTTAAAAAATTCATTGAGAAAAATCCTGGTCTAACTTTGGGTGCTGAGACCATAGAACGTCTGATGGCTTCGTACCCACTTAAAGCTGGACACTGAACTTTGACGATCGCATTACATAAATAAGCGAAATTTTAAACAAATGTATAATAATTCCATAACAAAACATATTTCGCAATGTATTACTATAATTGACATTTTAAAGACCAGAGCACTCTACCAATCACAGCAGGTTGCTTATACTTTCTTGGTAGATGGAGAAACACAAGAAGTTACCCTAACTTATCAACAGTTAGACCAAAAAGCAAAAGCTATTGCTTATGAGCTTCAAAGCTTGAAAGCTACTGGGGAAAGAGCACTCCTGCTTTATCCATCTGGATTGGAATTTATTGCTGCTTTTTTTGGATGTTTATATGCAGGAGTTGTAGCTGTTCCTGCAAATCCACCGCGACGCAATCAACTCTTAACAAGGCTGCAGGCGATCGCCAAGGATTCTCAAGCAACTATTGTTTTGACCACAACATCTATTTTAAATGAAATTAAGCAGAGATTCCAACAAGAAACAGAACTAGCAACTTTACCTTGTATCGCTACCGAAAATCTTGATACCAGCTTCACACAAGATGAGCAACTTCCACAACTGAGCAGCGACACGTTGGCATTTCTACAATACACTTCCGGTTCCACAAGTACCCCAAAAGGGGTGGCGATCGCTCATGCTAATCTGATGCATAACGAGGAAATGATTAAAAGGGCATTTCAGCATACAGAAAAGAGTTTAGTTGTCGGTTGGTTACCTTTATTTCACGATATGGGACTGATTGGAAATGTCCTACAGCCTCTATACATGGGGATACCAACTATTCTCATGTCACCAGTCGCATTTCTTCACAAACCTTCACGTTGGCTTAAGGCTATTTCCCACTACAAAGCCACTACCAGTGGTGGACCGAATTTTGCTTATGATTTGTGTGTGAGTCAGATGACTCTCACTGAACAAGAAAGTTTGGATTTGAGCAGTTGGAATTTGGCTTTTAACGGGGCTGAACCAGTGCGATCCCAAACACTAGAGCAATTTGCAGAAAAATTTGCATCTTGTGGTTTTCGCAAGGAGGCGCTTTACCCGTGTTATGGTATGGCAGAGACAACTTTATTTGTGTCTGGGAGGTTAAAAACAAGTCAACTAGTTATACAAACAGTTGACGCTGCAGCACTAGAACAAAATCAAGTGGTTGTGGAGACTCAAAATCAAAAAAGTCATGTGCTTGTTAGCTGTGGAAAAGCTTGGCATAATCAGCAAGTGATTATCGTCAACCCAGAAACATTGGTGGAATGTCCGCCAGGTCGAATAGGAGAGATTTGGGTTTGGGGTCCAAGTGTTGCAAGGGGGTATTGGAGGCGTCCTGAGGAAACAGAACAAACTTTTCGAGCTTATTTGGCGGATACAGGCGCAGGTCCATTTCTGCGGACTGGAGATTTGGGATTTTTCCACGATGACGAGTTATTCGTAACAGGGCGACTCAAAGATGTCATTATTATCCGAGGACAAAATCATTATCCTCAAGACATTGAACTAACAGTGGAAAAGAGCCATCCTGCACTGCGTCCTGGTTGCGGTGCAGCTTTTTGTGTAAATATTGATAACGCTGAGCGATTAGTTATTGTACAGGAAGTGGAGCGGAGTTATCTCCGAAAGTTAGATGGGAATGAAGTTGTAGGGAATATCCGTGAGGCTGTTACAGCCCAACACAGTTTACAGGTATATGCTGTCGTGCTGTTGAAGACTGGCAGTATTCCCAAAACTTCTAGTGGTAAAATTCAGCGGTATGCTTGTCGTTCTGGCTTTTTATCTGGTAGTTTGAACGTTGTGTATGATTGGAGTCAGAATATTCCCTCCAAACATCAGTTTCTAGATGTAAGAGGATGTTTGAAAAGTCCTTTCATTAGTAACAAAACATTCAATATCCCCCTAAATCCCCCTTAAAAAGGGGGACCGTTAGAGTATTTTCCCCCCTTTTTAAGGGGGGCTAGGGGGGATCGATAAGTGACTAAAATCACAACCAACCACTTTTCAAACAACCTCTAAAGACTGATATCGAATCCACATTAGTCATACTTAAGGAAAGTTAAGAAATGCAAAACTTGAATTCTCAAATTTCTACGATGTCCACAGACCCAAACAGCCTTGAGTCTCAGAACAAAGACAAGCTTAATAAGCAGCTTTTAACAGTAACAGAAATTCAAAAATGGCTCATATCTTATGTAGCTCAGTTACTAAATATCAGAGAAAAGGAAATTGATGTCACAGTTTCTTTTGACCGTTACGGACTTGACTCGTTGGCAGCAGTTAATTTAAGTAGTAACTTGGAAAAGTGGTTGGGATGTGAAATTGACCCGATCATATTGTACGATTATCCTACGATTAAAGATTTAGCTCAGTATTTAGCAGAGGAAGTTATTGTTAAGGCTTAAACTCATATTAGTTACTCGTTGTGGATAAAACTGTAGAGATTCCTATGAAAACTTCAAGTACGCAACAGCCTTCAATGACAAATGAAGGACCAGTCAAAAAACATCTAAAACTGATTACAACTACGTATCAAAATAATAGCAAATCAGATTATACCGAGAAAATTGAAGAGTTATTCAAAAACTTTAATTACAACCACAATAAAAATCAATATTGGAGTGAACCGGAGCAATCTATGCTCTTTGGTAGTCCACTGTATGAAGCTGCGTCCCCTGCTCAAAGATTAGCTTTAAATCATCTAAATTGGTTTGCTAGTTATAACTATATCTCTAATTCTGAAACTGAAACAGTCACTTTAAATCAAGTAACCGCAGGCGTTTTTTCTGCTATTGGCGGCGGTTATGAAACGGTTGCTAAAGAGCTGGCTATGGAAACGGAGCAAGAACATATTCATATCAAAGCTTTTCGGAAAATAGGTTTAATGACAGCGATCGCGTTGATAGGTAAAGAAGAACTCAACTCCTCACTCAAATGGAACTCTTACAAATTAAGCTTAGGAAATGATGTGATTCCAACATCTAAATATTACGCTTTACGCTTTCTAGCGAAAAGTATGTTGAACAGAACCAATCAACACTATTCGCCCTATTTAAATGAGTTAGAAAAACAAAATAATTTTGTATTTAAAATCCCTACTATAGGAATAGTGGGACGGTCTTTAAAACATTCTCTAGAAAATTTCTTCACTTTCAACTGGGGGGGAGGTTCACCTTTCTTAGCATGCCAATTCTATACTGTAAGAATGATTGCGAATCTGCATCTTAAGAATATGGAACACCCCATGACAAAGTTTTTTAAAAAACTGGAGAAAAATGGAGAGAGCATCCCAGCACCTACTGCAGTTTCTCATTATCATTTTTTAGACGAATCTTTTCACACAACCACCTCTCATGTGTTAGCGAAAGATATGTACAAAGATTTTCCGAAGCCAACAGCTTATGAGAAATACATAGGTAATTTAGCAATTTATCTCCTACAGCGGGGCGCATTAGGAGGGCTTTCCGCTATCTTACCTCATCGGTATTTTACTGATGACTATGTTTTAATGGAGATAGTATACAGATTACTCCAAGCACCCTTATTTGGAATGTCTGCTTCAGAAGCTCTCGAATGTATGTATCAATGTTTTTGTTGCGAACATGAAGGATTTCATGTAGCATTTAGAAATCGTCAACGGCTTCTCTTAGAACTCCGCCGATTCTTTGAAGATATTGACTATCTGTTACCTGTCAATCGGGAAATGCGTGTTATGGCTTCTAGAGGCTCCATCAGTGATGCAATCCAAAGTAACATCAAGACCTTTAAGAAATTTTCTAATTTGGTAGCCTCTCTTCATTAAAATGTGTATGATATCACGTTAATACTTATTGGAAAACAGTATGCAATTGGTTGATTGAACATGGAATCCATCGGTATTGTCGGTATTGGCTGTCGCTTTCCTGGTGCAAAAAACCCAGAATCATTTTGGCAACTCTTGCGGAACGGTGTAGATGCTATTACTGAAATACCACCGGACAGATGGGATATTGATGCTTTTTATGACCCAACTCCAGCTACACCAGGAAAAATGCACACTAGGTGGGGCGGTTTTTTGGAACAAGTAGATCGCTTCGATGCGAGTTTCTTTGGGATTTCTCCACGTGAAACGGAGCGAATGGACCCCCAGCAAAGGATTTTGTTGGAAGTCACTTGGGAAGCTTTAGAAAACGCTGGATTGGTTCTTGAAAGTCTTTCTGGTAGCCGCACTGGTGTGTTTGTTGGTATTAGTAACATTGACTACACCCAACTTTTAATTAAAAATTATTCTAATATAAATGCTTATAATGCTGTCGGAAGTAGCTCTTGCATTAGTGCCAACCGGATATCTTATCTTCTCAATTTGCGTGGACCCAGTGTAGCTATAGATACTGCTTGCTCTGCATCACTTGTCGCACTTCATTTCGCTTGTCAGAGTTTGAAAAACTTTGAATCAGACCTGTGTATAGTTGGAGGAGTTAACCTGATTCTGTCTCCTGAGACAAACATAACTTTCTCTCAAGCACGTATGATGGCTCCTGATGGTCGTTGTAAGACCTTTGATGCAAGTGCTGATGGTTATGTGCGAGCAGAAGGCTGCGGAGTGGTTATCCTCAAACGCGTTCAGGATGCACTTCGAGATGGTGACCATGTTCAGGCGGTGATTAGAGGTTCAGCAGTTAATCAAGATGGTTTGACTTATGCGCTAACAGCACCCAATGGTATTGCTCAACAAGCTGTCATCAATCAAGCTTTGGAAAATGCTGAAGTCGCACCAGCAGAAATTAGTTATGTAGAAACTCACGGGAGTGGGACTTCTCTTGGCGATCCCATTGAAGTGAGAGCTCTGAAAAAGGTGCTGATGCTGGGTCGCGACCCATCCAATTTCTGTTGGCTTGGCTCAGTCAAAACTAATATCGGTCATTTAGAAGCAGCAGCGGGAATCGCTGGCTTGATTAAGGTGGTACTGTCGCTACAACATAAAGAAATTCCACCTCATTTACATTTGCAACAGTTAAACCCATATATATCTCTGAAAGATACACCCTTTTGTATTCCTACTCAGATTCAACCGTGGTCTTTAGGTGAAGACACAAAGCTCCGTTTAGCGGGTGTGAGCTCCTTTGGTTTTGGGGGAACCAATGCTCATGTGATTTTAGAGGAAGCACCAGAGAGACTCCCTATCATAGCAGATTTTGAGCGTCCTAAGCATTTATTGACCCTTTCCGCAAAAAGTGAAGAAGCTCTACAAGAACTGGTACAAAGTTATAAAGTCTTCCTAGCAGATCGTTCAGAAACATCCATTGCAGATATTTGTTTTACCACGAATACTGGGCGATCGCATTTTGCCCACCGCTTAGCTATAGTTGCAGAAGAACAGTCGGCAATTATACAACATCTGACGACTTTTAGTACAGAAAAAGCAACAGAGCAGCTACATAGCGGACACGTGGAGCACAATAGTGAAACAAAAGTAGCTTTCTTGTTCACAGGACAAGGCTCTCAGTATGTGGGGATGGGACAAGAGCTTTATAACACTCAACCCAGGTTTCGTAAAACCCTTGACCAGTGCGATGAAATTCTGCGTTCCGATTTAGAAAAACCCCTGTTAGAAGTTTTGTATCCAAAAGATGGCGACAACTCACTGATTGGTGAAACCACCTACACCCAACCCGCCTTGTTTGCTTTAGAATACTCTCTCTACCAATTATGGAAATCTTGGGGGATTACCCCAGATGCGGTCATGGGTCACAGTGTGGGAGAATATGTAGCGGCAACAGTTGCAGGGGTATTTAGCCTAGAAGATGGGTTAAGGCTGATTGCTCAACGGGGAAGATTGATGCAAACACTGTGTCTACCAGGAGAGATGACAGCCGTGTTTGCTGATTTGGTAACAGTCACAAATGTGCTCCAACCCTATGGAGATGAACTGAGTATCGCCGCTATCAATGGGGAGCGAAGCATTGTCATTTCAGGTTCACCGACAGCCTTAGCAGATGCGATCGCCACCTTGGAAGCATTGGGAGTCGAGACCAAAAAGCTGAAAGTTACGCGTGGATTTCACTCACACCTGATGGAGCCGATGTTGGAGGTGTTTAGTGCGATCGCACAAAAAGTCAATTACTCTCGTCCAAAAATTCAGATAATTTCCAATCTGAGTGGGACAGTAGCAGACGAGTCAATCGCCACCCCACAATACTGGTGTCGTCATCTGCGAGAACCAGTTTTGTTCGCAGCGAGTCTGGAAACTCTCCATCAGTTGGGGATACAAGCGTTTGTTGAAATTGGACCAAAACCAACTTTGTTGGGGATGGGTCGTCAGTGCTTGTCAGCAGACGAAAATCTCTGGTTACCCAGTTTACGTCCAGGGCAATCAGATTGGCAACAGCTTTTAAACAGCCTGGGAGAATTATATGTGCGTGGGGTGAAGATAGATTGGTCTGGCTTTCACCAAGATTACCCACGTCGTCGTCAACATCTACCGACTTATCCGTTTCAAAGAAAAAGATATTGGATTGAGAATCCGCAAAGCACGTCGAATCAAACGACTTCATCTCAAAATGCAGCACTCAAACACAAACCTCACCCTTATGGCGGTCAACGTTTACAACTAGCAGGAACAGAGGAGATTCGATTCGAGTACCAAATCAGCCCAGATGCTCTGAGTTTTCTGGAAGAGCATCGCACCTGTGAAAAAACAATTGTACCTGTTGCGGTGTACGTAGAAATGATTTACTCCGCCGGGGTAGCGGTGCTCAAAACCAAGAATTTGGTGATGGAAGAGGTCAGTATCCAACAGGATTTGATTCTAGCAGAACATGAACTCAAGACAGTACAGTTAATTTTAACACCACAGGGTAAATCAGCATTTTCCTTCCAGATTTTTAGCCGGACAACAGCAGCAGAACCAGAGGACGAAAACTCAACTTGGGTCTTGCATACAACTGGAAAGGTGCGTGAGAGAGCGGAAGAGGAAAAACCTCCCATTGCAGATTTGCAATTGTTAGACAGTGACGGACAGGTTGTCGCAGTGGTAGAAGGTTTACAACTCAAGCCCATCCATCCTCAAACCTCACAGCCAAGTTGGACGGATTGGCTCTATGAGGTAGAATGGCGTCCAGTAGATTTGGCGTCATTGCATCCAGATGAGTTGCCCAGTTCAGAACAAAAGAATGCGCCGAGGAGTTGGCTGATTCTGGCGGATAGCAAAGGGCTTGGTCAGCAATTAGCCGCACGCCTTGAAGCCGAAGGGGATATGTGTACTCTGGTGTTTCCAGCTCAGCACTATGAACAGTTAACTGAGCATGAGTTCTACATTGACTTGACAAATCCGGCGGAATATGAACGATTGCTGCAAGATGTCGTTGACTCTGGTAAACCTCCGTTGTATAAAATAGTGCATCTGTGGAGCTTGGATCTAGATGGGGAAGAACAACAGACGGGACAAGATTTGGAAACTGCTACAGAAATCGGTTGCGCTAGTGCTTTGTACTTAGTTCAATCTCTTGTCAAGATGAGCTTTGCTAAACCTCCTAGTTTGTGTTTAGTCACCCGAAATGCACAGCCAGTCGCTCAAGGATTGACGCCCTTAGCAGTCGCGCAGTCCACCTTATGGGGATTGGGTAAAGTGATTCACATGGAGCATCCAGAATTGAACTGTATGTTGGTGGATTTAGACCCTTGTGTGAATGAGTGTGAGGTACCAGATTTATTTGTACAAATCTGCTTAGAAAATTCACTAACTCCAGCCCTGTTGGCTTTGCGCCAAAACCAACTTTATCATGCACAATTAGTCCTTTCCCGCTCGAAGATTACCTATTTAAATGAACCGCGAAGTCGCGAAGAGCGCGAAGAAAGAGAAACATATGATCGGTCATCTTATGGCGGGAAGGGAGTAGTCCAAAGTTACAACATCCCACAACTACCGCCTCTGAGTTTACAAGCTAATGTTACCTACTTGATTGTGGGTGGGTTAGGGGGAATCGGTTTACTGTTAGCCCGGTGGATGGTGGAAGCGGGAGCACGTCATCTGGTGTTTGTGAGTCGTAGCAGTGGAGATGCTCATGCTAAAGCCACCTTGAAAGATTTAGAACAGCTGGGAACTCAAGTTGTTCTCGCGCAAGCTGATGTTTCCAATATTGAGCAAGTGGCTCAGGTGCTATCTCAAATCAAAGCATCTCTACCGCCGTTGCGGGGGATTTTCCACTTAGCAGGGATATCTGATGACCAATTGTTGCAGAATCACCAATGGGAAAGGTTTGTGAAAGTCTTCGCACCGAAGGTGACAGGAGCATGGAATTTACACATTTTGACTCGGGATTTACCACTAGAGTTTTTTGTGCTATTCTCTTCTGTTGCATCTATGCTTGGCGGTTTGGGTTTAGGGAATTATGCTGCAGCTAATGCCTTTTTAGATACTTTGGCTCATTATCGACAGATGCAAGGGTTACCAGGGCTAAGTATCAACTGGGGACCATGGGCGAATGTTGGTATGACAGAAGCTGTGGGTAGTCAGCGCCAGACTCAGTGGTTTATGCAAGGTTTAGAACCGATGCAATCACAGCAAGCACTCGCAGCACTGGGATATTTATGTCAGCAACAGATTGCTCAGGTGGGAGTTATACCGATTCATTGGTTTGAGTACTTAAAGTTTTCTCCCAAGGTTCATCCTTTGGGACTTGAGGGTTTGCTCAAAATCAAGGAGTCTGCTCTGGTGAACAAGACCAATATGGCTCCGCTAGAATCTAAGTTAGATATTTTACAGGAATTATCTCGGGGTGACCCAAGAGAACATTTAGATAGATTAGCAGCTTATGTAGAAAAATATGTCGTCAAGGTTTTGGGATTTGAAGTGTCTACACAACTGAATCAACAACAATCTTTGTTGGAATTAGGTCTTGATTCCTTAATGGCTGTGCAACTTAAAAATTGGATAGCTCGCGACCTTGAGATCGATGTACCTATAGAAAAATTTATTCAGAATTCTAGCATCATGCTATTAGCACAATGGTTACATTCTGAATTAGCTTTAAATAAAAAAATACAATCAGTCTCCTTATTTTCCACAGATAATGATAATGTAGAAATCGTCAACTTATCAACCTCAGCAGTTCCATCCACTCAAGAGAATTTCATAGAGGGCGAAATATGACATTAGTTGAGTTTCTTAACAATCTATCGGCACAGAAAATAGAACTGTGGGTTGAGGGTGACAAACTCCGTTATCGTGCTCCTCAAGAGGCGTTGTCTCCCACGTTACTGAGTGAGATAAAAAAATATAAAGAAGAAATTATATTACTGCTACAAAAGCGCACTAATCCTGATAAAATTCATCATCTTGTACCGACAGCAAGGGATGTACAATTGCCACTATCTTTTGCTCAACAGAGAGTGTGGTTTTTTACACAGATGGAGCCTGATAGTGCTTTTTATAACATTCCATCAGCATTGCGTCTTCACGGAGAGCTTCAAGTCGCATTTTTAGAACAAAGCTTCAGTCAAGTGATGAATAGACATGAAGCTTTACGTACAAACTTCATTATCCAAAATGGACAGCCGATTCAAATCATTCACCCTCCTCAGTCTTGGAAATTATCAGTACTGGACTGGCGCAAATTACCAAAAAGTGAGCAAGAAGTCTGTTGGGAGCAATTTGCGATCGCACAAGCCCAACACCCCTTTAACTTAGCAGCAGAACCTCTAGTCCGAGCGACTTTGATTCAGTTGTCAGAAAAAGAACATATCTTATTGATTTGTCTGCATCATATTGTAGCGGATGGTTGGTCGAGGAGCATCTTTATTCGGGAGTTAGCAACATTTTACTCCGCCTTCTATCACGGACAAACTTTATCCCTACCTGAACTACCGATACAATACGCTGATTATGCAGTATGGCAAAGACAATGGTTACAGGGCGATGTCTTAGAATCCCAGCTGGCTTACTGGAAACAACAACTCGCAAATGCACCAACTTTATTATCCTTGCCCAGTGACCGACCGCGACCAGCTGTGCAAACTTTTCGAGGCAGAAATCAATCTTTTGCTTTCTCAAAAGAGTTAGGCGAGGCACTAAAATTATTGAGTCAGCGGGAAGGGGCTACCTTGTTTATGACCCTGTTAACAGCGTTTAATATCCTACTTTATCGCTATGCGGGTCAAGAAGATATTTTAGTGGGTTCCCCGATCGCAAACCGGAGTCGTCATGAAGTAGAAGCATTAATTGGCTTTTTTGTCAATACTTTAGTCCTTCGTACGGATTTATCAGGGAACCCTAGTTTCCGAGAACTTCTCAGTCGCGTCAAAGCAACAACTTTAGCCGCCTATTCTCATCAAGATGTTCCTTTTGAACTGTTAGTAGATGCATTAGTACCAGAAAGAGATTTAAGCCACACACCTCTGTTCCAGGTCATGTTTGCGCTTCAGAATACGCCTGTAGAAAAGATGGAGCTGGCGGGCTTAACTGTGAATTCATTGGTTATAGAAAACAAAACGTCAAAGTTTGATTTGACTTTATCTGTTGAAAGTACTCATAATGGATTGGTGGGATGGTGGGAATACAGCACCGATTTGTTTGACGATGCTACAATAACTCGGATGATAGGGCATTTTCAAACTTTGTTAGAGGGGATTGTTGCAAATCCCAACCAGAACATTTCTCAATTACCTCTGCTGACATCAACTGAGCAACATCAGTTACTTGTGGAATGGAACAACACCCAAGTTTATCATTCCCAAGATTTATGTCTTCATCAATGGTTTGAAAGCCAGGTTGAGCAAACGCCTAATGCTGTTGCTGTTGTTTTTGAAGGACAGCACCTGACTTACCGAGAGTTGAATCTGCGGGCTAACCGTTTAGCACACTATCTCCAAAAGCTAGGGGTACAACCAGAGGTTTTGGTTGGTATTTGTGTACAACAGTCCTTTGAACTGGTGATTGGAATCTTGGGGATTTTGAAAGCAGGTGGGGCTTATGTACCTTTAGACGCCCGCAATCCGCAGAATCGCCTAGCTTTTATATTGCAAGATGCTCAAGTCTCCTTATTGTTGACTCAACAAGATTTGGTTCAGGAGCTACCTGAGTACACTGGTACAATTGTCCAATTAGATACAGATTGGCAAGATATCTCCCAGGAACGAGAAGATAATCCTAATAGTGGAGTCGTGTCGAGCAATCTAGCTTACGTGATTTACACATCAGGTTCCACGGGTCAGCCGAAAGGTGTACTTGTAAACCATGCCAACGTCACCCGTCTGTTTGCATCAACACAGTCATGGTATAATTTTTCTAGCCAAGATGTGTGGACTCTCTTCCATTCCTACGCCTTTGACTTCTCTGTTTGGGAAATATGGGGTGCGCTGCTTTATGGGGGACAACTTGTCATCGTACCTTACATAGTTAGCCGATCGCCTGAAGCTTTCTATGATTTATTATCCACACATAAAGTCACAGTTCTCAATCAAACTCCCTCAGCTTTTTACCAATTCATGCGGGTAGATGAAACCAGGAAAGTTGGGGAATTGGCTCTGCGTTTGGTGATTTTTGGTGGGGAAGCCTTAGAAGTGCAAAGCTTAAAGCCGATGTTTGAGCGATATGGAGAACAGTCCCCGCAGTTAGTCAATATGTACGGAATCACGGAAACGACGGTTCATGTCACCTATCGCCCTTTGAGCAAAGCAGACCTCAACAGAACCACCAGCGTTATCGGTCGTCCCATTCGGGATGTACAAGTTTATGTGCTAGATCGGTATCAGCAGCCTGTACCAATTGGTGTGACAGGTGAGATGTATATTGGTGGTGCAGGAGTCGCACGAGGTTATCTGAATCGTCCAGAACTGACTTCACAAAAGTTCATTAGCAATCCTTTTGTTCAAAATCCAGCCGCACAATTATATAGGTCAGGAGATTTAGCACGTTACCGCTCCAACGGAGATATTGAGTATTTAGGACGCATTGATAATCAAGTTAAAATACGCGGTTTCCGGATCGAGTTAGGAGAGATTGAGACGGTCCTGAGCCAACACCCAGCTCTGAGCCAAACAGTAGTGATTGTCCGCGAAGATGTTCCAGGAGATAAACGTTTAGTCGCCTACCTTGTCCCTCATCAAAACCAGAAATTAACAATCTTTGAATTGCATCGCTTCCTCAAAAACAAGCTGTCCAATTATATGATTCCTTCAGCGTTTGTGTTTTTGGAAGCCCTACCACTGACACCTAATGGTAAGATAGACCGCAATACCCTACCAGCGCCAGAGTCACCACGAGAACTCAACGACAACTTTGTGGCTCCGCAACATCCCATTGAACAGATGTTAGCACTGATATGGGCAGAGGTCTTGAGAGTAGAGTCAGTGGGTATTCACGATAACTTCTTTGAACTAGGCGGAGATTCTATCCTCAGTCTGCAAGCGATCGCGAAAGCAAATCAAGTGGGAATTCATTTGACCCCCAAACAATTGTTTAATTATCAGACTATAGCTGAATTGACAACAGTAGCAGGTACAACTCAGACTGTCCAAGCTGAACAAGGCTTAGTCACAGGCTCTTTACCACTCACACCCATTCAACATTGGTTTTTTGAACAGAATCTATCCAACCCAGCTCACTTTAACCAATCCATCTTGCTGGAAGTTCCAACAAACCTGAAACCTGAGTTATTAGAGCAAGTTTTGCAGCAGTTGCTCCAACATCATGATGCTTTACGTCTGAGGTTTGTACAAAAAATCCCCTACTGGGAGCAAAGCCATGCTGCTGATGCGGGAAGCATCCCTTTGAAAGTCGTAGATATCTCAGAGATTGTCGCTGAGAATCAACCAGCTGCGATTGAAGTAGCAGGTAGCGAACTACAAACCAGCTTGAACCTATCTTGCGGTCCCTTGATGAAAGCCGCACTGTTTTACTTGGGGTCTGAGCAACCCAGTCGTTTGTTACTTATCATACATCACCTTGCCGTTGATGGTGTTTCGTGGCGGATTTTGTTAGAAGACTTGTTTAATGCTTACCAACAAATCAGTCAAGGTCAAGCCATTCAGCTACCGTCTAAAACATCTTCTTTTTCCGATTGGGCGCATCGGCTTACAAAATACGGACAATCCGCAGCACTCAAAGCTGAACTCAATCATTGGCTCAATCATTTAGGTACAGACTATACTCCTTTACCAAAAGATTATCAAGCCACTCCACAAGCCAATACCGTTGCTTCATCTTCTCGGATATCAGTTGCTCTGAGTTTAGATGAGACTCGCGCTCTCTTACAAGAAGTCCCTTCTGCCTATAATACTCAAATTAACGATGTCCTGCTAACAGCATTGTTACAAACCTTTGCTAAGTGGACTGGTCAAAACTCCTTACTGGTTGACCTTGAGGGTCATGGACGGGAAGAACTCTTTGAAGATATAGATTTGTCACGTACAATAGGCTGGTTTACTAGTCTCTTCCCTGTCCGATTGCAGCTAGAAGACGCAAACAATCCTGGAACGGCGCTGAAGTTGCTCAAAGAACAACTCCGTCGTCTGACAAAACGGGGTATTGGCTACGGAATTCTACGCTATCTTATCCGTGATGAGAATATTCGTCAACAACTACAAACTCTACCTAACGCAGAAATAAGTTTTAACTACTTAGGTCAGTTTCATCAAGAGTTGTTAGCATCTGCTGGAAGTCGATTGGGAAAAGAGTCTGGAGGAGCACTCAGAAGCCCTCTCGGATATCGCACTCATCTGCTAGAAGTCGATGGAATGGTTGTCGAAGGTCAATTACAAATAAATTGGACTTATAGCCAAAATTTCTATAAACACGCAACAATTGAAAATCTGGCGCAGGAGTATATCAAAACTTTGCAACAATTGATTACTCATTGTTTATCTCCAGAGGCTGGTGGTTATACATCTTCAGATTTTCCTTTAGCACAACTTACCCAAGAAGAATTAGAGCAAGTATTAACACATTTGTTGAGGGAAAAAGAGCAGACAAATTGGAAGAATATAGAAAAGATTTATCCTCTTTCTCCGACACAAGAGGGTATGCTCTTCCATAGTTTGTATGCTCCCCAATCAGGAGTTTATTTTGAGCAATTTCTTTGCACTTTGAAGGGAAATTTGAATGTACAGGCGTTTGAGCAAGCTTGGCTGCAAATTGTGACGCGACATTCAGTGTTCCGAACTGCTTTTTTATGGGGAGTTTGTGATAGGAATCTTCAAATTGTGTATCGAGAAGTCAAAATTTCTGTTAAAGTCAACGATTGGCGATCGCTATCTTATTCTGAGCAGCAAGAGCAACTGAAAGTTTTTCTGGAACTCGAACAAAATCTCTCCTTGGATAGAGCACCAATCATGCGCCTCACTCTCATCCAACTGAGCGATCGCTCCTATCAATTTGTTTGGGCTCATCACCACGCGCTACTGGATGGATGGTCGTTATCTTTAGTTTTACAAGAAGTTTTTACTCTCTATCATGAAATGACCCTACATCCAGGATTGACGATAGGAGAAGGTGAAAACTTACTTTTCAAGCAGAGCGAACCTTACTGCAATTATATCGCCTGGTTACAAAAGCAAGACTTAGCGTCCGCTGAGATATTTTGGAAAGAAAGACTTCACAGCTTTAGCGCACCAACGCCTGTAGCAAGAACTCAAACATCAATACACCAAGAACAACACCCCATCTATAGTACACATGAAATTTTGTTAACAGAACAAGCGATCGCCACCTTAGAGTCTTTTGCGCGACAGCACCAATTGACTGTAAACACCTTGGTCCAGGGAGCATGGGCGTTGCTACTAAACCGCTACAGTCGAGAAACAGACGTGGTTTTTGGCGTCACTGTCTCTGGTCGTCCTCCAGTTCTAGTTGGAGTCGAATCAATGGTAGGGTTATTTATTAACACTCTACCAATCAGGGTGCAAGTTTCTGAAAATGTCGAACTCTTACCTTGGCTGAAAAGTTTACAAACACAACAGGTGGAATCTGAGCAATACTCATATACTGCTTTAGTAGACATTCACAAATGGAGTGAAATCCCTCAAGGAATACCCCTGTTTGAAAGCCTAATTGTGTTTGAAAATTACCCAGTAGACACTACTTTACTGAACAAAAATAACAGTGTAGAAATCAGCGAAATTCGGGTTCTTGAACAAACAAATTATCCCCTAACTGTGTTAGTCAATACCAGTTGGGAAATGTTTTTGAGAATTAGCTATGATACGAGCCGTTTTGATAATGCTACCATTATCCAAATAGCAAAACATTTCCAAACAATCTTGACAGGAATGGTTGCTAATTCTGAACAGCACCTTCTCCAAGTACAGATGCTATCAGCATATGAGCGAAATCAGTTGCTCTTCCGATGGAATCAAACTCATACAGCTTCTGTCCAAGGACAGTTGCTCCATCAATTATTCTCCGAGCAAGTAGAGCGTAATCCAAATGCAGTAGCAGTGGTTTTTGAAAATCAACAACTCACTTATCAAGAGTTAAACTGTCGAGCCAATCAACTTGCAAACCACCTCAAAAGTTTAGGCGTCAAAACAGCTACACTGGTTGGTATTTGTGTAGAACGTTCTTTGGAAATGGTCGTAGGACTGATAGGAATTCTCAAAGCGGGAGGAGCATATGTACCAATAGACCCCGATTATCCTCAAGAACGCCAAGCTTATATGCTATCCGATGTGCAAACTCCGGTGTTGCTCACCCAACAGCGACTGATTGAAAAGCTACCAAATCATGGAGCGAAGGTCATTTGCTTGGATACAGACTGGGAAATGATTGCACAAAGCCAAGAAACAGTTGAAGAAGACAATATAACATCATATCGTCCAGCATATGTTATTTACACCAGTGGTTCAACAGGTCTGCCCAAAGGGTGTGTTGTCACTCACGATAACGTCATACGTTTGCTCAAAACAACACAACAATGGTATGAATTTAACTGCAATGATGTTTGGCCTTTGTTTCATTCCTATGCTTTCGATGTTTCTGTGTGGGAATTGTGGGGAGCACTGCTCTACGGCGGTAAGATTATTGTGGTTCCCTATTGGACACATCGTTCACCAACAGAATTTTTAAACCTGCTTGAAGTACACAAAATCACTGTATTGAACCAAACTCCTTCGGTATTCAAACAGCTTTTACAAGCTCATGAGGAATATCTAGGAGAGCTTCATCTGCGCTATGTGATTTTTGCGGGAGAAGCACTGGAACTACAAAGCCTGAAACCTTGGTTTGAGCGTTATGGTGACCAAAAACCTAAAATGATTAATATGTACGGAATTACTGAAATTACCGTGCATTCCACTTATCGACAAATTTGTCAAGACGACCTCATTAAAAATCGCGGTAGCGTTATTGGTCAACCTATCCCCGATTTGAGTCTATATATTCTAGATGAGATGCTAGAACCTGTCCCTGTTGGAGTTCCTGGAGAAATATATATTGGGGGAGCAGGAGTGACTTGCGGTTACTTCAATCGTCCTCGATTGACAGCTGAGCGCTTTGTTCCCGATCCATTTGCAAAGATTCCAGGTAGTCGTCTATACCGCAGCGGTGATTTAGCGCGTCGTCTTCCTGATGGTGAGTTGGAATATCTCGGACGGTTAGACCATCAAATTAAAATACGTGGTTTTCGTATTGAACTCGGTGAAATTGAATCAGCCTTGGTCAGCCATCCAGAAGTGAAAACAGGTTGTGTCATTCATCAGACCGCACCTAATGGGGAGTCATATATTATTGCATACTTTGTTTCTGATGAGAAGGAGAATCTGACACCTAGTTTACGCGATTTTCTCAAGACTAAACTACCGGATTATATGATTCCATCTGCATTTATTCCCATAGAAACACTTCCCTTGACCACAAACGGAAAGCTTAACCGCGCCGCATTACCGCAACTGGATTGGGCGCAAACTAAAAAGCCTTACATTGCACCTCGTAATGACTACGAAGCAACCGTGTGTTCACACATAGCTTCATTATTAAACCTAGAACAAGTTGGAATCAACGATGATTTCTTTGAGATAGGTGGAAATTCCTTGCTCATAACACAACTTGTCAGTCGTTTACAAAAAACTTATAATATTAAACTTCCCTTAGCTCAAGTCTTCTCAAACCGCACACCAGAAGGACTAGCTATCTTAATTCAGGAGTCTTCTACTAAACCAACTACTACTAATATTAAACGAGTTAGCCGACAAAAACACTCAGTAAATCTCAATGAAGATGGGAGTATTCAGCTATCGGCTAATAGTTGATAGTGGATAGTGGATAGTGGATAGTTGATAGTTGATAGTTGAAAGCTGATAGCTGATAACTGATATATGATGAGGTATCAATGGAAGTCTATGTTTTTCCTTTATCCCATGCTCAAAAACGACTCTGGTATCAGGAAATTATCCAACCTGGTAACATTTCATATAACATTCCCATAGCATTACGCTTGTCTGGTAAACTCAATCAGCATGCGATGGAGGAAGCGTGGCGTACAATTATTGACCGTCATGAAATTTTGCGAACTACCTTTGCAACGGAAAATGGAGAGCCAATTCAATTAGTTCATGCTGAAATGGCTTTTCATATAGAGAAAAAAATTATTGAATCTTTACAAGATAAAGAAGAATTATTAAAAAAATATTTAAACCAAGCTGCTTGTCAACCATTTGATTTGGTTAAAGGTCCTCTATTACGGGCAATTTTATATCAGATGAGCGAACAAGAGCATATTCTTTTTGTGAATATGCATCATATCATCAGTGATGGTTGGTCACTGGGGATTTTTGTTCGGGAATTGACTCAAATTTATACTGCTTATGTTCGGGGTACTGGTGTTGATTTGCCAGAACTGCCAATACAATATGTAGATTATACGGAATGGCAACAGCAGTGGCTGAGTGAAGATGATACTATTAAAGAACAGTTAGCATATTGGGAAAAAACTCTTTCACAACCACTTCCAGTTCTGGATTTACCGTTAGACAAACTGCGACCAGCACGACAAACTTTTCATGGTGGGGTTGTACGGGAAGTATTACCAACTACACTGGTTCAGTCTGTGGAAAAACTCGCTATGGAAGAAGAGGCGACTTTTTTCATAGTTGCGTTGGCTGTTTATCAAGTCCTTCTGTTTCGCTATTCTGGTCAAACTGATATTATTGTTGGGAGTCCGATCGCAAACCGCCAACAGATTGAACTCGAAAACCTGATTGGCTTTTTTGTCAATACATTAGCTCTTCGGGTTAACGTTTCTGGAAGACCGACTTTCCGCCAATTTTTACGGTGGACATTGCAAACTTGTATAGAAGCATATGCTCATCAAGATGTCCCCTTTGAAATGTTGGTGGAAACACTGGAAGGAAAGCGAGACCCCAGCCGAACTCCAGTTTTTCAAACACTTTTTGCAGTTCAGAATGCACCTTTAGGTAAAATTGATTTACCTGGACTGACGGTGACGACTATCCGTCTTGACAATGGTGGAGCTAAATTTGATATCACGCTGATTCTGGAACTATCTGCTGAGGGTTGGTTAGCAACTCTGGAGTATAACTCTGACCTCTTTACTCAGGAAACAGCGCAGCAGATGCTCGGACATTATCGACAATTGTTGAGTTCTGTAGTGATGAATCCTGATGTCTGTATTCAGAATTTGGCTTTGCTGACGGAAAATGAACGTCGGAAGTTATTAGGTTTGGGTTCTGTATCCAACTCTGTTAATTATGAGTTGGGTAATCTGGTGGATTTTTTTGCTCGGAGTGTTTGTGCTTATGGCGATCGCATTGCTGTCAAGGTTTTGGGGATGGAGAATGAACCGCTAAGACGCGAAGAGCGCCAAGAGTTGACTTATCGAGAACTGGACCAATGTTCTAGTCGATTGGCTGCTTTTTTGAGAAAAGAAGGGGTTTTTGGGGAGGTCCGGGTTGGGATTTTTCAAGAGCGGGATGAGGAATTGTTGGTATCAATTCTTGCTGTGCTTAAGGCGGGTGGTACTTATGTTCCTCTTGACCCTGTGTATCCTCTGGAGCGTCTTGGTTGGATTATGGAGGATAGTGGAATTGCTTTTATGATCACAAAAGCAGCATTGTTGTCCTCTGTCCCCTCAAGCAATGCAGAAATTATTGTTCTCGACAATCTTGAATCTGTTGTGGATGAGAGAGAGTTTGTTTTTGAACCGCAGAAAATACATCCACATCAAGCGGCTTATATTATCTATACTAGTGGTTCTACGGGAAGACCAAAGGGTTGTGTTGTCACTCACAATAATGTCACTCGGTTGTTACGCAGTACGGAGTCTTGGTTTAACTTTAACCAGAACGATGTGTGGACGCTTTTTCACTCCTTTGCTTTCGATTTTTCTGTTTGGGAAATTTGGGGGGCTTTGCTGTATGGTGGTAAACTCGTTGTTGTTCCCTATTTAGAAAGTCGTTCTCCGGAAGCTTTTCGGACTTTGCTGAAAAATGAAGGGGTGACGATTCTTAACCAAACACCCTCGGCGTTTCGTCAATTGATTCGCACTGAAACAGATGCGACATATCGTCTCTCGACATTACGTGCGGTGATTTTTGGTGGAGAAGCTTTGGAATTACAGAGCTTGCGTCCGTGGATGGAACTCTATGGAGATGGGTCTTCCCAGGAAAATGGTTGTCCGCGCCTGATTAATATGTATGGGATTACGGAAACCACTGTACACGTTACATATCGCCCGATTGAGGGTAAAGATATTGAACAAAATTGTGGTAGTGTGATAGGAACTCCTATCCCAGATTTGTCGCTATATATACTGGATGAAGAATTTGAGCCAGTCCCTATTGGGGTTTCAGGAGAAATTTATGTCGGTGGAATGGGTGTATCTAGGGGTTATTTGAATCATCCCACACTGACAGCACAACGTTTTGTTCCTGACCCTTTTAGTGGGAAACTGGGCGCACGGCTTTATCGTACTGGTGACTTGGCGCGACGTTTGGTGAATGGTGATTTGGAATATCTCGGACGCAGTGACCAACAGGTGAAAGTACGTGGTTTCCGTATAGAACTGGGTGAAATTGAAGCCGCTCTCGTTGCTATCCCTCAAGTTTTGGAAGCTGTAGCGATCGCATTCTCCCAAAACGAAGACAATAAACGTCTGGTTGCGTATGTTGTTCCCAATGGGGAGCCACCAGAGAGGAGTGACTTACGGGCGGCTTTAAAAGAATGTTTACCTGACTACATGATACCAGCTGCTTTTGTTTTTCTTGATACTATCCCCCTGACGGCTCAGGGTAAAGTTGATCGCAAAGCATTACCTGTACCTGATTGGAGTCATTCTGCGGCTAGACAATCTCTTGTCCTCCCACAATCACCCGTAGAAAAAATTATTTGTCAGGTTTGGGAGCAAGTTTTAGGGATTGATGCTGTAGGGGTGGAAGATAATTATTTTGAACTTGGTGGTGACTCAATTATGGCTTTGAAAGTCGTCACTGAAATGCGCCGCTGCGGTTGGGAAGTTAAGGTAAAAGATATATTTGAACAACAGACTCTCAAACAACTAGCTACGGTCGCCAAGAGGGTAGAAAATGTTACACCTATAACCCAAAGAGGGATGGGTGAAATTCCTCTGACCCCAATTCAACACTGGTTTTTTGAACTGAACCCTCCCAACCCAAACCATTGGAATCAAGCCGTCCTTTTAGAAGTGAATTCATCCCTAGAAGGGGAAGTTATCCAAAAAGCCATCAGAACCATTACATTGCACCATGATATCTTTCGGTTGCGCTTTCATAAACAACTCGAAGATGGCTGGCGACAATTTTATAGAGAAGACAATGACTCCGGTTTTGCATTTGAAACCATCAATTTAACCACTCAAAACCAACAACAGCAGAATATCACGATGCAGGAAACCTGTGCTCAGGCGCAAAAATCCCTGGATGTGAGCCAAGGACCCCTAGCACGTGCTGTTTTATTTCAATTGGGATGCGATCGCCCACATCGGTTGTTGATTGTGATTCATCACCTAATTATTGATGGTGTTTCTTGGCGCATTTTACTAGAAGATTTAGTTGATGCAATCCAAGGCGCATCTCTAACACCACCAACAACCTCTTTTCAAGATTGGAGCCATTTTCTGCAATCTTACACCCGCTCCAAAGCCCTTCAAGAAGAACAACAGTTTTGGTTAGCTAGTCTCAAGAAGACAAAATTTCAACTTCCATTAGATTTTACTTGCGATCGCACCAGCAATCTCGAATCTTCCGTTCAAACTGTTTCACTCACCTTTTCCGAAGCAGAGACGAAAAGTTTTCTCACTCACGCAAACAAAGCCTACCATACAAATCCGGAAGAATTGCTTGTTGCAGCTTTAAGTAAGACTCTGAGAAACTGGACTGGAAACGAAGTTGTTCAAATCATCATGGAATCCCATGGAAGAGAAGAACTTTCCAATGATTTGCAATTATCCCGTACTCTCGGTTGGTTCACAGCAGTATACCCTTTACCAATTGACCTTTCATCCTGCTATGATGATGAACATTGGCTCAAAAACGTCAAAGAACAAATACGTACTATCCCAAAAAAAGGCATAGGTTATGGTATCTCCCGATACTTATTAAATCAAGAACACTCCAAAGATTTAGCTATTCCCTACCCCGCAGACATTAGCTGTAACTATCTCGGTCAACTCAGCAATCATCATCAAAATTCCCCTCCCTCACTCCCTCCCTC
>JAWQFQ010000088.1:0-34187 GCA_035967975.1 Scytonema sp. PMC 1070.18
CGCTCCAATTCGTAGTTCGTAATTCGTAATTCGTAATTATTACCCCACCAATAAATTGGGGGGCTTGTAGCAAGGATACCTCGTTTTTTTTCTTTTTCATAATTAAAATTAGGGGCTTGTACCCTGAAGGAATTAATTATTAATTAATTTAGTAATTTTTAATTACGAATTACGAATTACGAATTACGAATTATTCGGTCATCCCGATTGTTTTTAGGTAAATTTTTGGACCAAGTTACTATAAAAGATGTCGGCGAAAGCATCTTACAGACAAAAAAATGACACGAATTCCATTAGCAGAAGCCCAACTGCCTTTACTTGAACTGATTGCCAGTCTCCAACCCGGTGTCTAATGGATATGTTTTGAATGAAAAGCTCTTTCCCAATCGTTAGCAGCTTACCGTTGAAGTTGCTTTATGAGAGCTTGTGTTTGATCATACCCTTGAGTATTACCTTGCTGTTGAAACAAACTTGCTGCTTGCTGTAAATCCTCAACAGCACTGCTCTGATTTCCTAAAGCGTATTGGGCAAGTCCTCGGTTACCATAGGCATCAGCTAGTTTGGGATTTATGTCAAGAGCAGAGTTAAAGTTTGCTATGGCTTGCTGATGATTTCCTTGTCTAAAATTGGCAAGTCCTAGATTGTAGTAACCATCCACAAACTTCGGATCAATTTTTATTGTCTGCTTAAAATCGGCGATCGCTGTCTGGATGTCTCCGAGTTGAGCATAAGCAGTCCCCCGACTGTTATAAGCATCCGCATGTTTCGGATTTAGCTGTAGCGCTTGGTCAAAATCTGTTATGGCGGATTTTAAATCTCCTAATTGAGCTTTAGCGAGACCCCGAAGACAGAAAGCCTCATAATACTGTGGATTTAGCTGAACTACGGAATTAAAGTTTACAATTGCACCCCTGAAGTCGCCTTTTCCGAGCTTTTCCACCCCTTGGTTATAGTATTCTTGAAAATTCATTACCCGCGTAAGCGTTTGAGGTTCCTGTGCATAGATAGACATAGGTACTCCAGCCAGTACACTCGTTATTCCTAGGATTGCAATTGCCGATTGAATGCAGTTCATGGCTTGACTTCCTCCTTAATAGAGATACCGAGGCAGATACACGGAATTATTCCCTATGACATTATCTTAAACTTCGTCGCTGATCATTAAACGGTGGTTCAGGCGACAGGGCTTATCTATTAAAAGTACTCGATCAACCCACTTAACGTTTTCATCCAAGATATATTTTAGCACCTGTTTGCCTCATCGCTGCTCGTTCCGCCCTCCACTTATGCAGTCTTTCAGGTACTGGCGGGGGATTCTTTTTTTGTGCCTCTCGCTGCGCGAACTTGTTTTCAACCATCAATTCATTTGTTACATCCGCTACATTATTCGTTGCCAAACTAAAAACAGTATGAGATCGCTCGACAAAGTGCATAAGTTGTTATTGTCGGTACCTACATATATATAAGGAAAGTTGTAGATTTTCCTGGAGTGAGTTACCTTGCCGATAAAGGAGATGCTTGCTATTAAATTCCTATCTATCTTAATATTTAAGTAATTAAATAAGTAAGTCGGCGTTAAAAAATCAAACTATGTAACGAAATGTTAAATCATCAAAGAGCTTATGAATACTTGGTTCTAGGGTTTTTAAAAAACTTAACATATATTGGTTTTATTGTGCCGACTTACTTAATTATGATAACTAAACTCCATATCTACTGACCATCTCTAAACAGTTATATAAACAATGGTACTCTTATGAAAAAGGTGCTAATACTAACAGCAAATCCAGAAGGGACTCCCGCCTTACGCCTAGATAAAGAGTTACGAGATATTGAAGAAGGATTGCGACGCGCTCAACATCGTGACGAATTCAGGATAACAAAACAGTTGGCAGTTCGTCCGAGAGATATCCACAGAGCGTTGCTAGACAATAACCCACAAATCGTTCATTTTTCGGGACATGGTGCAGGGGAAGAGGGATTAGTCTTTGAAGATGAAAGTGGGCGGCCTAAGTTTGTTAGTGGAGATGCATTAGCAGGATTGTTTGAAGTATTTGCCAATCAAATTGAATGTGTAGTGCTCAATGGCTGTTATTCCAAGGAACAAGCTAAAGCAATTTCTAAACATATTAACTATGTTGTTGGTATGAGTCAAGCAATCAGTGATAAAGCTGCCATTGAGTTTGCAGTCGGCTTTTATGATGCTTTGGGCGCAGGAAAACCATTTGAGGTTGCTTACAAACTAGGTTGTAGTGCTATTGAATTAGCAGGAATTCAAGAAAAATTAACACCTATTTTACTGCAAAAATCTGAAAATAATAAAAACGATAATTTATTCCAAAAAATTCAAAACCGATGGCAAGGACGTATTGCTTGGCGAAGTACTTTTCTGACCAGTGTAGGACTAACTATTTTAATGATAACTTTACGTTTATCAGGAGTTCTTCAAGCATCAGAACTTTTCTTTTTTGATTATATGATGCAAACTCAACAAGCAGAAGAACCAGATAATCGTCTGTTAATTGTTCAAATTACTCAAAAAGATATTGAGAAATATGCTAAACTTGAACCTCCTAAAAATAGTACTTCCTTGGCAGATAAATTTCTATATCAATTATTAGAAAAATTACTTAAACATAATCCACAAGTTATAGGTATAGATAATTATCGTTATGCTAAAGCTGAAGGAGGGTTAGAGAACATAATTAAATATAAACAAACAGATAATCGATTAGTTTTCATTTGTAAATTTCCAGAATCTAATGAAAAAGATGGTTATAATCCCCCTCCTGATGCTCCTATAGAACAAGTAGGATTAAGTGATTTTCTTGACGATCATGATGATGTTATTCGTAGACAACTTATACAAATGGGAACGCCAGTGGATCAGAACACTACAGAATCGACTGAGTGTAAGAATAAGAAACAGGAATTGATGGATTCTTTTAGCTTTAAAATAGCTCAAAAATATTTATCTAAATATAAAAAAGAGTATAAATATACAGGGGGTGAAAATGGAACCCTAAAATCTGATAAGATTGTTTTACAACCACTTGATACTGATGCTCAAAATGGATATTCTTTCAAAAGTTTAAACGGATATCAAATTTTGCTAAATTATCGTTTTACCAAAAACTCAAAAAATCAACTTTCACTTCGTAATATTGCTGCTAAGACATTTACTGTTAGTCAAGTCTTAGAAAATCAGGTAAGCAAACAATATATACAAGATAAAATAGTTTTGATTGGTACGCCAGTTCCTACATTTGACCCTATCTTCTCTACTCCCTTTTCCAGTAGAGGAGCCGATTCAAGAATAGAAGGATTATTTATTCAGGCACATATGATTAGTCAGCTTGTAAGTGCAGCATTAGACGGACGACCTCTGTTCAAAGTTTGGCAAATACAGTATGATTTGTTGTGGATTCTATGTTGGTCTTTAATTGGAACTATATTATTTCAATTATGCAAACAGCCTCAAAAATTACTCTTATCAATAACAATTAGTCTTTGTAGTCTCTACATAATTTGTTTTGTTCTATTTATTTCTCCAATGAAATATTGGATACCACTTATTCCTTCTGCTCTGGGATTCTCAAGTTCTGGATTTGTGATAGTATTTGTAAAGCTATATTCTCAAAGAAAGTATCAATTCCAACAATCTTCTTAAATTACCAGATTGCTTATTATGTTTTCGACTCATTTATTAAGCACTAGATGGGTTAAAGTATCTCTAAGTAGCACCCTTGTAGTGGCTCTGTTAATAGGTTCTACTCCGCCAAGTTTTGCTGTTTTCCAAGAGATTCTATCTTTTTTAGGTTTTCAAAAGCGAAATGTAAAAAAAGTAGCTGATGGTCGTTCAAGGAGTGGCGCTGGACGGGGAGAATGTTCTAATTTGCCTATTACTGGAACAGAAAGACAATTGACTGCACTCATTCCACCAGTTGAAATATCGCCATTACCATCATCACTTAGTTCTTCACAATTTGAGGCTTCTACAACACCCTCAAAATTAGATTCATCTTCTACAACAGTTTGGCTTAAGAGTTATACTATTGAGGAGAAACCAATTTTCTGGTTTTACATTCCTTATAAATATGATGAACAATCACAATTAGAGTTTGCTAAACTTGCCGTAATAGATGAACAAAAACAGCTTAATAAAGCCACTCCGATTTATTTTAAACTTCCAGAGAAACCTGGTATTGTTCAAGTTAAGCTACCGATAAGATTGGAAGAAAAGAAGCCATACAAATGGTTCTTCTCAATTATATGTGATAAAAATAAGCCATCTAGAAATCCTAGCGTTGCAGGTTGGATTGAAAGATTGCCAAGACAGCGAGTCCAAACTATTAAACCATCAGATTCAATACTGACAAAAAGTTATTATACTTATGCTCGTAAGGAACTTTGGTACGATGCTTTTACTCAACTAGTTCAAGCTTATCAACTTACAAAACAACAAAATAACAATTACTTTACATCAAATTTTGAAAGGACAGCAACAGAAGTTAAAAAAGATTGGTTGGATTTTTTCAAAGTTTTGCAATTCAGTGAACAAGATGATGAAAATGAAAGAATTGCTCGTGAAATTGCTGATTCTCCAATTTCAAAATTAGAGTGTGTACGAAATAAAGATACCCAAATATGTGATTAAACAGGTAAAAAACTTTTGGGCTTGTAGTTGCGATTCATGCGTATGCATCGCAACTACTTTTCGCCGATCCTGATTGTCTTACAACCAATTTCCTAGTAATATATATGGTGCCCAATATCTTGGATGCTCACGCTCTGGGGAACGCTTTAGTTCGATTTGAGCTTTTTGCAAGGCTTGAGCTTTTGTTTGTTGAGAGTTTTTAATCAGCTGGTTGTATAATTGCTCGGCAAATTCGACACTGATTTTATCGTCGATTGTCCATAAAGAAGCAATAGCACTGCGAGCACCGGCTCGTACACTAACACCGGAAATTCCTAAAGTCGCTCGCTTATCTCCGGCTGCGGTTTCACATGCACTCATGACAAGCAGTTCGATAGGTTCAAGTTGATTCTGAGCTTGTGTTTGAAAAATACTGCCAAACTGGTTGACTGGAATAACTTGGTCATAAGCTAAGATAAATGTATTATCAGGACTAGAGCTAAACTCCCCATGTGTTGCTAAATGAAGGATTTGGAAAGAAGTAGATTTAATTTCGCTTTCAAATTCCTTGAAGTTGAAATTTTTATTGGAGAGTTTAGTCACTGAAACCCTAGAATTACTTTTTTCAAAGCCCTCTAACTTCTCGAGTTCATCATCTACGTAACGCAACTTAGAAAATTGCCGTTTTTGTTGTACTGTTAGTTCTGGTTCAGTTAATCCAGCAACTAAAATTTTGAGTTTTCTGTCTTGCAGTACATTAGGCGTGGGTAGTTCTAATCTTGGTGCTAGAGCGATCGCATACTTATCAATAAGATACTTTGGTGAATCTAGTGTCCCGTCGTATACTAGTGCTGCGAATGGAATATTTTGCAAATTGGTATCTAGAGCGAACACCAATGTATTAACGTTGCTCAAACTGTTGCTATTGTATTTTTCAACGGCTTTGTCTATATCTTCAACAAACCATTGATACATTGTTTTTCCTTTCTGAAAAACATCCTCAAAGGTATATTCTTCCTCCAAATCTAATTGAAACTGTGCAACTAGTTCTTCAACTTCATCTTGAGCAATAGACTTTCTAAAGTGTTTGAGCATTTGCTTTTGATTTGACGGAGTAGGTAACTTAAGAATAATTTCAATTCTATTATCTAAAACAATTGGATATATAAAAGCTGCTGACTTTGATTGTTCATCAATAATTTTGTCAATTCGTTCTACAGTATTTTCCGGACAGGATTGGCGTAGGAAATTTTCAAGTTCTACTGCTTGAAACGAGGTAATGACTTCACGAGCTTGAGAAAGGTTTTCTTGCGTTGGTTCAGGTTCTCCATCCCAAAGCAGCACATCAACATACTCTCCATAAAAGTCTTCTACTTGCTCAAGAAAGAAGGATTGTATATCAGAACTACTAGTTGCTAACTCTTGACGAAGGGATTGTAGAGCTTTAAACGCTCCAGCATAAGCTTTGCGTGCTTCTTCCAAATCTTTCAAATTGTCTTGATTTGCTTTCCCCTGCACTCTTTGTGTAGACTTAGGTTTGTAAATTCGTCCTAGTTGCCACTGCCACTGATAAGTAATCTCTAGTGATGGAATAGATTGAGCAAGCAATAAAGCCTGTTGAGTTTTGGTTTTAGCCAATTCCCACTGCTCGTTGTCTAGATATATTTTTCCCAGATATCCTAAAGCGTAAGACTCTGCTTGTCTATTCCCTTGCACTTTTGCTAAATTAACTGTTTCGTTGAGAAATGCTACTACTCTTGGAAAATCTATATTAGGAAGGCGCATTAAGCTTTTAGCAAAGTTTAGCCTTGTGTAAAGTGATGTGTGATTTAGTGGTAACTGCTCTATTTGCTGCTGTAGATTATTAATCTTTGAATTGATAAGTGGGTTTTGGTTTAATAACTGCTGATTTAACCAAGTACGAATCGTGCTTATTGATGGAGCGGGAGGAATTTCTCTCACAGATGGGACTAAAGAAGGACTGTTGAGTTGTTTCCAGCAATTATCTACTTTAAGTCTAAGCACAAGTAAATTACTCTGTTGAAACAGTTGAGTGAAAATATCATTGTTACTTTTGCTCTGTTTATTGATTTTTTTGCGCCAGTCTTCTAAATCTAATCCAAAACTTAAGTGATTGAGCTGCGCCTGGAGATTAACACGAGAAAGTGTGTCTCGGTTTGAACTAGCTTCATTTATAACCGAATACGGTTCAGTTAAAAGTTGCATGGAGCGCAGAAACCGGGTTTCTTGAGGTTGGTTAACTGAACTGTATTGAGCTACAGCCTTTTGGTAAGCATTGTTAGCTTCATATCCAAATACAACTGCACAAATGAAATTGTCTAGTTGTTGAGAACGGCTATATAAGTCTTGTTCTTTACTACTCAATGCTCGCCTGGTGTTACCTAAGTCAAGCCAAATTGCTGCTTGCTCTTGAGGTTGAGCCTTCTGCAAACTCAGTAAAAAGACTTGATTGGACAAATCTAGTTCACCAAGTTCTCGTAAAACAGTACCCAAATTGCGTAGACCAGAAATTTTGGTAGGAGAGTCTGCTTGTTTGTTGATATTATCAATGTATTGTTTGCGCTGTTCTTCGTCTCGTGAAAGAGTCGTACAACCTTCCATTTGTTGGGGTAAGGATGTGCAGTCTTTTAGATTATAGATTTGCAGAAGTGTATTATAAGCTCGTGGGTATAAACCTAGAGCCAGCTCCGCCTGAGATTGATTAATTTGGTTATTGATAGCTTCCGTTTCTTTTCCCTGTTGACGGTAAGCAGTAGCAGCTTTTTGCCAACAATCTCTAGCTGAGTCAAATTGTGCTTTATTATAACTATCTTTACCTTCTCGACTTAGCTCTTCTGGAGAAAGGGACGGTGTTCTTGAGCAGATTAATTCAGTTGTTTTGGACTCTGTTCCAATTACTTTTTCTATAAACAACTGCTGAACGCCAAGAGTTAAAAAGAGTCCTAGCAGAACTAGCAGGAGTGTGGTTACTGTGCGGTGTCTTCTTCTCGACCCTGCGCGATCGCAAAGCTTTAAAAATCGACATTTTAGAAGGGGTTCCATAATATAGAAAAATATAAACCGTTTTCTTGTAAAGTTTTTTCGTCAGAATTAATAGATATAAGGGGAATACCCCAGTCAAAACGAGCGTCCAAGTTGTCGCCTATCCTAAAACGCAAACCGACACCAACAGACGCCAAAGTGTCAGTCTCAGAAGCTGCTGTATCAAAGTTGTTCCAAGTCGTACCAACATCTACGAAGGGCGCGACTTGTAGAAGTCCTGGTAATTTAGGAATGCGTAGAATTGGTATGCGTACTTCTACAGAACCGAAGACACCGTTGTCAGCTAGTAATGCATCTTGACGGTATCCTCTAACACTAAATTGACCGCCTAGTCCAAATTGTTCAGAGGATAGAAGCCTTCTATCTGCGACTTGCAAGTCACTCCGCACTATCAAAAGGGTATCTCGCGCTAACCGACGCACCCATTGCGCTTGTCCTCTCCATGCAAAAAAGTGGCTATCTGGTTCCACTTCATTAATAGTGGCATCCAGTGCATCTAGTCCAAAACTGAATTGAGAACGCAATGCTAGAGCTGAGTTATCACTACGTTGAATCCATTCCTGAAAGAAACGCAGTGCTGATATGCGCGTGCGTCCTCTTGAATCGGCTCCAGGTGAAACTGGAAAGGGTCCAATATTTTTAAAGCCCAAGGAAGTCTCAATTTGCTGATGAGAACCCGTTAGTCCAATGGCTAGTTCTTGAGTAGGAGTTTGAATAATTGGATGGCGAAGAGTGATTTGGTATTCTCGCGATTCTGAAGAAATGTCTAACTCGTCAAAGGGTTCTTCAATAATGTCGCTTGAGGTGGTGCTATAACTCAGAGTCAGGGTTGTGTTTCGGGGAGTAAGAGGTATAGTATAGCCAAAGTTGAATTCATCGCTGCCATCGGTATTTGTGTAAACCGCACTCAAGCTATCCCCGATTCCCAGCAAGTTGTCTTCTCTTAACCCAACACCACGTTGAAAACTACCCACACTGGGAGAACGGTTGTTATTAAGAATGATTTCACTGTGGAAAGTTCTTGCTTCTCTTAGTTTTACTTCTAGTATGTTATTTCCAAAGCTCGAACCAGTAGACAACTCAGCAGATAAGCTCTGAATGAGAGGATACTGCTGAAAGGGATTTTGTGGCTGTTGTAGTAGTTGCAGTGCGTTTAGCAAGCGATCGCGATTCAGAGGTTTTTTCGTTCCCAAGGCTACCCGACTGCGAATATAGCTTGGATTTAAGCGACGAGTTCCAGTCACTTTTATCTCTTCAATCCCACCTTCCACAATCTGAATCGTGACAACACCGCCACCAGGTGGAATTGTTTGTGGTGGAATCAGTGCTCCAGAGGTGATGTAACCTTTGTCAATATAAAGTTGGGTAATTGCAGAACGGGCTTGAAGTAATTCGGCAAAAGTTAATCTTATAGGTGAGTCTTTCTCAGTTGCTGGAAGTTTGCTTATGTCAATTTCTAGAGCTTTTGCGATCGCTTGAAGTAGTTCTTTATCTGAGAAGACAGTACTCTCATCAAATTTGAACTGTGTCACCACTATTGGAAAATCTTCAGGGAACTCCGCCTCAGGAAATTGCTGCGGTTGTTGGGTAGGTGGTTTGGGTAAAATGTCTTCCGAAGGAGGTGGGGGTGAAGGTTCTGGTGGCTTTTCAAAAGGCTCAGGTGGAGAGGGCGGTACGATATCTTGGGGAGGTGGTAAGTTTGGTAAAGAAGGGACATTAGGTGCGCTAACCTGAGCCACTTCCATAGCACGGGCGCAAATGGCGATCACGAGGCTCAAGGTAAGAGTCGTCATTGCAAGCCCAAGCTTTACTATGCACTTATTCTGAAAACTACTGTTCATCACAACCTCCTTTAAACCTTTGCCAAGGGCTATAGGAAGAGGTAAGTTTGGAAGGATTAGCAGTCAGAATAATTTCTCCTTTCAGTCCAATCTCGACACCTTGGGCTTCTACATTACGGACATAAGCGGAGTCTGTAGAACTGGTTTGCTCCAATAGGTTTTCCGGAGGCGAGGCGGTTGTTGTCTCATCTCCCAAAAGGATGTCACTACTGAGCGCTAAACCAGGATTGGGTGGTAATCCCCCACGCCCGGTAACGACAAATCGACTCGTCGCTCGTTGTCCACCCACCGGACAAGCAGACTGAATAAATTTTGAAGAATCACCCAAGTCCTCAGGTAACTGAAGAAATCCACGTCTGGGATCGACATCGGGTAGACGAATTGACACAATGCCATCTGAACCTTGTGCAGACTTTGCAGTAATGTCGTTGAATGAAGTGCCTGTTGTACCTTCTCGGAATTCAATGCCGTAGATACCCAGAGGTTCAGTTCTAATGGCAATGACACCACCACTACCTCCGGTAGCGTTAGCAGAAATGTCACTACCATTGCTCCCAGTTGGTGGAAGTGCAATCAGTAGTTTAGTGTTGATAGCTACGTTACCACCGCTAGCATCTTTCCGGGCATCAGCTTCTATTCGGCTCTCATTAGCTAAATATAGTAGGTCAAGAGGAGAACCCGGCACGCTTTCTCCTCTGAGTCTCTCTTCTCTTTCTCTTATTAATGAGAGGAACTGTAAATCCAGTTCGTCTGCCCTCGTTTCTGCAGTTTTTATGTTATTTTCTATACTTTCTAGGTTAGACAAAAGCTCTTTTAACCTCCTCATATCCACTGACTCTGGATTTTGTAATATCCTGAGTACAGTACCAAATACATCTAAATCAAATACATTAAGTACACCATCTCGTACTGTTTTATCTGAGAAGATAAGAATATTTCCTCCTTCTGTTGGGTCAGCATTGTCTTGTCCAATTATTGCAAGGAGTTGTCCATTATTTAGCCAAACTTTTTTTGCCACAATTGTCAAATTGCCTGCGTTTCCTTCTGGGCTACTAACAGTAATTGCTGCTCCCTTTTCAACTTTTAGTTCATCTGTAATGATTCCTATATCTCCGGCAGACCCTCTTGTTCCTTGTTCAGTTGCTTGAGCAAATAAGCCTCCGTCGCCGCTTAACAACACAGATATGCCACTTACAATCACATCTCCAGCATTTCTTGAACTGTTGAAGGTACTCGCACTTACTTGCGTTGAGTCTGTAATATTGACAGAACTGCCATAGAGCGAGATAGTAGGAGTAAAATTAACCTGTTGTTGTTGACTTGTGGCATTCTCTTTCACTCTGATGCTGATAGTGCTGTTGTTTTTGATGTCAACGGTGCCTCCAGCAATCAAAGATATAGACCCAGAAGGCGCTTCTGAGTTAGTATTTGCAGTCAAAAAAGAGTGGTTAATCTCAATGTTTCCCAATGATGATATTTTTATACCATCACCCTCACTAGGTGTCAAATCACTTGTAACTCCATTAATAGTTTGAGTATCTACCCTACTATTCCTAATAGTAATATTGTTAGAAGATATATTATCTTCTTCATCAATTCCTATAAAGACACGTCCATTCACACCTTGGCTTTGAATACCTTGGTTAGGAGCACGACCAGTGTTAGTAATCTGAATATTCCTACCATTAATGTAGATGTCTCCTGCGTAATTGGTGCCAGTATTAGTAGTAGTCAATCTAACTCCATTTAAAATCACTGACCCTTGTGATGATTCTAGTTTGATTGTGCTGAATCCTTTATCATCACTATTACTTGATGCTTCTATATTACCAGAGCGAATATCTTGAAAAGCTTGGAGAGTTACATCTCCAGCCCGCCCACTATTATTCGTGTCGGGATTTTCCTCATTTCTTTCCCTAGATTTAGACTTTATAGTTACATTACTTGTATCAATTTTACCAAAATTACTTGTCAGGATAATGTCGCCACCATTTCCCTCACTTTGCAAAACTTCAGAAGTTATATTCCCTCTTGCAATAATGTCATTATCTGCAGTAAGGGTAATGTTTCCACCATCACCGTTTGTTAGAGAAACTAGACTACCACGAATAGAGCCAAAGTTTCCATCACTTTCTCCCTGATTAAGCTCAATTGTTCCGCGACTGAGAATCTTGATCTCCCCACCTCTACCTATGCTACTACTAGCACCAGTAATAATACCTTGTTCAATTGTGACATTGCTTCTAGCATCTATCGTGACTGGATCGCCGTAGGCAACAACTGAGTAGGGACCATTAGGTGTATCTATTCCACCTGTCATTTCAATTGAACCACCAGGTAAAGCAAGATTTGGCTCATATTGATTGGTTAAAAACACTTGGCCGTTGCCTTGTATGCTGATACTTCCGATTGTTATTTTTGCACCTTCTCTTCGAGTGTCAGGACTGATGTCTTGTATGGTGATTGGAAATTGAGGATTAGGAACAATAACATTACCATCACCTGGAAAAGGAACTGGCGTAAATTCTGGAATACCAACATTGGTTGTACCTGCTCGAATATCTAAAGTTGGAAATTGTGTACCATCAATTCCTCCTGCTGAATTTTCTGGATTCCCAACTGGAGTCCTATCTGATAGTATTACTGGTTCTGTATCAGTCCATCCATTCGTTCCATCTGCCCCTGTAATCTCAACATTACCGTCGATAGTTACACTCCCTCCAGCAAAAATGTGCAGCGAACCTCCTGTGTAACTTTGAAAACTAACATCTCCACGAGAGCGAATAATTGGGTCATAAGGACTGAACAAACCGCCCAAACTTCGATCCAGTTTCTCAATCCGAAAATTACCTCCAGCCCAGTAGTGAGCATCACCGCCCACAGTGTTAGCCGATCGCAACACCATATCCTTTCCCGAAACAAGCCCACTGGAAGGATGATTCAAGGCAAAGATATCAACTCCTTGCTTACCTTGAACCAATAATTGTCCTCCTGCTTGAGCAACAAAAGGATTCGCCACACTATCGCGCACCTGCACTGTATCTCCTGCTAGTAGGTTCAAATCTCCTATTGTGCTCAATTGGCTTTCTACCAATGTCAGATTATGATTTGCTGACAATACTGCTGTTTCGGCTGTGACATTACGTGCTACGACATCACCATCTACTATAGGTAAGCTAGACCCTTCTAACTCCACCTGTCCATTGCTGTTGACCGTCAATCCTGGATAGGCTGTTTCATTGTTGCTTGTCAATAACTCGGTCAAAGAAGCGGATGATGATGATGTATTTTCCAATGAACTTACACCCGCTTCTGATGGTGGAATATCAATATTGAGTAATTGTGCTGTTGGACTTAGCTTTACCACACTCCCACCCGGTACGGCTGCTACAGAAACCTGTCCAGACGGCGCTGACAATTGTCCAGTACTGACGACTGTACCTCCCAGTAAGGTAAGGTTTTGTCTGGTTCCTGCTGATAAATTCCCTGTATTAACAATCGCCTTTGGTTGCTCCTTTGGAAATTGCACGCCCAAAGGCACTTTCATGATAAGTAATGGTGGTGCTGTAGGATTAGTCGCACTAAATTCTGTCCCATCGGCAAAATTTAAACTATTTGCTGTACTTCCCATAAAGGAACCAGCAATATCTAATGAAGCATTGGGACCAAAAATAATTCCGTTGGGGTTGAGCAAAAATAAGTTGGCGTTACCCAACACACCAAGTCTTCCAAAAATATTTGAGGCATTTTTCCCAGTTACCCGAGTCAGAATGTTTTCAATTCCAATCGGGTTACTGAAATAGACTCCTCGCCCTTCCCCCACGTTGAATTCCTGGAAACTATGGAAGAGTTCAGCACCTCGAATTGCTCCTCCATCAATACGATCGCTTGGCAATCCTTTAATCTCGACGTTAGGTGTAACAATAGAATTTTCAGCACCCATCGTGCGATCAAGTACCACTTGTGCTGCTACGTTATTCCAACAAAATAACGCCCCACTCGTTGCAGCCAGTGTAATCCCGATTTGCCACCATCGGCGATCGCTGTTGCATTTTGTCATGAAATTTGCACCCCTAAAAAGTTAGCTTAGTCAGCCACGTTTTTGTATTCTTAATAACTGATAATTTCGACCACTTTCACGAAACACTTGAAAAAAACAAACTCATTATTCAATTTATATTAGTTGTCAAAACTTTAAAAGTGACTTTGGCTACTTTTTTGATTTTCACCAGTTTTCACTTAAATAAACCATAGTGCTTCCAAGACTGCAAGGCATAGAACCAAGAGATAAATTTCGCAGCTTTTTCCAACCCGTTTTAACGGGTTTTAGCTTTTAGCCCAAATTTTAATTTAGGGCAAAACAGACCTCTTATGATAGATTTAAGAATCTATCTTTAGGTAGTAAATTTTCTCTGGCTTTTAATTATCTCATGTATTCAACCAATTACAATATTCTTCTTGATTAATTTCAATAGTGTTTACATCAATAAACGCTTACAAGGGCGCAAAGCATTGCACCCCTACCGCATTAATACCATACGAATCTACACAGATTCCTAAAAACCAAGGTTTTGTAACATCTGCGTAGACTTATAGATGTGAAACAGCTTCTCGAAAAGTCGTTGCTTTTCGTAGCACGATAAAAGCATGAGTTCACTACGAACTGTAATGCTACAAGCTCAGAAAAAGCTGTACTTAGGAAAGACGAGAAGATATAACTGCAAACAAATTACTACAATTTTCTGGCTTTGTCCCTAGCCTTAAGTTCAGTTTTCAGCTTAAAACTATCTTGTGGGGTGGGCGTCCTCGCCTACTTTGCGATTGCTAACGGGCGAGACGCCCGTTCCACAAGAGATTTTTTGAGACTTTTTGATTTGGAGGGGGTTGTAGTTGTGGTGCATGCGCTAAAGCGCTACTACGAACGCAATAATTTATGACTATTCTTTAGATGACATATTTTCCTTGATTGAACGGTGGATCAGGCGACAGGGCCAGCAGAAGGCTCCGCAGATACTCACCGAAGCGATCGCAGCAAAAATTTGCCAACTTGAGCGTGGTGGGGTGGTAGAGTCTGGGGTTTGGTCTTGTGTGTGTTCAGCTAATTCTGGTGCTGCATCAATTAGTTGACTGGCTGTGCTTAACCCTTCAATTGCTGCTCCAATTAGATAAGCTACCAGGGCAATTCCTAGCCAGTGATTCATATTGTACTAGTTTAAGTCTTAAAATATTCTTGACAAGAAGCTATAATTATGCTTCCCCTACTAATCATTACCTTGTCTGAAGGATAGCCGACTTTCAGCGGTGTCACGAATTAGGGGGAGTTTAGATTTAATGTAATTATTGAGACTGCTATCTGCCTGGGCGTCTAGACCCTGCATGGTCTTTAATTGCTGGAGGAGCAATTGTACCAACGCAGTATCGTCAAACTGGAGCAGGGTGTTCACTTGGGTAGACTCAATTATGGCCCAGAGCTGCTGTATCATTTTGGCAGTTATCACGAGTCTTGAACCTCTTAAGCTTTTCTTTATTTTTACACAATTTTACACTTCGTGCTCAGCCTTTACCTCAATATCTATCAACCGACATACATATAACAATTAGCTATTAGCCATTAGCTATTAGCCCTTAGCCAAATATCTTCATCAAACATTCAGCAATTCTTTCCGCAGCGCCCGGTTTCCCCATGCGTCGCACTCCATTTTCCGCAATAGCTTGGAAATTATCTGGATTAGCTAAAAGCGATCGCACAGCTCCTGCCACTGCTATTGGTTCATCTACTAAAATGATAGACGATCCCAACAGACGGCTTTGGGCTTCTGCAAAGGCGGGAGTAAATTGGGGACCTTTTCCAGGTATAGTAATTGCTGGTTTACCCAAACCCACAAATTGTTCTGTTGCTGTTCCTGCCATTGCGATCGCTAAATCTCCCAAATGCAAGCAGTCGTTATAGGCGTTTTGCGTCAGAATCAGATATGCACTTTTTTGTTTAAATGTCAAGGCATTTGCATCGGGAATTTTGATGGGAGATTCAGCGTGGAGACGCCAATCTTGGGATTGAATAATTTGGCGCATACTGTCAAAGTGCAAAGTGTTTGCGATCGCACATAAAAACACAAGCGTTCTATAGGTGTATTTGGTAACAGTATACTCTTGAAAAAGTTCTATCAATGCAGACACAGCTATCATAATTTGGTGCCAATTGGCGTAAGCCTCTGGAGGACGAGAACCAGGGAGGAGAGTGATAACTAAAGGGCGAACAATTTCTTGCTTCTCTGCATTGGGATTGTAAAACTGTTGCGTGGGAAATGACGGTTCTAGACCATCCATCATCGGATTACCCAAATCAAACGCAGGAATAGACAGCGATTGTAATATTTCTGTTGTGAGAGAGTCCCTGGGAAAAACAGCCTGACACTTAGGAGCGCTCATTAACTTACGTTCCCAAGGATGGTAAACCGATCCCGAAAAGTTTTCCAACCATGCGGCTTTAGTTTTGCGCTTTAAAACCCCAGCTTCATCTCGTACGTAGTACTCAGACCTTGCTGTCCCCACAAAGCCATAATTGACACCACTCAACCACGCAAACAATAATGGGACAATATCCCCTACTGCTAAGATAGCTTTCCTCTTCCCTGCTTTTTCTTGAGTATTGACCCACTGACGAATATCTTTCATCTGACTTATCGTTAGTTGTATCAAGCCTCCCTGTACATCTCGCATTAATTGGCGTCCATCTTGGTATATAAAACCACCAGATGGCATAGTACGTACTGAACCAATGAGAGGGATATTAAACTGTTGATAAGCGTGTCCTTGTCCTACTATTGGTAAGGCGTAGATTTCTGGTGGATTAATTTGTTCTTGAAGTTGCTGCAAAATACGGACTGCGATCGCATCCTCTCCATGTCCGTTACTTATAGCAAGTAACCGTAGGCGAGAAGTTTGTTCGGGGTCTGGGGAGGCTAGGGGTACCTGTGATAAATCATGCATGAGAAACAAAAATTGATTAGGAACTGTCTTTTGTGGCAAGAGGAACAAATGGGGGTATAAATCGGCTCGGTGGCTGGAAGTTAGTCTTATCCCCATCACCCAACCTCTGTACAAATGTACAAGCTAACTCCCAGTAAATCAGGCTACAATTATGCGATTTTCTTCTGCTGCAATTTTTACTTTAGCAACTTTGGCAGCTGGTAATACTACCCAGCAAGCAATAGCTGTTCCCTCCAATACCCCTACTCAAAATGAACAAGCGGATGACTTGGTCGTTCCAGCAATTGAAAACACACCCACACGGTTGGAAGCTATTTCCAAACCAGAAACTGTAGTCGTAGAACAATTCTCCCAAAAGCAAAATAGGGAGCAAAGTAACAAAGGTAATGATGTCCCCTCAAGCACTTCCTCTTCTTCTCCTGTCACTCCTGTAACTGAGAATGATTTGGTCGTCACAGCTACAGATGTACAGATCGTAGGAGCGACGGAGGAGTTGCAGCAGATTATTCGCAGCGTTATCAAAACTCAAGCAGGGGGAGAAACCAGTCAAACTCAGATGCAAAAAGATGTTGCAGCTATTTTAGACACCGGTTTATTTATCGATGCGCGTGCGAATAGTACAACTACTCCTGATGGCTTGAGTGTAGTGTATCAGGTCAAACCTGTTTTTGTAAGCTCCATCCAGCTTTCCGGGGCAAAAGCGCTCACTTACCAAGTGGCTAGGGAACCCTTTCAACCCCTGATAGGTAAAGCCATTAGTCCTAAAGCCCTAAAGGAAGCAGTCCAACAAATTAATAAATGGTACGCAGATAATAGTTACAATGCTGCACGGGTGTTATCAATCACACCTAGTCGTGAGGGAATTTTAACTGTAAATGTTGCTGAAGGTGTTGTCGGTGAAGTTCAGTTTCGCTTTGTCAACCAAGACGGTCAGACAGTCGATGACAAAGGTAAGCCAGTCAAAGGACGTACCAAACCAGAATTTCTCAGACAGCAAATCAAACTCAAGCCCGGTCACCCTCTCCAAGAAAGCTTAGTTAAACAAGACCTAGAGAAGTTGTATGGTACAGGTTTGTTTGAAAGTGTGAACGTAGCCCTGGAAGGGGACGCGACAAAGCTGATTGTTGTTTACCAACTTAAGGAAACTGGCGCACGTTCTGTGAATGTGGGAGGTAATTATAATGCAGACCAGGGAATAGTAGGTACATTAACTTACCGCGACCAAAATGTTGGTGGTACAAGCGACTCTTTAAGTGGTAACCTGCAAGTTGGTCGCCGTGACTTTGAATTTGATGGTAAGTTTACCAGTCCCTATCGAGACACAAATGCAGACCGATTGGGTTACAGTGTCAATCTCTTCCGCAAACGAGGACTCTCAGATACCTTTGATGGTGATATTAAGCTGCTAGATGGTGATAGAGTCCGGGAAGGTCGGATTGGAGGGAGTGTCAGTTTACAGCGACCCATTGATGATTGGGATACTTCTTTGGGTTTTAATTATACTCGTGTTAGTATACGCGATCGCGATGGGCACATTACCCCAACTGATGAGAAAGGGAATCAGTTATCTTTTAGCGGTACTGGTATTGATGACCTAACGACCGTATCTTTAACAGCAGTTAAAGACCGTCGCGATAACCCCTTGAATCCGACCCAAGGTTCTATTATCAAACTCAGTACCGAACAATCCCTTCCTTTTGGAGAAGGTGATATTTCTATGAACCGTCTGCGAGCAAATTACAGCCAGTTTACACCAGTGAAGTTATTTGATTCTCAAAAACCGCAGGTCTTTGCTTTGAATCTCCAAGCTGGTACAGTAATTGGTGATTTGCCACCTTATGAAAGTTTTAACTTAGGAGGACCAAATTCGGTGCGCGGTTATGATGGAGGTGATATCGGCAGTGGACGCACTTATGTGTTGGCTTCGGCGGAATATCGTTTTCCTATTCCTATTTGGGATGCGCTAGGAGGAGTGGTGTTTGCTGACTTTGCTTCAGATTTAGGGACTGGTGAAACTGTGTTAGGTAATCCTGCGGGAGTGCGAGACAAACCGGGGACGGGTTTTGGCTATGGAGCTGGTATCCGTCTTAACTCACCCTTGGGTTTAATTCGGGCTGATTTTGGTATGAACGATCAAGGGGAAAGTCGATTGCATTTTGGTATTGGTCAACGTTTTTAATTTTGAACCGTAGATGAACCTGGATGAACGCGGATAGATATTTTAAGATTATCTGTGTTCATCTGTGTTCATCTGCAGTTACAATTTAGCCCGAATCGAAAATTCAAGAACGAATAGACTAGTAACAAATCTAAAATCGCAAATCTAAAATCACTATGTTAGCTGGTACAACCTTGCAGGGTGGGAAATACACTCTAGACCGGGAAATAGGTCGCGGTGGCTTTGGGATCACGTTCAAAGCAACTCACCACTACTTACATCATGTTGTAGTGGTTAAAACTCTGAATGAGAAACTGCGACAGCATCCTGACTTTGCCAAATTTGAGCGTCAGTTTCAAGATGAAGCTAGGCGATTAGCTACGTGTATTCACCCAAATATTGTTCGAGTAAGTGACTTTTTTGTCGAAGATGGGTTGCCTTACATGGTGATGGAATACATTCCGGGGGAAACCTTAGCAGAGGCGTTTATCTTACCTGGAACACCATTGCTAGAGATGACAGCAATCCATTATATCCGTCAAATTGGGGCAGCCTTGCAGGTTGTACACAACAATGGATTACTGCATCGGGATGTAAAGCCAGACAACATTATTCTTCGTGAAGGAACGCAAGAGGTGGTGCTGATTGATTTTGGCATTGCACGGGAATTTAATAATGGGATTCGGCAAACTCACACGGGGATGGTATCGGAAGGTTATTCTCCCATTGAGCAGTACCTATCGCAAGCACCGCGCACTCCCGCAACGGATGTCTATGGTTTGGCTGCAACGTTGTATGCGCTATTGACAGCACAAGTCCCTATACCAGCATTGCTGCGCGATCGCGAGCAAATGTCTTCTCCCCGTGAGTTACAACCCCACCTCAGTGCGGCTGTGAATCAAGCGGTGATGCGGGGTATGGCGGTAGAGGCTCGTTTTCGTCCCCAATCAGTTACGGACTGGTTGCATTTATTACCTGGACAGGCGGGAAGTGTTGCACCCCAACCAGTTGTCACTCACGCAGTCCCAACGGTGAATTTATCGGCTCAGGAATACTCAGAAAAGACGCCAAAGAAAACAGCTTCCAGCAAACCAAAAACTCCTGCTTCTCCACCTCGTTTCAATAAAATCTATCAGAAACTAGCATCGCCTAAACTATTAATTGGTCTCGGTGTAGCTTTGGTAGCTGCGACTACAAGTTTTGCTATTACCAGCACGATCTCGCAGCGATCGCAGCCCTCATCACAATCGGCTGAGGAAAAAGGTAACAACGATGTTTTCAAAGAACTCCCTCAAGTCAGCACTACACCATCACCTTCAAATCAGGAGAAAAACACCGCCACAGAAAATAACTCGTCTTCACCAGTCCAATCACAACCGACTTCGACTTCGAGTTCATCGCGACGCAGGCGTTACCGTCGTGTTTCAACAGAAGAATCACCCCAGCGTAATGTGACACCAGAAACATCTAGTACTACTTCAAGAAGGTCACGCCGTCGCCAACCCCAAGAACAAACACAGGAAGCTTCCTCTTCGCCTTCTTCATCTTCTTCACGTTCTTCGTCGTCTCCTTCTCCGAAGTCTTCTCCCTCACCATCCTTGGTGGAAAGACTGCGGACAATTCGCGACACTCGCAGTAGTTCTGGTTCACCATCTTCTGGTGATGCTTCTGAAGCACCAAAACCAGCCCCTCAGCGCGATCGCTCTTCTGTCGTCGTCCCTTCACAAAGGTCTAATGTGGAATCGAATCAGTCCAATCCACCTGCGATTGTGGTTCCGACCATAGAGCAAGACAAGCAAAAGCAGCCCTCAGTTGATGTTCAATCGAAATTGCGATCTTTTAAGCAAGCGACTGAGCAGGAAAACCAACAAACACAAGACAACTAACGCTTTGTTTGAGTCAACGGTTCATAACTGTGTTACTGAGATTTTGCTGACTTTCGACTTGCTGTAATGCTGATTGCCAAACATCATAACCTTCTTTACTCAGATGTAATCCATCTGTGGTCAATTCCTTTCGCAAATTGCCTTGAAAATCTGTAAACCATTGATAAAGATTCAAATAATCAGCCCCTTCGTCTTGAGCGATGAGGGCTAGTTGATAATTTATGTTACGAATACGGTGGTTAGGAATATTAGATAAACGAGTTGGCAAAATCGATTGAATAAAAATTTTCGCTTCTGGGTGAATTTTACGCAAACTATGAACAATGCGACGATAATTACTTAATATAACTTCATCTGCCGTGCCTTTTCGTAAATCATTGATACCAGCCATAATGTAAATAATATCCGGCTTGGTTTTGGAAAAAGCCGAAAGCCGTTTGAGAATACCACCAGAAGTATCTCCTGATATTCCCTGATTCAGCCATAACCGACCTAGTGGTAATTTTTCTGGAGGAAACCACAAACTCAAAGAATCGCCAACTAATATACCTAAGCTATGAGAGCCTTGTCTTCGAGACATTGCTTTGGCTTCCACTGTTAACAAGCTTTTCCAGTCTTCATATGTGAGTTGACTTTTGTTTCCGGATATTAACAATGACTGTAGACTATCATTTTCATCTAAATTTGTAGTAGGCTGACTTGCTTTTAATTCCACCAATCGTTGATGGTATAATTGGCGTCCAGATGTTGGTCGGCGAGTCACCACTTGTTGCACCTTCGGCTTGATAGATGCTTCTGCTAGGTTTTCCAAACCTCCATAGCTTGCTTCCGGGAAAGAAACTTCAAAACTGCTTCCTATTTTCTGAATCCCATGCGCGTGTACATCTTCGTTGGGATTCCAAACGACTGCATTGTCTTTCGCATGAATAGCTGATAGCTGTGGAACAGTAGATACTGGTATCATCACGCCTGTTAACAACCCTGCTGCCAACAGATAAATATCCCTCATTTCCTACATCTCTCCTCCAATTTCTGCTTCCTCCTATTGACAGTATGGACTGACCAAAGTCAGGAAATTTTTCAGTAGCTTTACTAATTATTTTTATTTATGATATTTCTTCTTGTAAAGGAGAAAAGATTTATTTATTTTCTTTTTCAAGATTTTTTGTAAAATTTTACTCTCTACGATTTTGGCAATTGTCTTATATTCATGACTTGATAGGACCGACTTATGCAAAATCTGATTCAGTATAATTATTTACTTATTACTAGAAATCTACTCAAGGTTATAGAGTAAAATTTTCCAAAATTAATCCTTAAGACAGAGGCAAAATATTATAAATTGCCCTATCTAATATCTTACACTATTCTCAACATGACCTAAAAAACCAGGTTTCTAAAGGCAAAATTAAGCTTTTTAGCATCGTTATTCTCACCAAACTCGGTTTTTGCCTACGTGCAGGATATAAGCCAGCTTCAGCAATAGAATTGTATCCCCTGATGCTGTGGGCGAAATATACTCTACTCCCAAACCGCCAGAAGATTACCTACAAAAAACCGCCTTCCCTTGAGGACACTTCCTAAACGCACAGTGTCTTGAAGAGAAGAGACGAGACGAAACGAGAAGGTTCAAGGTCGGTAGTTTTGTACCGGGAAAGGAGTAAAGGACTTCTAAGACATAAGCTCGGACCGAATGTGGGGCGGGCGAGGACGCCCGCCTCCGCTCGTTCACAGCTCGTGTCACCGAGCAAGGTTTTCAGAGCGCTTGTCACCCCCCAGAACTAGAAGATGTTTAATGTACTTTATGCTATGGTAAATATACTAAAGTAAATACGTAAATACAGAAGTGATTAACGATTGCGAATTGCTTGAAGGAGCCGCATTTGTACGTTTGGTCAACTATGGACGTCGAGTTACGATCATTCCGGCTTCTCTAATACATTCGTCAATGTACTTAATTGAAACTGAAACTCATCAGTCTGCTGTTCTCTTCAAACATTCAAAAAAACCAAAATCAGCATGGTCTTTCACTTTTAGTACTCAAGAGGATAATGCTTTGAAGGTTTTACATAGCAAGTACTCTAACTGTTTGGTATTCATCGCTTTTATCTGTCATAAAGATGGTATATGTTGTGTATCTAAAGAACGCCTTATGAGCATTATAGATAACGCAAGTAGCATTGCCGATCAGTATATTTCCGTGTCTAGAAAGCCTCGTAGTAGTTATTATATAAGTGGGCCTGGTAGGCAGCAGATGTTACAAACTGTACCTCAAAGCGACTGGCCTCGTGTAGTTTTTAGGACAAAATGCTAAATTATGAATAAAATTCTCACTATTATAACAAATGGGCTTTGTATTGATAAGTTGCTAAAGAAACTTGAGACAAAAATAGGAGGAAAAGCAGCAACACAATTACAAACAACCGCTAGTGAAATCGTTCAAAACTGTGTTGATGTCTACACTAAGAATTTTGGTGGCGGTGATGTTGGTGCTGGAGGTACAGGTATTGTTAGTAATCCTTATCAAGGTGATATCCCAAAAAATACCACTGGCTTAATTTACGGAAGGGTTCAAAGTGGTAAGACTAATACTATTATTACAACCTTAGCAATTGCTCAAGAAAATAAATTTCGCTGTTTCATTGTCTTAACCTCTGATAATACTTGGTTAGGAAAACAAACTGCAGATAGATTTAACAGTCAACTTCGAGGGGGACCAGTAATATTTAATTGGGAAGAGTGGAAAAAGGACCCGCAGAGTTTTGCAAAGAATAAGTTAATTCCCTATCTTAGGGATACTGGTGTTGTTTTAGTCTCTACTAAAAATGTGCATCACTTAGATAATTTAATTGAAGTTCTCAAATTTGCAAAAGCAAGTGCTGTCCCAACTTTAATCTTTGATGATGAAGCAGACAATGCTAGTTTGAATACAAATGAAGCCAAACAAGCAAAAGAAGGTAAAGATGTAGTTTCAGATAGTGCAATCTTTGAGAAGATTGGTAAAGTTCGCCAAGAAGCAGCAAATCACATATATTTACAGATTACTGCTACTCCTCAAAGTTTGTTACTCCAAAGTCTCGATCACCCTTGTAAACCCGTGTTTTGCGCGGCTCTTCCCGAACCAGGTGATAGCTATATGGGAGGGGACTTATTTTTTCAGGAAAATAGCTCTTATTGTATAATTGTAGAAGCAACAGAAATAGATGAATTGAAGCAACAAGAAGGAGAAAATCCTGGTAATAACTGGAATACACCAAAAGGTCTTATCCTTGCTCTATGTTGTTTCTTCTTAGGGTCAATATATAAGATGCAATCAGAGCCAGAAGGGATATATTCTTTCTTGGCGCACATTTGCTATAAGAAGGATAGCCATAGCAATTTAGATAAAATTATAAGCAGCTTTATTATAAAGCTTGATAAAGCACTTCGAGGTCAATCATCAGCGACAGAACAGAAGAAAGCTTTGAAAATGTTGGATGAAGCTTATCAAGAATTAACGAAAACAGCAATTTTACCTGATCTTGAGGATCTAATTGAAGACCTAAAAGATGAATTACGGCGAACGATACCAAAAATTATTAATGCTAATAGTCCAGATAAAGAACCAAAATATGCTTCTGGTATGAATATTTTAATTGGTGGTAATAGATTGGGACGAGGTGTAACTATTGAAGGGTTGATGGTTACTTACTACGGACGCGATGCTAAACAAAAAGTTATGGATACTGTGCATCAGCATGCACGAATGTATGGCTATCGTGAGCGCCTCAAAGATGTCACCCGTTTATTTTTACCAGAGCACATATTAGAAGCATTCCGCTCGATTCATGAAGCTGATGAAGGTATGCGTCAAGCAATAGGAGATGACTTAAATAATATTAAGATTAAGCCAGTTTGGGTTGGAAAATATTTACAACCTACACGTTCTTGTGTCTTAAACCCAGCTAATATTGATGCATTTACTCCCGGTTCCCATATTTTTCCTGATGCACCCCTCTATAAAGCTTCAGAAACAAAGCACAGTATGCAAAGATTAGATACACTTCTTCAACCTTATGTCATGAATGATGAATATTATGAAGTGAAAATAGATTTTTTAATCGAAATACTTTCACACATGGTCAGTCAGAAGGTTGATGGTTATAAGTGGGAGGATAAGCGAGTTCAACAGTCACTAAAGGCAATGCAAGCTCAAGGTCTTAAAAAAGGTCGCCTCAATGTTCGTCGTGGAAAGGATTATAAAGGGTTGAATATGGAACGGCGAGAACCAGGAAAATGGTATGGTTTTGGTTTTGGTACAAGTAAATGGTTGACAGAAGCGAAACTTAATTATCCAGATGTTCCCACGCTTGTTGTGGCGTATCAAAAAGGAGAGAAAACGAAGAACTGGGACGATCAACCGCTTTACTTACCAACCCTGATTTTACCTAAAAGTAAATTTGTTTTTATGTTCAATTACTCAGATGAGGGCGCAACACAATCTTAACCCGTTAGTTTAGGGAATTAATATTGGGACTAGTACAACACGGCAAGAGTAAAAAGGCAAAACTAAAGTCAGGTAAATCCGACTACATATGGTTTTTAACCCGTTTTAACGGGTTTGAGCTTTTAGCCCAAATTTTAATTTAGGGCTTAACCGACAAGTATTGGGGTATCCTTCGTAAAGGCGAGAAACCCGGTATCTCAAAGATACCGGGTTTCTGGGGAGTTGCAATTTTTACAAATCAAAGTAGCTTCAGTTAAAAACTGGTATACTTTTTGACGATGCTCGTTTAACAAAATCAATTGAACCGCGTCGCAACTCATCTGGATTTGGCATCTGCTCTAAGCGCATTAGTTCTGAAATGGCAGCTGTTTCTGTATCTCGATGACTGGTTGCAGCTGCTAACACTTGGTTGTTTTTGATGTAAAAAGCGATAAATTCGTGTTTTTGTAAGTCGCCATCTATAAGAATTTCATCCCATTGTTCGGCGTGTCCAACGTAGCGTAGAGGAAAGTCGAATTGCTTTGTCCAGAAAAAGGGAAGACCACGAAATTTGACGCTTCGTCCTACCATATTATATGCTGCAATTCTTCCATGTTGAGCGGCGAGTCGCCAATGTTCAATCCGAACGGATTCATCTGTACGCCAATCTAAATAACGAGCAATATCACCAGCTGCGTATAATCCATCTGCTGCACGCAGATATTCGTCAACAATGACACTTTGGTCTTTAGAGTGTAAATTGACACCTTTGAGTATTTCTGTAACAGGTTGTACGCCAATTCCAACAATAACTAAATCGGCACTTAAGCGATCGCCATTATCTAGAACAACTGCTTCTACCTTACCTTTTCCTTCAAATCGGGATGCTTTTCTACCTAACTGAAATGAGACGCCCTTTTCCTCATGAACTTGTTGAAAAAGCTTTCCAATTTGTTCGCCCAAGATTTTTTGAAAAGGTACGGAGTCTGGTGAAACGACTGTGACTTGCAAACCTTGTTGAGTGAGTCCTGCTGCTGTTTCCATTCCGATAAAACTTGAACCAATCACGACTGCGTGACCTTTTTGCTTCGCCACTTCTAAAATGCGATCGCCATTTTCAAAACTACGCAATGTAAAAATGTTCTGCAAATCTGCTCCAGCAACATCTAGCTGACGAGGCTTTCCTCCAGTCGCCAACAGTAGAGAATTGTAAGTCAATGAATCTCCATTAGCAAAGGTTACCCTTTTTGCTGTTGCATCAATTTCTACAACTCTTGTACTGAGAAATATGTCAATATTGTGCTTTTTGTAAAACTCAGGCGATCGCAAAGGCATTTGATTTGAAGAAGCTTTGCCAACGAGGTAAGCTTTACTCAGCTTAGTGCGATCGTAAGGTAACATATCTTCCTGAGTCACCATCACAATTCGCCCCTGATACCCCGCTTCTCGGAGAGATTCAGCAGCATGAGCACCAGCTGCTCCCGCTCCAACAATCACAAATATACGCTTGTCATCCTCTGGATTATAATCCACCATAGAGCGCGGTCTCAGCCCATTGGTATCTTCTGGTACACCAACAATAACATTTTCACCCTCAATTCGGACCGAGTAGCAAGACAAAGAATCTAAACCAGGAGGCTCAATCTGGTCGCCATTAGACACATCAAAACAAGCATTATGCCAAGGACAAACAATATGATGTCCGCTCAAAACTCCCTTTGCTAGAGGTGCTCCATAGTGAGAACAGTGCGCTCCAGTAGCATAAAACTTTCCATTTAATCGAACAAGTAAAACTTCCGTTTCACCAACACAAACCTGTCGCATTTCACCGTCTTGCAATTCATTCACCTTCGCAACGGTGCCTTCAATCTGTTGCATATTCATAACTTTTGTATAACAACGATTCCTAGTGAAGTTTTAGACAGCAACACCAAACTCCACTCTTTCTCCACTTACTTTATGCCAATCAAATCAGATTTAAATCTCTCTTTCAGAAGAAAACGCAGAACAAAGCCCTAAATTAAAATTTGGGCGATCATGCGATCAACCCGTTAAAACGAGTTAAAAACCATATAAAGTCAGATTTATCTGACTTTAGCTAAGAGTGGTGAAATTTATTTCTTAACTTATCCCTTGCAGTATTGCCTCAGAGGATGTTTTAAAAGTCTTCTCGTCAGTAGCATGCACATTTCTCATCCCCCTAAATCCCCCTTAAAAAGGGGGACCATTAGAGATTTTCCCCCCTTTTTAAGGGGGGCTAGGGGGGATTAACCAGTGCTTGAAATTACAGCCAACTACTTTTCAAACATCCTCTCAACTATCCCTTGTAATATAGCGTTTCCTAACCTACAAAAATAAAACTTCATCTGCGTAGCCTGCGGCAAGGCTGACGCCAACATCTGCGTTCATCTGCGGTTAATTCTTCCCTTGATGTACCTCACTAGGATGAGAATCACTACATTAATCTCCACTCTCTTTTCCCTCCGTGTCCTCTGCGGTTCAAAAAGAATGACATGAGTAAAACAGAGTATTCATTAAAAATCAACCTAACAACCACCTAAAGATAGAAAATATATTTTAAGAAATATACCGTTCCTTCGTTGAAAAAAAGAGAGATTTTTGAATAAACTAAGATAAAAATACAAAAATTCTCTAAAAATTTAGAATATGGGAAATTTAGATATATACTCCCCTTGATTTATCAATTTCCCAAAACCAAAGTAGTCGTTAATTGAAGGAAAAGTTACATATGGATCTTGGTTTAAACAACAAAATCGCTGTCATCACTGGAGGAGACTCTGGTATAGGAAAAGCCACAGCCCGACTGCTTACACAAGAGGGAGCAAAAGTAGCCCTTATAGACAAGACCTCAGAACCACTTCAGCAAACAGCTCAAGAACTTGAAAAGTATGGAGAAGTTGTTGCAGTTCAAGCAGACCTCACCAAGCAAAACGAGTTAGAAACAGCCAAGCATCAGATACTTGAGCGCTTCAAAACAGTTCACATTCTTGTTCATGCAGCTGGAATCACGGGTGCTACGGGAGATTTTCTCGAACTGAGCGACGAGGATTGGTACAAAACCATAGAAGTAGACCTCATGGCTGCAGTTCGTACCTGTCGTGCTTTTATCCCATCAATGCGTGAAACAGGTTGGGGACGAGTAGTCTTAATCAGTTCGGAAGATGCGGTACAACCCTACCCAGAAGAAATGCCATACTGCGCCAGTAAAGCTGCAGTAGTTAACCTTGCCAAAAATCTATCCAAAGCTTATGCAAAGGATAACGTACTAGTAAATACGGTTTCCCCTGCCTTTATTGCTACCCCGATGACAGACGCCATGATGGAAAAACTATCGAAAGAAATGGACGTTAGTTTTAATGAAGCCATTTCCAAGTTCCTCGACCAAAATCGACCTCACCTTGAACTGAAGCGGCGCGGACGACCTGAAGAGGTAGCAGCTGTGATAGCATTCTTATGTTCTGAACAATCGAGCTTTGTACTCGGTGCTAACTGGCGAGTAGATGGTGGTTCAGTTGCTACTGTCTAGTTTCCCGTTTGTCAACCCATACACCCCACACCCGTGCTTGCGTCAACTCTCCATAGTAGACACAGCATATTGTGCTACAAATTAGAAACCCGGTTTCTTCAAGAAACCGGGTTTCTGGTCCTCAACTACCATTAACCGACAAGTATTGATACCCGTGCTTACGTAAACTCTCGATGGTAGACACAGTATATTGTGCTATTTTGTCAATTTCCTCAATTGTGTTAAATCTTCCTATCCCAAACCGCACCGAAGCATATGCTAGTTCTTCTGAATGTCCTAGTGCGGTCAGAACATGAGAAGGCGCAGTTTTGTCCGAGGAACAAGCCGCACCGGAAGAAACCGCCATTACTGGTTGCAATCCCAAAAGCAATGCAGCTCCATCCACTCCCTCAACACTAATATTTAAATTTCCTGGTAATCTTTGAGTGGGATGTCCATTCAGACGAATTCCCTCTAACTGAGAAAGTTGTTCCCATAGTCTTTGCCTGAGCTGAGTAAGATGTTGAGTTTCTGTCTGTTGCTCTTGTAAAGTTATCTCCACTGTCTTACCAAATCCTACAATTTGCGGTGTATACAACGTCCCAGAACGCATTCCCCGTTCGTGTCCACCACCATGTTGCTGAGGAGCAAGTTGCACTCTGGGATTGCGCCTGCGAACATATAAAGCACCAATTCCTTTGGGACCGTAGACCTTATGCGCTGTCAGGGACAACAAGTCAATTTTCATCGCTTGTACGTCAAGGGGAATTTTACCAATGGCTTGTGCAGCGTCAGAATGGAACAGGACATTGCGATCGCGACACATTGCACCAATTTCTGCTACAGGCTGTAATACCCCAATTTCGTTATTAGCCGTCATCACGGAAACAAGTATTGTATCGGGACGGAAGGCTTTCTCCAACTCGGTTAAATCAATCAATCCATCCTTTTGCACTGGAAGAAATGTAACTTCAAATCCAAGAGTTTGGAGGTACTTGCAAGGGTCAAGGACTGCATTGTGTTCTGTCGTGACGGTAATAATATGTTGACCTTTCTGGAAATAAGCTTCTGCAACACCTTTAATAGCTAAGTTATTCGCTTCAGTTGCACCACTGGTAAAAACAATTTCTTCTGGCGTAGCGTTGATTGCTTCTGCCAAAATTTCTCGTGTTTGTTTAACAGCCGCCTCTGCTTCCCATCCGTAGAGATGATTGATACTTGATGGATTACCAAAGTGTTCTGTGAAGTAGGGTAGCATTGCTTCCAGTACCCGTGAATCTATGGGTGTAGTAGCATGGTAGTCTAAGTAAATAGGACGATTAGACATAATTTATACAACTAAAATTTGTTTTCTTATACACTCTATTCTTGTAAGAAATTTTATCAAATCCGTTTGAAAAGACCGTGTTTCGCAAATACCAGTTATAATCACATTGTCAGTAGTGGTTAGCAAACACCCTTTGCGCTTGACGAAATTCCATGACAAGTAGAATAGTTTATCCTCACATAGAAAAAAATAGTTTGAGCGAACCAGCGCGGTTGCGACGCCTACCCCGTGTGCGTATTGCTCAAATTATCATGGATTACCTAGCATATGGTTGGTCAGTGGAGGAAATGTGCCGTCAGCATCCTGATTTAACACCTTCTGAAGCGCATACAGCAATGGCTTACTATTTCGACCATCAAGAGGAAATCGATAGTGAGATTCGCACAGAATGGGAGCAGGCAGAATTGGATAAAGCTCAGTCACCTCAATCTCCGTTTTTTATTCGGATGCGTGCTAAAGGGTTGTTGTAAGTGTCAGTATCTCTATATATGGACGTGCATATACCTCTAGCAATCACCGATCAGCTGTGCCGCCGTGGGGTAGATGTACTTACAACTCATGAAGATGGCACCACCACGTTACAAGATGACGAACTTTTGGAGCGTGCTCGTATTTTGGGAAGGGTAATATTTACACACGATATACGCTTTAAGGCATTAGCTGAAGATTGGCAACGTCAGGGACGAGAGTTTGCAGGTTTGATATTCGGACATCAATTACGGGGAACTATTGGACAATATGTTAAAGATTTAGAGCTAATTGCTTTGAGTTCGGAACCAGAAGAATGGTTAAACGTAATAGAACACCTACCTTTGTATACTGCAAACGGCTAATAGCTGAACTTTTTTAAAATGGCAGAAGGCTTGCGTAATAAAGCTTTTGGTATTTTTGTAAAGTAAAGCTTTAAACCGTTTTTAGTATAAGTGCCGATCGCACATTTTATATTGTGATTTTGGCGTTGCTTAAAATAGGGATGAATTATTGAACCGCAAAGACGCGATCGGGTCGCGTCTCGTTCGCGGAGCGTCTCGTTCGCGGAGCGTCTCGTTCGCGGAGCGTCTCGTTCGCGTAGCGTCTCGTTCGCGTAGCGTCTCGAAGAGAAGAGAAGAGAAGAGAAGTACGCAAAGAGATTAGATTTTTTTGTTTACAATGATTCAAAAACATCCCGCAATTATGCAAAATCGTAATTTTTATCGGAAGTGGGATCGATTTTTAAAGTCTAAATTTCTCTGTTAAAGAAATTGGGGTAATATGTTGAGCTTGTATAACTTGAATTATAGTTCAACAAAGAAGTATTGTGCCTCTATAGCAGTTTTTACATAGGTAATTTTCTGGTGAGAAAGGACAATATGCGACGTGAGTTTGCTAACCGTGATGAATTGATTGCTTACCTCAGCGAACAATTTCCCAAAGCTGCAGAACGTGATGACCATATTAGTGAAACTTTAGGTGGGAGAAAAGCGGCTAACAAAGCGCTGCAAAAAGTAGATCCCGCAAGATACGGGAAAACACGTAACTTTTTTACAGGTGCTGTAACTCGGCTTTCTCCCTACCTTCGCTATGGTGTGATAAGTTTGCGTGAAGTTAGGGACTATGTCCTTGAGAAGGTTAATCACCAAGATGATGCGACAAAATTGATTAATGAATTGGGCTGGCGTGACTACTGGCAAAGACTTTATGTTAAGTTGGGAGATGGTATTTGGAAAGACCAAGAAGAATATAAAACAGGTTACACCATCTCTGAATATGCACCAGAATTACCCGATGACATCCAACAAGGAACGACAGGACTGGTTTGCATAGACAGTTTCAGCCGTGAATTGCGTGAAACAGGTTATCTACACAATCATGCACGGATGTGGATAGCAGCTTATATAGTCCACTGGCGGCGTATCCGTTGGCAAGCAGGGGCAAAGTGGTTTCTCCAACACCTTTTAGACGGTGACCCAGCTAGTAATAATATGTCATGGCAGTGGGTAGCTAGTACCTTTAGTCACAAACCTTATTTTTTCAACCGCCAGAACTTAGAACGCTATACGGAAGGCGTTTATTGTCGTCAATGTCCTTTGTACGGTCATTGTGACTTTGAGGGGAGTTATGAAGACATAGAGGTGCGGTTGTTTCCCAAAGGTGAATTTACCAAAAAACCCAACAGCCAAAGTTGGCAGAAAGGGAAAAAAGGCAAGAATAAGAAATAGAAGCGAAAACCTAAAATTTCATGACTAAACCAATCATCTGGGTACATGGCGACTGTCTCAGCCCTCAAAACCCTGCATTTGAAGAATACCCTGATACTCCTGCTATCTGGGTGTGGGATGATGCTTTGATAGAAGAATGGCATCTCTCTCTCAAACGCCTCACTTTCATTTACGAATGCTTGCTGGAGTTACCCGTTGATATTCGTCGTGGCGATGTAGCGAAAGAAGTTTTAGCTTTTGCTCAGGAAAATAACGCTAGTAAAGTTGTTACAGCCAACAGTCCTAGTCCACGATTTAACAATATTTGTGATGAAATTGAGCATTCTTTAAAATTGGAAGTTTTTGAGGTAGAACCATTTTTTGATTATGATGGCTATATTGACCTCAAACGCTTTTCCCGTTATTGGAAAGTGGCGGAACAATATGTGTTTGATTGACACTCCCCAGACCACAGAAACCCGGTATCTTCAAGATACCGGGTTTCTCACTTTTCACGAATGATTTAGGATTGCTAATAGCTGACTGCTGAATGCTGACTGCTGAATGCTGACTATATTAGTTGACAGTATGGTCAATTTTTGCTTCTACAAAGTTGTACACAGCTTCAGTTTGTGAAGTGCTTCCCACGGAAGATGCTGTATCGGTGATTAAACACATTGAACTGGAATAGAAATTTTGGGCTTGACTGAAAGCAACAATTGCTGTCACAGCTATGGATGCAGTCGTAAAATATATAAGTTTCATACTTGACCCCTAAAAAATGTAATGTCAACAGGTACCTTCAGTGTGTGGGAGCCTAGCCTGTTATTTTGGGTTTAAGTTAAATTTTGCACAATTGTGTTTGCGTTTTTATTGTTATGAGTTCTCTCCAAAATTTAAGTTAAAAGTTGTCTCGCCTACATCATCCTGTCGGTTCACCCTATTGGGTGATGTCTGAATATCGGTCAAAATAAGTTGATAAACAACAAAGAAGTTAGATGTTTGCTACTTGTACAATAGCTAATCTAACTAAGCAAATCTATAGATGAAAGTCATTTTAAATATATGACTTTCGTCATACCATCATGACCGCACTGTGTTGTAATATATCCTTTCGTTAACCGGAAAAATGTTCAATCCCCACAAAAAAATTCTCGCATAATTTTATCCTGTTTTACCTGCTAATTATGCGATAAGAGGAATAAAGGCTTTTTTGTGTTTTTGTATACAATTAAAGAAATCTATTAAATAAATCTGACTTCTTGTGGAGCGGGCGTCTCGCCCGCCTCTGCTCATTCACCTCCACTCATTCACGGGCGAGGACGCCCGTACCACAAGAAATTTTTGAAGACTTTATCGATTTAGAACTCCCTTAACATTCATAATAATTCATGGTATGCGGGAAACGAGCGAGGCTTTAGCCCTGAGAGGGAAGCGACTCAAGCGACTTTAGTCGCTTTGTTCTTCTATTAGCTTGTCAATAGCTAGAGCGCCGGTCAAGTAATAACGGTTGACAAAAACAGAGTTATGTGAATAAGTTAAAACGCCTATTTCAGACTAAATTTTGAGGTCTAGTTTTTAGCGATTCTCCTTCGGAGACGCTACGCGAACGCATAAAACCTAAGCGCCTAAAAGTTAGATTTACACGGGATACATATCTTGCATTTTATGTCAAATACTTCTACTTGACCGGCGCTCTAGCCTTAGTCTTTCTTTCCAGTCAGGGATAGCTTTTAACTTTTCTCTAACTCCGTTGCGGACGTTGAAAGATATAGGGATTCTATCAAAAGCTTCGGTATTTATTGGTTTTGCACCTAATTTGTGTTTTTTCTGGAATGGCATGGCTAAACTCTGTAGATATTGCTATAGTAATATGTATAGCACATTGAGGTCGAACGATGGCAAAAAAACAAAAGAAAACAATAGGGGTGCAGCAAATATTGCTTTCTCCTGACGATGAAACAAAAGCGTTATTAGAATACCTCTGTCAACAAGCAGGTAAGCTATACAACAACGGTGTGTACTTTGCCCGTCAAATGTTTTTTAAAACAGGTAAGCTGTTGACTGGCAAGTTTGATTTAGCTTTTGAACCATCAGTTTCAAAGACTTTAATTGCTC